>SLIZ01000158.1 GCA_007135395.1 Wenzhouxiangellaceae bacterium | reverse complement strand
TCGGCCTCGCCGACGGCCCGGTTGACCAGCAGCCCGTCTTCGTCGGGCAGGCCCAGGGCCTCGCGCAACTCATCGGTCACCTCGGTCACGGTGATTCCCAGTGCCGTGACCACCTGGTCGTCTTCGAGCCCCTCGAATTCCAGATCCCGGGTGGCCTGGAGTACATCCGGTGCAACCAGGATTCCCGCCCCCGCCCTGACGGCCAGGGCCAGGGCGTCGCTTGGCCGACTGTCCACGTAGACCGGCGTGTCCTCGTCGTCTTCCATCCGGATATCGAGCAGTCCGAAATAGGTATTTTCCACCAGGCCGTCGACCAGGACCCGCTCAAGCCGCCCGCCGGTGTTCTTGATAATATCGGTTGCCAGATCATGGGTCATTGGGCGGGGGGTTGGCACTTCCTGGATGGCCATGAGAATGGCCCGGGCTTCCGCCGGACCGATACTGATCGGCACCACGTCACCGGAGCCGGGCTCCCGCAGCAGCACCAGGGGGGAGCCGGTAAAGGGATCGACGCCTACGGTGGCCAGTTCTACGGCTACAAGATCGTCCGGGTTCTTCAGGGGTTCCCTGGCTTGGCCGGGCACGGCCATGAGCATGAGGATTGATGAAATGGCTAGAACACGGACTATGGATGAGGTGCGCATGAAGTGGCTCCTTGGCGGGTCCGGCCGGTGGGACCGGACCGGATCGGGTTTGTTCCCCCGATTCTACACTCTGTCGTGAACCTTCCGTGCAGACCGGCGGCCGGATTCAGGCCTTCAATTCGTCGAGCATTTCCGGCGTAAATGCATTCAGGGAGTCGAGTACCCGCCAGGCAGGCTCGAAGCCCGGGTCGTCGGGATCGAAGACAGAAGGGATGGCAATAATCGGCATGCCTGCCCGGTGAGCGGCCAGAACGCCGTTGGGCGCATCCTCGAAGACCAGGCACTGCTCCGGTGGAATGCCCAGCCGGGCGGCGGTAGTGAGAAAAACCGCCGGGTCGGGTTTGCCCTTTTCCTCATGGATGCCGGAATGGGTCAACTCCAGGTAGGGTTCCAGTTCCAGCTTGTCGACAACCGCCTGGATCAGCGCCGGTGGTGAGGAAGAGGCGATGGCCATGGGAATGCCGGCGGCGCGCAGGTCACGCATGGTTTCGTGGACGCCGGGCAGCGCCTGTCCCTGTTCCATCATCAGCTTCGTGACCCCGGCCAGGATGCGGCGGTGCATTTCATCCAGACCCGGTTCCTGCCACCTGAATTTTTCGTGCCAGATTTTCAGGACCTCGTCGAGGCGGGTACCCGCCGTCTGACGGCAAAGCTCCCGTGTCACGGGAATGCCCAGTGGCCGGAAGGCCTCGATCTCCGCGTCCTGCCAGAGGGGCTCGGAATCGATCAGAAGACCGTCCATGTCGAAGATCACCGCGCGAATCTCGGGCATTGGGGAGGATTGTCCCTGGGAAAGCGCGGCATTCTACCGGCTCGATTCCTTCCGGGCGAATTTCAGGTTACCCGGGCCCTGGCGGCGGCCCGAAAGCCCAGGTAGATCCCCGTCAGGGCCAGTGCGACACCAAGAATCTCCAGCAGGTGCAGGCGCAGGCCGAAGAGGATCATGTCCCAGACGATGGAGCTGGAAGGCTGGATCAGCAGCAACAGGCCCACCAGGGAAGCGGGAAGAGCCGGCATGCCCCGGGTGATCAGGAGCCAGCCGAAGACCTGGCAGAGCACGCCAAGGGCCACCAGGCTCGCCAGGGTGCCGAGATCGGGAATGGCGAAACTGTTGCCCTCGGCCAGGTTGACCGCGCCCAGAATGACGCCGCAACACAGGGTGACCTGCAGCAGCCGGGCTTCCGGCCGGATTCCGGAATGCCGGATCTGGAACCCCCGCAGGCTGAGGATATACAGTCCGTAGGCCAGGGCGGTCAGCAGGCCCAGTATCACGCCCAGCCGGTACTCCGGTGACAGCACGGCCCACTCCCTGCCAAAAAGCAGCCACAGGCCGGTCATGGCCAGCCCCAGGCCGCCGGCAAATCGCCAGCCGACCTTTTCCCGCATCCAGAATACGCCGACCAGGGTCAGCATGAAGACCTGGAAATTCGCCAGCAGGGTAGCCAGGCCCGGGCCGATGTACTCGATGGAGCGATGCCAGAACCAGATATCGGCGGCAAAAAGCCCGGCTATAAGCAATGACCCGGCCCAGTTCCTGTTCCAGCCCTGGCGCATTTCCCGGTTGAACAGCAACAGGCCGCCCAGGGCCATGGTGCCGAAAACCATGCGGTAAAAGCCCGAGGTGGTCGGGGCCACATCCGCCAGACGGGCAAAGATGGCAGCAAAACTTATAAGAACAGCCCCGGCAGTGACCAGGCCGGCGGCCCGGGGCGTTTCCGGCAGGCTCACGGGCCGGTTCCCGGCCCCGGTTTACCCTCCACGTCCCCGGTTGCCTCCGGGTCGGGCGTCCGGGCGATCCGGGGGCTGTCTCCATCCATTCCCGCCGCCCGCCGGGCAAATGCGTCCCGTACCGGCCAGGCGAACCCGGAAAGGGTCATGCCGACCCCGGCCAGGTTCTTCAGCCCCGGCAGGCTGCTGTTGAACAACTCGTTGATTCCATGGATTCCACCGGCAAGCAGGCTGCCACTGCTGGTTCGCCAGCGTTTGTAGCGCTGCAGGGGTGCTGCGGTATCCCCGCCCGGCCGCCAGGGCTCGAACTCCTCGGCCAGGGCTGCGGCATCAGCCAGGCCCAGGTTCAGTCCCTGACCGGCCAGGGGATGAACGGTACGGGCGGCATCACCGACCAGGGCCAATCCGGGGGCCGTCAGGCTTCGGGCCTGGCGGCGGACCAGGGGGAAGCTCATCCGCCGGCTCGTGCCGGTGATCCGGCCGAACGATTCCCCGGCAGCGGCGTACACGGTTTCGAGAAATTGTTCTTCGGCGCCCGAAGTCAGCTCTGCTGCCATTTGCGCGGGAACCGACCAGACCAGGGATGACCGGCCGCCAGGCAGGGGCAGCAGGGCCAGGGGGCCGGAATCGGTAAACCGCTGCCATGCCAACCCCTGGTTGGGTTGCTCGGTTTCCAGGTGGGCGACGATGGCCGACTGGTTGTAATGCCAGGTGTCGGTTTCGATGCCTGCTTCCCGGCGGACCCGGGACTGACCACCGTCTGCGGCCACCAGCAGGCGGGTGTCGACCCGGCTGCCGTCGTCCAGGTGCAGGCGAAGTTCACCGGCTCGCGAGCCCATGGACGCCAGCCGGTGACCGGTCAGGAATTCCACCTGCCCCCGGGCTTCCAGGGCATCCCACAGGGCTCTTTCCACGGCGGGAATCTCCAGGATCCAGCCCAGCTGTGAAAGGCCGTGGTCGCTTGCCCGGAAATCGATGGAATGCCTCCCGGACACCACGCGCATGCGGTCGTAGGAGCCGATTCTCTTCCCGTCCAGCAGGGGCCAGGCCCCGGCAGCGATCAGGATATTGCGACTGCCCGGGCTGATAGCGGCAACCCGGGGGTCAATATCCTTTTCGGCATCCGGGCGTTGCGGGGTTCGAATATCCAGCAGGCCGACCCGCCGGCTGCCGGTCGCCATAAGGGCGGCTGTGCAGGCTCCGGCGGCTCCACCGCCAACCACGATGACATCGAACAGCCGGCTCACGAAGTCCGCCTCCGGCCCGGGCTCCATTCCCGGCTGGCAAGACGGCTGACCGGTGAACGGAATCCCATGGCCGCCGCGGCCAGTCGTCTTTCCAGGGCCGGAAAGAAGGCGTGGGCGGCCAGGCCAAGCCGGGTTCCCAGCCCGAAAGGCATGCTCGGGTTGGTAAAGGCCCGTGCCAGGGTGTCGGTATAGCGTATGGTTTCCGCCCGATCCGCCCGGCGCTGGGCATTGTAGTGCTCCAGCAGACCCGGTTCGCCGATATCACCGACTCCCTCCAGGATCTCAACCAGGCCGGCCACATCCCGCAGGCCCAGGTTGAAGCCCTGGGCGGATACCGGGTGGACCGTGGTGGCTGCATTGCCGATGAGTACCATGCGTTGGGCATGTCCGGTTGTTGCCTGAAGTCGGACCAGGGGGTAGGACGATCGCTGGCCCGGCTCGCTGAAAGCCCCCAGCCTGTGCCCGAATCGTTCGTGCAGGAGAGCGAGAATTTGCGCATCGGAAGTTTCGACCAGATCAGCAATCGAGTCCCGGGAATCGATCAGGACAACGCCGAGGCGGCCTTGGGGCTGGGGCAGGACGGCCACCGGCCCGTGCCCGGTAAACCGTTCCCAGGCCCGGTTGCCATGGGCTTGTTCGCTCCGGGCATTGAAGACCAGGGCCGACTGGTTGTAGTCGTGAATCCGGGGCTCGATTCCGGCCAGCCTGCGCACCGCCGAGCCGGTCCCGTCTGCACCGACCAGCAGCCGGGCGGTTATCGCATCGCCACTATCGAGCCGTACCAGGACACGCCCGGGACCTGGCTGCCAACCGGTCAGAGCATCCGGGCAGAGAACCCGGATGTTAGGGCTCTCAGCCAGTGCGTCGAGCAGGACATTGCCCAGTTCCCGGGCGACGACGACTGCGCCGAAGCGTTGTCGGCCATGGTCGGCGGCGCGCATGCGGACATGTCCGGCCCGGCCCTGGCGAGAGACATGGATCTCCTCGACCGGGGTCAGTTGAAGTCGACCGTCCATCAGGCCCAGGTTGCCCAGGATATTCAGGGAGGCGGCGTTGAGAACCAGGGTTCGGTCGTTGTAGCTGGGCTGGTGGTCGGCATCCCGAACCACCGGCTCGATGACGCAGATCTTGCGCCCCTGGCGGGCCAGGGCCACCGCCAGGGTGGCTCCGGCCATGCCGCCACCGCTGATTGCCACATCGAAATCCGCCATTTTCGATCTCCTTAGCCGGCCATCAGGGATTCAATGTCCGCCGTTTGCCGGGGGACATCACTGGTCAGGACTTCCGGGTCGCCATCGGTGACGACCACGTCATCCTCGATTCGGATGCCGATGCCCCGAAAGGCTTCCGGGATATCGGCCTCGTTGCGGATGTAAAGTCCCGGTTCCACGGTCAGCACCATGCCTTTTTCAAGCATCCGGGAGTGCCCGTCTACCGTGTAGTCCCCTACATCGTGCACATCCAGCCCCAGCCAGTGCCCGGTCTTGTGCATGTAAAAGCGCTTCCAGGACTCCGTGGCCAGTTCCTCGTCCAGGTTTCCGCCCAGCAGGCCTTCATCAACCAGCCCCTGGCATAGCACCTGGACCGCGGCCCGGTGAAATTCCTCCCAGGGTTTGCCCGGCCGGACCTGGTCTATGGCCTCGGCCTGGGCTGCCAGGACGATCTCGTAGAGGGCCTTCTGCGGGCCGCTGAAGGTTCCGGAAACCGGAAACGTGCGGCTGATGTCGGCGGCATAACCCTCCACTTCGCAGCCGGCATCGATCAGCACCAGGTCGCCGGCATCCAGGGGTTTGCTGTTGGTCACATAATGAAGGATCAGCGCGTTCTCGCCGCCGGCCACAATGGGCTGGTAGGCGGCCGGGCAGCGATTACGCTGGTATTCGTGGACCAGCTCGGCGTGCAGGTCGGATTCGTTCAGCCCGGGACGGCAAATGCCCATGGCCCGGCTGATCGCCCGGGCGGAAATTCTTGCAGCCCGGCGCAGGCGGGTCAGTTCTCCACGGCTTTTGAACAGGCGCATGTCGTGCAGGGCGTGTTCCAGGGAAATGAGTTCCTCCGGTGCTTCCACCCCCCGTCGACGCTTGCGCAACTCGTTGAGCCATCCCACAACCCGCTGATCGAAGCCCCCATTGCGCCCGACCGCGTAGTGGATACGCTCCCGGCCTTCCATCAGGCCCGGCACGATCTCATCGATGTCGGAAAAGGGGTAGGCATCATCCATTCCCAGCTCCGACCGGGCACTATCCAGCCCCATCCTCGGACCGTCCCAGCGCTCCCGGTCCGTGTCCCGCTGTCGGCAGAACAGGAGGCTTTGGGCCTGTTTTCGCCCCGGGGCCAGCACAAGCAGGGCCTCGGGTTCTTCAAAGCCGGTCAGGTACAGGAAGTCGCTGTCCTGGCGGAATGGAAAGGCGGAATCGCCGTTGCGGATCTTTTCCTCGGCAGCCGGGACGATGACCAGACCCTCCGGTCCGACCATTCGCATGAGCTGGCGGCGGCGGCGGGCAAACTCAGCTGGAGTCGGCATTGGACAGGGATTCTTCCCGCAGCATCAACACCGCGACCCGGACAAACTCCATCAATTCGGTGTAGGCAGTCTCCTCCTCTTCCTGGTCGGCTGTCTCGTCGGTCCCGGCCTGGGCGATTCGTTCGAGCATCAGCAGCGCATCCCGGGTCTCGTCGGACCGGATCACCGGCTGACCGGCTCCGAAGCCGGCCAGAAAACCACTGCACCAGCAGGCCAGGCAGCGGGTCCGCTCCTGCAGACTGCGATCCTCGGTGGGCAGCAGGGGCTGGAACTTCATTTCCGGTGAACCCAGCTCTTCGCGCAGAACCTTCAGTGCCGGGCCGAGCTGCTCATTGATGGCCTCGGACGTCCAGTCGCCGACCTGCATGGCGGCCAGGTGGCGGGCCAGGCTCTTGTCATCCTGATCCGGTTCAGCGCACAGCAGGCCCACAACCAGGCCGTGGGTCTCGGCGATGCGCTCGGGCTCCTTTTCCGAGGCCAGGGCCAGCAGCCAGGCCAGCTTGGATTCTGAGTTGTCTGTATTGAGCATATTCGGTCTGCAACCGCAGGCAGTCGCTGGCGTTGGGAGGTCAGGTCAATGGTAACCCGAAAGAATGCCGACCGCAGGTTGCGAGCCAGCCCCGCCGGGAATCGGCCATAACAAGGTAGCTTGTTAAGAAAGTGACGTAAGTCTATTATAGGAAGAAAATTTTTCCTAAACGGGGGAAAGAAGAGCGATGAATTCACCCGAACAGACAGCTCAGGATCTGGATCGACTGGAAGAACAGATCGGCGAGTTGCTCAAGCGCCTGAAAGTGCTGGATGAGGAGAACCGGTCCCTTCATGCCCGCCAGGAGACTCTGGTGGCCGAGCGGGCCAAGTTGGTAGCACGCAATGAAGAGGCGCGAACCCGCGTCGAGGCCATGATCGGCCGGCTGAAATCCTTGGAAGGGTCAGGATAGATTCCCGGTCCGGGAGACTCTCAAGCAACCCGAGGCCACTAAAAACCGGAAGGAACTGCAATGAGTTCGCAGGCTGAACCCGTTACGGTCCAGATACTGGACCGCGAGTACCAAATCATGTGCCAGCCCGAGGAAAGGCGCTCCCTGATGGAAGCGGCGCTCTATCTGGACCGTCAGATGCGGGAAATCCGCGATTCGGGCAAGATCATGGCCATGGAGAAGATTGCGGTGATGTGTGCCCTCAATCTTTCCGATGAGCTCCTGAAAAGCCGCCAGGGCCTGCAGGACCGGCATGCGCGGGTCGATGGCCGCATCCGGGCGCTGCGAGAGCAGCTTGATAGGTCACTGGACGACAAGTAGACTAGGAATCAACGGCGCTCTCTGCGGTGTTCGCCAGCAGGTTTGTTAAATGCCTTGTCCCTACTTATTGACCTGGGGAAGGCGCAGCCAGGCTGGTGTGCATGTTCGCCTGAAAGAGCGGAAAGCCTGAAGGCATGGTGAGCCTTCCCACCTGAACCGCTGGTTCAAGGTCAACTTGCCTGCAGCGGCACAGGCGGAGAGCGCCGCCCCTATTTGGTAAGGAACAGCTTCCCTTGTCCCAGGAATCACCAGGCATCAAGGACAGCTTGCGCGGCCAGCTTGTCGGCCGTCGCATGGGCATCGACCCAAGGCAGCGCGTTCAACTCGACAAGCAGATCTGTATTCACCTGGCCGATTTTCTCGCAGCCTCCGAAATGCTCGACCTTGCAGCCTACGTGGCCTTCAAGGGGGAGCCGGACCTGTTTCCGGTGCTGGGCGATCTTCACCGGGCCGGTCGCCGGGTTCATCTGCCGGTGCTCGCCGAGACCCGCCAGACCATGGCCTTTCACCGTTGGCATCCAGGTGTCGAGATGCCGGCCAATCGCTTCGGCATTCCCGAGCCCGTAAACGGCCAGTCCTGTCCGGCACAACGCCTGGGCCTTGTTCTGACTCCCCTGGTGGCCTTTTCCCCGAATGGTGTTCGTCTGGGTATGGGGGCCGGATTCTATGACCGGACCTTCCAGTTCAAGATGGCCGAACCGGCCAATCCTCCGCTGTTGATGGGGGTTGCCTACGGCGTGCAGGAAGTCGACAATCTGCCGGCTGAATCCTGGGATGTTCCCCTGGATGGCATCACAACCGAGCACGGGACCCGGTTCTTTCAACACAGATACTAACGAGATCACTAATCAGCAGACATTCAGCGCTTCAGAGCCGGCCTCCAGCAAGGCGCGCCGACGCCTTGCCACGAACGCTTAGAGACAGGCTGAATGTCTGCTGATTAGTGATCTCGTTGGTAAAGGAGCAATTTCCATGAAATACTGGCTCATGAAGTCCGAGCCGGATGTCTTTGGCATCGACCACCTGATGGCCCGCCCGGACCAGACCGAACACTGGGACGGTGTACGCAACTACCAGGCCCGGAATTTCATGCGGGACGACATGAAAGTGGGTGACCAGGTCTTCTTTTACCATTCCAACACCAAGGTGCCGGGTATCGTGGGAATTGCCGAGGTTGTTCGGGAAGCCTATCCGGACCATACCCAGTTCGACCCGGACAGCAAGTATCATGACCCCAAGAGTGATCCTGATGATCCTCGCTGGGTGATGGTGGAAATCAAGTTCAAGCGCAAGCTCGACCGGATCATCACCCTTCGTGAGCTGAAGGACCAGGGGTCGAAGCTCCAGGATTTCAAGCTTGTTCAGCGAGGCAATCGGCTATCCATCATGCCGGTAAGCAAGAAGCACTGGGACTACATACTTTCACTGGAGTGAAGCGCAATGAGTGCCGAGAGACTGAAAATCGAAGCCGCCCGGGCCGCCCTGAAAGAAGTCGAGGACGGCATGATTCTCGGGGTAGGGACCGGCAGCACGGTCAACGCCCTGATCAGGGAACTGGAGGTCTCCGGTCTCCGGCTGGAAGGCGCGGTATCCTCGTCGCGGGAAACCACCGACCGGCTTGAGGCCATCGGCGTTAAGGTGCTGGATCCAAACCACACCGGCGACCTGGCGTTATATGTGGACGGGGCGGACGAGGTTGACGCCCACCGGCGTCTGATCAAGGGCGGTGGAGGTGCGCTGACCCGTGAAAAGGTCATTGCCGCAGCAAGCCGTCGCTTTCTGTGCATCGTCGATGAGAGCAAGTGCGTGGATATTCTGGGCGAATTCCCCCTGCCGGTGGAAGTCATCCCCATGGCCCGGTCCCTTGTATCACGCAAGCTCACCGGGCTCGGGGGGCGCCCCGAACTGCGCGACGGAGTGACCACGGACAACGGCAACTGGATCCTGGATGTGCGCAATCTTGACCTGGTTGATCCTCTGAAGATGGAAACGGCAATCAACCAGATTCCAGGGGTGGTCACCGTGGGGCTTTTCGCCCAGCGTCGGGCCGACGAGGTGATCGTTGCCGGTGAAGGGGGGATCCGGCGTCTGACAGCCTGATTTTCCAACCCGGTCAATGCCAGAAACATCCAATCCCCGCCACCCGGGGCGCCTGGTCGGCCTTGCCCGGCGGGTACTGGCCCGCCAGGCCGGGCAGGGCAACCCCATCCTTTACCGGCAGTTTGCCGAATTACTGGACCTGAATCCGCCCGGCGCAATCAGCCGGGCTGGTGAAATCCTGGAAATCCTCATCGCCGAGGACCATCACGCCGGCAAGCCGCTGCTTTCCAGTCTGGTCGTGGGCAAGACCGGTATCCCGCGAACGGGATTTTTCCGTCAGGCGCGAAAGCTGGGTCGCTATGCCGGGCCCGATTCGGGCCCGGAAGCAGAAGTTTTTTTCAGAAGGGAACTGGCCGCAGCAGTGGCCTGCTACGGGTCGCGGGAATCCGGGAAGGACTAGACCTTCTCCAGGGCCCGCTCCAGGTCGCCAATCAGGTCATCGGCATCCTCGATTCCAACGGACAGGCGGACCAGGCTGTCGGTGATTCCCAGCCGTTCGCGCTGGTCTTTCGGAACCGTGGCATGGGTCATGATCGCCGGGTGGTTGACCAGGCTTTCCACTCCGCCCAGGGACTCGGCCAGGGCAAAAAGGCGGGTGTTTTCCAGAAAGCGCCGGGTGGTGGCCAGGTCGGTTTCCAGGTCGAAACTTACCATTCCCCCGGCATGACGCATCTGGCGCTGGCACAGGTCATAATCCGGATGCCCGGAAAGTCCCGGATAGATGACCCGTCCGACCTTGGGCTGCTGTTCCAGCCAGGTGGCAATGGCCATGGCATTTTCGCAATGGGCCTTCATGCGCACCGCCAGGGTCTTTACCCCGCGCATGACCAGGAATGAATCGAAGGGTCCCTGTACCCCGCCGGCGGAGTTCTGGATGAAACCCAGCTTTTCGGCCAGTCCGTCATCGGCAGTCACCAGTGCGCCGCCGACCATGTCTGAATGACCGTTGAGGTATTTTGTTACCGAATGCAGGACGATGTCGGCGCCCAGGGCCAGTGGCTGCTGGAGCATGGGGGTGGCAAAGGTGTTGTCGACGACCAGAAGGCAATCGTTTGCCCGGGCTATCTCGGCAATCGCCGCAATATCGGCCAGTCGCAGCATGGGGTTGGTCGGTGTTTCCACCCAGATTACCCGGGTTTCGGGCCGAATGCCCTGCCGGACGTTTTGGAGGTCTCCCAGGTCAGAAAATGTGAAATCAAGCCCCGAACTCTGCCTGCGTACCCGTTCGAACAGCCGCCAGGTTCCCCCGTACAGGTCGTCCATGGCCAGCACATGATCACCGGGGGTGAGCAGGTCAAGAATTGTTGCAACGGCAGCCATTCCCGAGGCAAATGCGAACCCGTGACGCCCCCCCTCCAGGTCAGCAATGCAGGCTTCCCAGGCCTTTCGAGTTGGATTGTGCGTGCGCGAATACTCGAAACCCTGATGATCGCCAGGGCTTTTCTGAACATAGGTGGACGTGGCGTAGATCGGGGTCATGATGGCCCCGGTGGTCGGGTCCGGTGCCTGACCGGCATGTATCACCCGGGTTGCCAGTTCGGCCTTCTTCGCTGTTGTGGTCATGAGTTCGCCAGAGGGGATTCGAGAGGCCGGCTATGCTATACCGGATCGTGGCGGCAGAAAAGCCGGGGCCGGGAGAATTTCCCGGCCCGGGAGTAACTGGAACGTCGTACTTCCTAGTGTACCCCGCCACTCATTCTGTAACTTTCAGAGCGTGACTGAGTCGACAGTGCAAGGCGCAATCCGCAGTGAATGGCGCGCCCTGCCTTCCGGCTAAGCGCTTTCCGACTCGCTGAATGTTACAGAATGAGTGGCGGGGTACGCTAGCAGCGCGGGATTCGTGTGCCTGTCGTATTGCTCGGGCAATCCCGCTCCAGGTCGAACTCGATCTCGATCTGAACCGGGTGGGACCGGGGCTTTCCATCCCGCTGGAATGGCTCGAATTGCCACTGGGCGACCGCTTCCATGGCGGCGTTGCCGAAATTCATGCCGCCGGGGTGCTCATCGATGACCTGGATATCTTCTACCCGGCCTGATTCATTCACCCGGAATTCCAGCTCGACGATTCCATTGGAGCGGTTGCGGCGGGCACGGGTGGGGTAGTCGGGTGCAACCTGCTCGACCAGTTCGCCGCCGGTCAGGCGGGGTTTTTCTTCCTCAACTTGTTGATCCGGAATTCGGGCCTGCTGAAACAGGCCTTCCTGCGGGGGAATCACGGCAGCCAGGGCCTGATCCTGATCCAGAGCCGGCTCCTGTTGTACGCCGTCCGGAATCTGACTGTCTTCTTGGGGCAATACGGCTTCGGACTGGCTTGCCTCCGGGTTTGCGTCAGCCGTTGGTTCCGGTGTGGCCGGGTCATTTATTTCGGGCACTTCCGAATTAGCCAATTGCTCAATCTCCGTTTCCGGGACTGCATCTTCGGTCGGCTCCGGGGCTGACACCGGGGCGATCCCGGCCACCTCCAGGTTCTCGATCGCCGGCTGGGCTTCTTCCCGGGTCGTTTCATTCCGGGCCGGCACGATGGCGCTGGCATCGGCCGGGATCTCCTGCAAATCGATTGCCGTGGCCGAACCGGATCCTGCCGGTTCTGGCTGGTCAGGCTCGGGCAGGGTGAACTGGACGATTTCGGGGTTGATAACTGGTTCTGCCGGCTCGGCAATCTCGCGGGCCTCCTGGCTTTCGGAATCGTCCGGCCAAAGGGCTACGCCGCTGATCCCGCTGACAAGCATGACCCCTACCACCGCCGGCATGATCACGCCTCGCTGTCTGCGCGGCCGGGGCGGCTGGACGAGGCGCCGGATTCGGCTGAGGATCTGGCCGTCATTGATGGCCAGCGCCAGTGTCCACGGGCGCTGGCGCAACCCTTCAAGGGCCGCGAGCATTTCAACGTAATCCAGGCGGTTCTCGGTCGTGCGGATGGCCAGATCGTCGCAGGCGTTCTCGCGCTCGATCCGGATCCTGCGGGAAACCCAGAGCACTACCGGATGGTAGAAGAGCAGGGTTTCAACGACGATCTGGAAAAGGTTGACCAGGTGATCGTAGCGTCGGATATGAGCCAGTTCATGAGCCAGGATCATCTCGATCTGACGCATGGGCAAGCCGCAGACCACCGAGGGAGGCAGCAGGATTACCGGCCGCAGCCAGCCGATAACCAGCGGACTGACGATCCGGTTGGTCAGCGCCACGGCCACATTCCGGCTGACACCCATGCTCGCCTTGAGCGTTTCCAGGCGGGGGCGCAGGAACGCGGCGGCCGAATAATCGGCGGATTTGCGCAGGCGTACCAGGTTCTGCCAGGCCAGCGCCAGGCGCAGGGACAGGATGATTACGCCGGCCAGCCAGCCAGCCACGATCCAGGGAAGCAGGGTAGCCAGCGTGGCTCCGGCAGCCGGTGCCTGCTGGGAAACCATCAGGGTCGCAGCAGCCAGGGATTCGGTTCCGGCAATGGCCGAACTCGTGGCACCGGGGGCGGCCTGTGCCAGGTAAATGAACGTGACCACCGGCGCCAGGGCAAGCATCAACAAAGTCAGGATGGCCAGGTGGTAGGCCACCGAGGAGCGACCCGGACGAAGCATCAAAAGGGTGAAGCCGTAGAGTGCGCCGATGACAGCGCCCTGCCAGATAAAGTGCAGCAGCGTCAGTCCGAGTAGTTGAATTATTGAAACGTCAAACCAGGCCATGATCAGTTCACTGTGGTTCGGTTGTCAGGAGGCGTCCGGCCCATTGGAGGATTCGTTTCGCAGGCGCTGGACAAGTCGGTTGATTTCGTCCAGTTCCTGTTCCGATGCCGGTCGGGAAATCCCGAGCGCCTGGAGTACAAGCCTGGACGAGGAGCCGTCGTAGACCCGGGACATGAAATCATTAAGCATGGCCTGCTGGGTCTGTTCCTGTTCGGGTACGGCGCTATAGACATGGGCCCGGTTTTCTGCGTCCCGGCGGACCAGACCCTTGTCGTGCATGATCTGCATCTGCTTGAGGGTTGTGGTGTAACTGACCCGGGAGTCACCCGCAATCCGGTTGTGTACCTCGCGAACCGTTGACGGTCCGTGCTGCCACAGACTTTGCAGGATTCGAAGCTCGGACGGGGTTGGAGCAGGTTGCTTTTTCACCATCGTGTTCCCGGGCCATTGGCCCTCTGTGGGTTTTGTATCCCGAAGCTGGAACTCCGGGCGACCATGCATCGAAATCAAACGTTACGACCAATATCGTATGGTCGAAGTCGTAGACTCATCTTGGAGACTACTCAATCCTGTGCATGTTTGTCAAACCAGGCCCATGAAATGTCCGGCCAGCCCCAGTCCCGCACCCCCGGCGATCAACGTAAAAACCCCCAGGCGAAAGTACAGGGCGGCGACAAGGGCAGCTACCGTCAGGACCAGGGCGAGCGGGTCCAGGCTTTCTGCCACGGGAGCCTGGAAGTCCAGCCAACCGGCGTCAATCCGGCGGGTCCGGGCAAAGACCACGTTCATTGCGAACCACAGGGCAAGGCTGGCGATCACTCCCACAACGGCTGCGGTGATGGCCGACAGGGCCGCCCGGATGCGCCGGTTGCCGCGCAGGGATTCCATCCAGGGCGCAAGCAGGAAAATCCAGACAAACGAGGGCAGAAAGGTGACCCAGGTGGCCAGCAGACCGCCCAGGGTTCCTGCCATCAGTGGACTCAGTGCTTGCGGGTCCCGCCAGGCACCCAGGAACCCGACAAACTGTACGACCATGATCAGCGGGCCTGGTGTGGTTTCGGCCAGCCCCAGGCCGTCGAGCATTTCTCCGGGCATCAGCCAGCCATAGTTTTCAACCGCCTGCTGGGCAACAAAGGCAAGCACCGCATAAGCCCCGCCAAAGGTCACCACGGCCATGGTGGAGAAAAACCCTGCGATCTGGGTAAAAACCGACTCGCTGCCGAGAATCATCCAGATTATGGCCACGGGCACCAGCCAGGCCACCAGGCAGATGATGCCGGCGGCCAGGCTGGCGCGGTCGGGGCGCCCGGACCTTGGTACGGAGTCCGGAATCCCGTTCCGGTCGTTCATCCAGCCGGCCCGATGGGCCATCAGACCGATAGCGCCGGCGGCCAGGATCACCAGGGGAAAGAGAAGATTGAAAAAGTACAAGGCCACGAAGGCGCTGATCGCCAGACCCAGGGGCAGGGCACCATGAACCGTTTTGCCGGCAATCCGGACCAGTGCCTGCACCACAATGGCAAGTACCGCGCACTTGAGGCCGAAGAACAGGGCTTCCACCGGCCCGGCATCGGCGCCAACGGCGTAGGCCCAACTCAGAAGCAGCAGCGCGATGATGCCAGGGAGCACGAAAAAAGCGCCGGCAACAACACCTCCCCGCACCCCGTGCAGCATCCAGCCCAGGTAGGTCGCCAGCTGCTGGGCTTCCGGCCCGGGCAGCAGCATGCAGAAATTCAGTGCGTGGGTGAAACGGGCATCATCCACCCAGCCCTTTTCCTCGACCACGATGCGGTGCATTACCGCGATCTGTCCGGCTGGCCCGCCAAAGCTCAGCAACGCGACCCGGGTCCAGACGGCAACCGCGGCTGAAAACGGGATTGGATTGGTCAATTTCGGAGTCCCTTGCGGTTGAGGATGGTGCAGGACTAGCTCTCGGCCCGTCTCCGCAGGAAGTTCAGCAGGTCCACCCGGGTAATAAGGCCAATGAATTCTTCTCCATCCATGACGATGGCCACATGGTCCTGGGCGAAGATGGGCAGCAGGTCCCGGGTTGGCGCGTCGATCTGGATGGATTCCAGTTCGGTCACCATTGCTGATGAAACCGGTTCGGCAAAGCGTTCCTCCTGGCCGTATATGGCAACCAGGATGTCCGACTCGTCGATGATCCCCACGATCTTCCGGTTGTCGACTACCGGGAGTTGGGAGACGTCATACAGTTTCATCCGGCTGTAGGCGTTGCTCAGCGGCTCGTCGGAGGATACGGTTATGGCCTCGTGGGTATCCACCGGCCGGGCAATCAGGTCCCTCAGGTTGCCGTGGTCTTCGGCCTCCATCAGGCCGTGGTCGCGCATCCAGTGGTCGTTGTAGACCTTGGACAGGTACTTGTTGCCCGTGTCGCAAACGAGGGTAAGCACTCGCTTGGGCTCGGACTGGTCCTGACAGTAGCGCAAGGCTGCAGCAAGCAGCGTGCCCGACGAGGAACCGCCGAGAATTCCCTCCTTTTTCAGCAATTCGCGGGCGGTCATGAAGCTTTCCCGATCGGAGACGGCATAGGCTTTTGTAGCCCTTGACAGGTCGCTGATGACTGGCAGGAAGTCCTCGCCAATCCCCTCGACCAGCCAGGATCCGCCCTTGTCGCTGAGGTTTCCCTTGTTGATGTACTCGGTAAGAATCGAGCCCACCGGGTCGGCCACCACGATTTCCAGGTCCGGCGCGACCTTTGCAAAATACCTGGAAAGCCCCGTGACCGTACCACTGGATCCAACGCCGATCACGATGGCATCCAGGTTTTCCTCCATCTGACGCCAGATCTCCGGCCCGGTGACTTCCTCGTGGGCCAGTGGATTGTCCGGATTGCCGAACTGGTTGATGAAATACCGGCCCGGCTTTTCTTCTGAGATGGTCTTGGCAAGATCCTGGTAATACTGGGGATGACCTTTACCGACGTCGGAGCGGGTGATGACCACCTCGGCTCCCATGGCCTTGAGGTTGGAGATCTTCTCCCGGCTCATCTTGTCGGGGATGACTAGGATCAGCCGATACCCCTTCTGGGCGGCGACCAGTGCCAGGGCCAGACCGGTATTGCCCGCAGTTCCCTCAACCAGCGTATCACCGGGTTTGATATCGCCCCGCTTTTCAGCCTGGTCGACCATCGTCAGGCCGATCCGGTCCTTGACCGAACCGCCGGGATTCTGCGATTCGAGCTTCAGGAAAAGATCGCAGGGGCCTGTATCCAGATGATTGACGCGTACAACCGGGGTATCGCCAATGAGATCGAGAACGTTGTCGTAAATGGGCATGAGGGGGCTCGCCAGTAAGGAATCCGAAACCTTAACGGAATTGGATTCAATCAGGCAACCGAAAGAAGGGCCGGGCCCCGTTACGCGAATTGATGAAAGGCCCGCCCGTCACTTCCGGGCGGGTCCGGGAATCCAGGGAACCGCCTAGTTGACCGAGTGGTCTTCCATGATTCGGGTGAGCTGATCCTTGAAATGCAGTTTTTCCTTTTTAAGCTGGTTGAGAGCCAGATCTTCCATGGGGGCCGTCCCGTTTTCGGCGGCGATGACCCGCTTTTCCAGCTGCTGGTGCTGGTTGTACAGGCGACGGAACTCCTCATTTTCCTTGAGCATCCGATTCATGCTGTCCTGGTTCTCTTCAAACATGTAGCTATTCTCCTTACGTTTGCAGGAATTCAAATCCAGTGGTGTGGATATAGGTGGTGCGGGGAGTCGGCAATGGCCCGCTTGCACTGCCGGGCAGGGACGCAGGAGGGCGTCCGACTGAAAAGCCTTTCGGAATTGTGGCTGGAAGGATTCAACGGGCTGCAATCGAAACATTACTCCTTCTGGCCTGGACAAAGCACTAATTACTCCCCTTGTTTCAACGCCCCGAATCTATTTTTACCGCAAAGCATGACCGTCTGCAAGCCGGACGGCTTCAAGGTCTGGATATGTTAAGAAAGCGCCAACATCCGGCCTCAAGATTCTTCAATTTCGGTTAAGAATCCTTTGCATCACAGGCCTTCGAGTTGCAACCGGGGTCACTTTTTTCAATCGTCGAGCAGGATGACGTCCACCCGACGATTGCTGGCTCGACCCTCGTTGGTTTCGTTTGTGGCCACGGGAAAATCTTCACCCATGCCGACAGTGGTAACCCGATCCGGGTCAATCCCCAGTGCAATCAGGGCGTCGGCCACGGAGTTGGCTCGCTGCTCGGAAAGTCGCAGGTTGAGATCTGACGGGCCGGTTGAGTCGGTATGGCCTTCGATGCGTACGCGTTTTTCCGGTTCGGTCTCCAGCAATTCCACCACGTCGGCCAGGTTGGAATCCGTGCCCGGTTGCAGCTCGGCCCTTCCGACCTCGAACAGGACGTCTCCCAGGGTAAGCACCACGCCCCGGTCGGTTTCCCGCAGTTCCAGGTACTCCAGCCGGCGTTGAAGGCTGCGGGCCTGCTCGGAGGCCAGCTCGGCTTCGCGCCGGGCGAGTTCGATCTCGCTGGCCCGCGCGTCGGCCACCCGACGAACCTGTTCCGTCTCTTCTCGGGCCTCGGCTTCCCGCCGGGCCGATTCCGCCTCCTGCTGACGGGCTTCTTCGGTCAACTGCCGGGCCCGCTCGATTTCTTCCATGGTTGCGGCACTGACCATCCGGGCTTGCTCGGCTTCCTGGCGGGCCATATCCACTTCCATGCGGCTGGCCCGGATAAGCAAACGATTCCGGCGGCTTTCGATTTCTTCGATTTCCTGCCGGGTCTGGCCGTGCAGGGCCTCGGTCCGGGCGATCTCCAGGCGCTTCCTGGCAATCCGGACCCGATGAGCGTGTTCGGACTCGTTCAAACCCGATTCAGTAGCCCGGCGCACGGCCCTTTCGGCCTCGGCAATGGCCATTGGGGCCAGCGGTGCGAGCTCACGATCGCTTCGCAACTCGTTCAAGTCGCTTCGAAGGTCGGTGATGGCCATCTCGTCCCGGGTCTGGCCTGCGCAGGCGGCCAGGACAAGGGCAAGGAGCAGACTGGCCGGGATGGTAAGAATCTGCCGGTTCATTCTTCAAGCACCTCGTCACCAAAACTTTCTGCCAGATCCTCTTCCAGGCGGACCAGGTTGTTTCGGGCAGCATCCCGTTCGGCCCTGGCCAGGGCGGCCCGTGTGCGGGTAAGGGCCAGTTGGGCCTCGATCTCGGCTTCATCGGCAAGGCGCCGGATGGAGTCCGCATCCCCGCCGTCTTCAATCAGGGATTCGGCCATTTCAACACTTTCCCTGGCAAAACGCAGTTCCAGGGGTGCGAATTCCTCGGCGCCGGCCGCATCGGCCTGTTCGATGGCAAACCGGGCATTGTCGAGCACGGTCGGGTCCATCGGTGTGGTCGCACAACCTCCGGCAAGCAGCGCTGTGGCGGCAAGCAATACCAATTTCTTGATGGGTCTCATGGGCCTATTGGACTCCCGGAGCATCAGGCTGGTTCTCCGGTGCCGCCATTTGAATCGCCGGCAAGGCCTCCATGGCCTCGCAGATTCGACGAATGACCGGCCATCCGGACTCGTTACACTCAAAACGTCGGGCATTATAAACCTGTGCAAGCAGGCAGCAATCGGCCAGGCCGGGCTGCGAGCCGTGGCAGAACGCGCCGGTTTCCTGATCCGATGCCAGTCGTTTTTCCAGAGCATCCAGACCGGTCCCGATCCAGTGGTGAATCCAGTTCTTCCTGCCTGCCTCATCGGCACCCAGTTCCTCGCCAATGTACTTGAGCACCCGCAGGTTGTTGATCGGGTGAATGTCGCAGGCCACCAGCAAAGCCAGGCTGCGCACCCGGGCCCGGCCGGCCGGGTCGTCGGGCAACAGCGCAGGGCCTTCGAACGCTTCATCCAGGTATTCAAGAATCGCAAGGGACTGGGTGATGACCCTGTCGCCATGGACCAGGGTTGGCACGAGCTGCTGGGGATTGAGTCTGGTGTATTCCTCGTCGAACTGCTCGCCGCCGTCACGCACCAGGTGGACCGGGTGCTGGGTGGCCTCCAGGCCCTTGAGGTTCAAGCCCATCCGTACCCGATAGGCGGCGGTGGAACGCCAGTAGCTGTATAGGGTCAGGCTGGATGAGTCGGGCATGGTGGTTGCATCGCTGGTTGGTCGGGTCTTTACCGCCCGTATTTTTCCACTTTCTGTTCGATGGCTCCGAAAAGGCTCCGGCCCTGCTTGTCGAGCATCTCGATCCGTACCGTGTCGCCGAAGCCCATGAACGGCGTGGTTGGCTTGCCGTCGCGGATGATTTCCAGCATCCGGATTTCTGCCAGGCAGGAAGCTCCAAGGGATTCATCCTGGTTGGCGATCGTGCCCGAGCCTACGATGGAGCCGGCGGCCAGGGGGCGGGATTTGGCGGCGTGGGCGACCAGTTCCCCGAAATTGAACTGCATGTCCACTCCGGCTTCCGGACGGCCGAACAGTTTGCCGTTGTAATGGGTCACAAGGGGCAAATTGAGTTTCGTGTCCTGCCAGGCGTCACCAAGTTCATCCGGAGTTACAGCTACCGGTGCAAGAGCCGAGCGGGGCTTGGACTGCAGAAACCCGAATCCCTTGGCCAGTTCCCCGGGGATAAGGTTCCTCAAGGACACATCGTTGAGGATGGTGACCAGCTGGATATGCCCGGCGCATTCGGCCGGGCTTGCACCCATGGCCACATCATCGGTAATCACACCGATCTCCGACTCGAAATCGATTCCCCATTCCTCGTTTTCCATCGGAATGGGATCAAGCGGACCCATGAATCCGTCGGAGGCGGCCTGGTACATCAGCGGGTCGGTCTGGAAGCTTTCCGGCACTTCGGCCCCCCGTGCGCGCCGGACCCGCTCGACGTGGGGCAGGTAGGCGCTTCCATCGAGAAACTGGTAGCAGCGGGGCAGGGGTGCGGCCAGGCTGGCGATATCCAGGTCGAAGCTGTCTTCGGCCTGACCGGCGTTGAGTTCATCGGACAGGGTGTTCAGCCGGGGTGCGGCTTTCTGCCAGTCATCCAGCGCTGCCTGCAAAGTCGGTGCGATTCCGGTGGCCCGGACTGCCCGGGAAAGATCCCGGCTGACTACGACCAGCGTTCCGTCGCGACCGCCTTCCTTGAGTGTTCCGAGTTTCATGGGTTTCGATTTACTCCGTTTTATTCGGTCGGCCCTGGATTCAAGGGCCGGTGCAAGAGAAACTGGTTTACGGGTACTTGTGCCGCCAGTGAAGGTCCCGGGGCTACTTCCAGCTATCCACGTATTCCTTCCACTCCACTTGCTCGGCATCGGCGCTGACCTCCAGCGCATCCCGGGTATCGAGCATGACGGCTACCTCATCGGTGGCTGACTTTTTGGGCGTAAAGGCATTTTTCAAGGCCTTGGGATGGGGGCCGTGGGTAAACCCGCAGGGATGCAGGGTGATCATGCCGGGGTGGATGTTGTCCCGGGAGAAAAAGTCGCCGGCGTGGTAGAACAGCACTTCGTCATAGTCATCATTGTTGTGGAAAAACGGCACCTTCAGTGCCCCCGGATCGGTTTCAAAGGGCCGGGGAACAAAGGTGCAGACCACGAACCGGTTGGCAACAAACGTGGTGTGTGCCGACGGGGGCAGGTGATAACGGTGGCTCATCAACGGTCGGAAAGCCCGCCAGTTGATCTTGACCGGCATCAGGTCACCCTTCCAGCCAACCGCATCCAGTGGATTGAACGGATAGGTGATCGTCGACAGCATGTTGCGGCGCTTGACCACAACCTGCCACTCCTCGTCGCCCTGCTGGGCCTTGAATGCCTCGTTGATCTCCGGTGTGTCGAGCATGGCCGGGTCGAAGATGGCGTGGGGGCCCACCATGCCCTTTTCGGGAAGCATGTAGCTGGAATTGGTTGCCTCGATGAGGACCACATAAAGGGGCCCCTCGCTTTCCAGCCGCCACATGGTTCCCCTGGGAAGCATGATGTAGTCCCCGGCGGTGAATTCCATATGGCCGTAATCACAGAACAACTGGCCCTTGCCGTCATGAATGAAAAGCAGTTCATCGCCATCGGAATTGCGCACCAGCCGGTCCATGCTGCCCGGTGATTGCCAGACCCGGAAGCGAACATGGGCATTGTGCAACAGGCATTTGGCATCCCAGGGCATGTTGCTCGGCCCGGTAAGCTTGTTGGAGTCGAATGCCCGGGGTTGCAACGGGCCTTCGAAGCTTGACCAGCCAGTAGGGGGGCGGGTGTGGTACATGTGGGTGGCGGGCCCGAAAAAGCCTTCCTTGCCCATTTCCCGTTCCATGGTCCCCTCCGGCAGGTCCGCATGGGCCTGCCGGGAGGCATTGCCTTCCACTTTCGGATGGGTAATCCACTTCTTCATACAAAAATCCTCTCGGGAAATGTCGTGGCGGCTTTAGTGCTTGTTCCGATCAAAGGACTCCCCGCTTTTCCTGGTCCCGCTCAATGGCCTCGAACAATGCCTTGAAATTGCCTTCGCCAAATCCTTCATTGCCCTTTCTCTGGATGACTTCGAAGAATATGGGGCCAATGTTGGTCTTGGTGAAAATCTGCAAAAGCTGCAGGTTGGGATTGTCGGGTTCGGCGTCGATCAGGATGGCGTTTTTCTGCATCCGCTCCACATCTTCGCCATGGCCCGGGATCCGTTCGTCGACTGCGTTGTAATAGGTATCCGGCGGGCTGTCGAGAAATTTGACACCAGCGGAGTGCATGCTCTCGACGGTCTCGTAGATGTTCTCGGTATACAGGGCGATGTGCTGGACGCCTTCACCCTTGTACTCATCCAGGTATTCATTGATCTGGCTCTTCGGGTCCTCCGATTCATTGATCGGGATGGAGATCTTGCCATTTGGAGCGGTCATCGCCTGGGAGCGCAGCCCGGTCTGGGAACCGCGGATGTCGAAATACTTGACCTGGAAGAAATTGAACAGGTTGCTGTAGAACTCGGCCCACTGTGCCATGTTGCCGTTGATGACATTGTGGGTCAGGTGATCGATGAATGTCAGACCGTAGCCCTTCGGGTGCTGGTCGGCGCCGGGGATCGGGTCGAAATGACGCATCAGGTCGTCCAGGCCGGAAACCAGGTACAGGGCGCTGTCACCGATACCCTTGATCCGGGGGCTGTTGATGGCAAGGGTCTCCGGCTTGTGGGTGATGTCTTCGGCCCCCTTGGCCTTGACCGCCTGGTAGGCGGCATCGGCATCGTCGACTTTCAAGGCAAAGCCTGGGCAGCACGGACCGTGGGCTGCGGCAAAGTCGCTGGCAAAGGAGTCATGCGTTTCATTGACCAGCAGGTTGATATCGCCTTGCCGATAGAGGGTGATCGGGCGGGCCTTGTGCCGGGCCACGGGGGAGAAACCCATTTGCCCGAAAAGTTCGTGGAGCTTTTCAGGCTCCGGTGAGGCAAATTCGATGAACTCGAATCGTTCAACACCCAGGGGATTTTCGCGTGCTTCAACCATTTCCGGCTCCTTGCATTTTGGGCAACTCGGTTAACAGGGACTTGCAGTCATTCCCCATCCTAGTTACATTTGAAACTAAATTCAACCGGCACTCAAGCCTTAAGGGCCATACTACAGATGCTTGATCTTGAGGATTTTCTGCCGTACCAGCTCTCCCGTCTTTCCAACCGGATCAGCCAGGCAATTGCCAACACATACCAGGACCGCCATGAACTCAATGTGACCGAGTGGCGGGTCCTGGCGGTCCTGGGCCGTTATTCGGGGATTCCGGCCAGTGAACTGGCCGAGCGGACGGCCATGGACAAGGTTGCCATCAGCCGGGCCGTACGATTGCTGCTGGACAAGGGCCTGCTCGAACGCAAGGACGATACTTCCGACCGTCGCAGCAAGAAACTGTTTCTCAGCCCGACAGGCCTGTCCCTTTATGAACAGATTGCCCCGGCCGCCCTGGCCTTTGAGCGGGAACTGATAGCCGTGCTTACCGATCGGGAACAGGAAGTTCTCAACCGTGCCATCGAAAAACTGACCCGGGCGGCCGGAAAACGCCTCCAGGAAAAAGACCGCCCTGCATCGCCGGATTGACGATTCAGGCGGTCAGTTCAGGATCAACCAGGCCACCACGCCCGTCCCCAGAACCAGCGCCAGGACGATCCCGACGGTCATGGTGGCCCGGAACAGCGCATCCATGGCCTGTACCTGGCCCTCGGATTCCAGGTGGGCCATCTCCTCGGCACTCAGGGGGTTTTTCACCTTGTGGTCCGGATCTTCCAGCAAGGCCCGGGCATCCTCGAACTGGGGTTCGAGCAGGGCCCAGACAGCGGCCCGAAACTGCCCCTGGTGGGCGGCGTTGAACCGCAGGGAGGTCAAGTCGGTAACATGGGTCGCAATCCCCCGGGAGCGAAGAAAGGCAGCCCGTTCTTCGGCCTGGGAGCGAGAGGGGTATTTCCCGATCATTTCCATAGGCCCCGCATGGTAGGCAATTGCATCCGGGATTGCACGGGGCCATCGATCGGGTACGGAATGCCCGGTTGGAATCCAGGCTCGCCGGCCCCGGCTGGTATAGACTGTGGCCGATTCCGACAGGCGCCGACATGACCCGCAGGATATTGATCATTCAGGGCCACCCCCACGATCAGGGAGACCACTTCTGCCACGCCCTGGCCCGGGCCTACCGCACCGGCGCCGAAGCCGCCGGTCACGAAGTCGACGAGACCCGGATTGCCCGGCTGGATTTCCCGGTTCTGACGGATCCGGCCGAGTGGAGTGCCCAGCCGGCGCCCGAAGGACTCGACGCTGTGCAGGGGCAGATTCGCAGGGCCGACCATCTGGTCATCATCTTTCCTCTTTGGCTGGGCACCATGCCGGCACTGGTCAAGGCCTTTTTCGAGCAGGTGTTGCGGCCCGGGTTCGCCTTCGATGAAAAGGCCCGGAATGGTCGTGGGGAGCGCTTGCTCAAGGGCAAATCGGCCCGGGTCATCATCACCATGGGAATGCCGGCCCTGGTATTCCGGGTGTTCTTCGGCGGGCATGGTTACCGTTATCTCAAGCGCAATATCCTCCAGTTTTGCGGAATCCGTCCGGTCCGGGCCAGCCTGGTCGGCATGGTTGCCGGAACCAGTCCGGGCCGGCGGGACAAATGGCTGAAACGGGTGGGGCGGCTGGCGGGGAAGGGGATCTAGATCCAATCCAGGATCTGGACCTGATCGACAAATCAGCAATTTTGAAGGAGAAGTAACATATGAGCGCCTCCAACCCGTCCATCAGTTCGCGGCCGGCCCCGACCCATCTCTGGATCATCGGAATACTGGCCCTTTTGTGGAATGCCGTGGGGGCGTTCGATTTTCTGGCGACCCAGTTGCAGCTCGAGTTCTACATGGGCAGCTTCAGCGAAGAAGCACTGGAGTACTTCTATGGCCTGCCCGGATGGGTCGTGGTGACCTGGGCAATGGGGGTTTTCGGGGCATTTCTAGGTTCGGCCGCGTTGCTGGCCCGAAGACGATGGGCGGTGGGGCTGTTTGCCATATCCCTCGTCGGTATACTGCTTACCGGGTTCCAGAACTTCTATCTTTCCGAAGGGATGGAAATCATGGGAACCGTCGGTGTCGTGTTCAGTATCGTGCTGATTCTGGTTGCCGTTTTCCTGCTGCAATACTCCCGGCATATGGTGAGAAAGGGCGTGCTTCAATAGCGTGGGTGCAGGCGATCCCCGGCCCCTGATCTGGCTGCTTTCGGCCTATCGGTCGGCCAGTCACGCTGCCTGGACCGACTGGCTGCAACGCCGGATGGACCATGTCCGGTGGGAAGTTCTGGAGTTGCCCGGCCGGCACTTTGCCTGGCGCATCCGGGGTAACCCGCTGAGCTGGATTGATCGGCTACCCGCCGGGCTGCCCGACCGGATCCTGGCCACTTCCATGGTCGACCTTGCCACGTTGAAGGGCCTTCATCCCCGTCTGGCGAGCATCCCGACAATCTATTACTTCCACGAAAACCAGTTCGCCTACCCGGTCGGTCCCCGCCAGCACCAATCGCCCCCCGGAATGCCCAGGGGCTTTCTCGAGCCGGCCATGGTCCAGCTCTACGGCGGGCTGGCTGCCGACCGGCTGGTGTTCAATTCCGCGTTCAACCGGGACAGCTTCTTCCAGGGGATCGACGAATTGCTGAGCCGGTTGCCCGACCAGGTTCCAACTGGAATTGTCGACCGCCTGCAGACCAGAAGCCAGGTTCTGCCAGTCCCAATCCGGCCGATCGCCCCGGCACGGGAAAAGGACGCCCGGCTGATCGTCTGGAACCATCGCTGGGAGTACGACAAGTGCCCCGATGCCTTCGCCGAAGCCATGCTCGCTCTTGCCGGCAACGGGGTCGACTTTCGGCTGGCCCTGCTGGGACCGAGGCACGAAAAAAATCCACCGTCGGCCCTGGTCCGGTTAACGCAGGCCCTTTCCGAACGTATCGTGGCCGACGGGCGGGTGGATTCGAGTCGTTACCGGCAGATTCTGGGACGAGCAGGAATCCTGGTCAGCACGGCCATTCATGAATTCCAGGGACTGGCCGTTCTCGAAGGGGCCAGTGCCGGCGCCCGGCCCCTGGTTCCCGACCGGATGTGCTATCCGGAGCAGTACCCGCCCGAGTATCTTTATCCGGCCGGGAATATCGACGAACTGGTTCGACGAATGCGGGACTGGCTTGAAAGCGGGCTGCCACCACCGGCCGATTGCAGCCCATGGACCGAAGCCAGCCTGTCCGGGCCCTGGCGGGATCTGCTGGCTGGAGAGGGTGCGTGACTCCTGGCATGTTGTGTGCGGTCGCTGCTTTCGTGATAGTGGGCCTGGTTGACACGGAGTGATTGCGTGAATGGAAAACCGTTCTGGTGGCTGCTTTCAGTGTTTGTTCTGGGTTTTCCCGGCCTCCCGGCGCACGGTGATCGACCCATGATTGATGAACCAATAGCCGATGAACCCGTCACCGTGAACCAACTGGAGTCGGCCCGAAAGGAGGCTGATATTCCGGCCCTGGGGGTATTGGTTGCAACCGGATCGGGCAAGAGCCAAATGCAGGTGTCCGGTTACCGGAAAGCCGGGGCGGACGAGGCAGTAAACCGGAATGATCCCTGGCACCTGGGTTCGAATACCAAGGCCATGACTGCGTTGCTGGTTGGCCGGCTGGCCGAGCAGGGCCGCATCGATTTCAATGAGACGGTGGGTGATCGACTGTCCGAGCACGTCGACAAACTGCATCCGGACTGGAAGCCGGTTTCCTACAGGGAACTGCTGACCCATTGCAGCGGCTTGCCGGCCAACCCTTCTCAACTGACCGCTCTTCGATTGTCCGGGGCCGGTCGGGACGAAGTGGCTGATCGTCTCCGGGCTTCCTCCGGATTGCTTGCAAAGGCGCCACAAACATCTCCAGGATCGACCTTCGAGTATTCCAATGCCGGCTATGTGGTCGTCGGTGCCATGCTCGAGGCAGCCACCGGGGTCTCGTGGAATACGTTGATGAGCGAAGAGATATTCAAGCCCCTGGGGCTGGACTCGGCCGGATTCGGAGCCCCCGGCTCACCGGATCGGGTCGACGCCCCCCGTGGGCATCGCAAGGGGCTGCTGGGTGGAATCAAGTCTGTCGAACCGGGCCCGTTGGCAGACAATCCACCGTTCATGGCGCCTGCTGGCCGGGTTTACATGAACCTGGACGACTACGCTCGTTTTCTGGGTGAGTACCTGGCCGGTCTTCGGGGGGAAGGCAATCTATTGTCCCGGGAAGGCTACGCCGGGTTGATCGAGCCTGGTTGTGGCGGGGATTACGCAGCCGGCTGGGGATTGGGTGAGGACGGCAGTCTGGTTCATGAAGGTTCAAACACCCTCTGGTATGCCCGGGCCGTCGTCTGGCCGGAGGATGACCTGGCTATCGCGGTGGTGTCCAACGACGGTCGCCTTCAAGCCCAGGAAGCAGTTTTCAACGAGCTCATCGAGACCCTGCAGCGCGCCGGGGTGAATGCCCGGGCACCGGGAGACCGGGACCGGGCAAGCCGCTGATGGATGGCGGTCAGTAGCCGAAATGAATCGTCACGCCGGACCGTGGCGGGTAGTAGACCGGCGGTGGGGCATGGTAGATCACCCGTGGCGGAGCACGGTGGTAGCGCCCGGGGGAGGGCCGGTAATGACGGTGTTTCGGGCCTGCCCGGTGATAGCGTTTGTAGTGACCGTGGCGAGGGGGATGATACCGGTGGGCTGGCCCGGCCCGATGAATCCGACGGTGCTGGACGTGCCGGGCATTGAGATGCACATCGCGTACCGCCGGTCCATGGGATTGGTGCCCATGTCCGTAGTGTCCGGCGTTGGCTTCCGGGGCCAGGGCTAGCCCGGAGGCGGCCATCAGGGTGGTCAGGGCAATCATCCATGCAATTTTCATCTGCGGTACTCCATTCCCGAGGTTGCAGGGTCCTTTATAATCGGCCCATCGTTAACCAGGACTGAACCCATGCTTGAAATATTCCGGCACGATCCGGGAATCACGGAAATCCGCCTCAACCGCCCGCCGGTCAATGCCTTTGATCCGGAGCTGGTTTCCCGACTGCAGGAGGCACTGGGCCAGGCCCGGCAAGAAGCCCGGGCAATCGTGATCTCCGGTGCGCCGGGGATGTTTTCCGCCGGGCTGGACGTTCCCCATCTGCTGACCCTGGACGAGGCCGGTATGGAGAAGTTCTGGCAGTCCTTTTTCGGCGTCCTGGAATCCATCGCCTCTTCTCCGGTGCCCGTTGTAGCCGCATTGACCGGCCACAGTCCGGCCGGCGGCGCGGTCATGGCTTTATTCGCCGATTACCGGATCATGGCCGAGGGGGATTACCGGATCGGTCTCAACGAGGTCGAGGTGGGCCTGGTGGTGCCGCCGGTCATCCACCGGGCCCTGGCCCGGCTGATCGGCCCCTATCCTGCCGAGCGCCACCTGGTAGCCGGCAAGATGATCACCGCCGAACAGGCCCGTTCCATCGGAATGGTTGACGAACTGGTTCCCCCGGAAAACGTGGTCGAGCGCGCCCTGCAATGGTGCCGCAGGCACCTGGAACTGCCGGCCCACTCCATGAACGGAACCCGGGCGCTGACCCGCGCCGACCTGATTGCCGAATTCGGCCAGGCTGATGCCCTGGACATAGACAGCTTCGTCAGCGGCTGGTTCGAACCCGAGACCCAGGCGACGCTGAAAAAGCTGGTGGAGCGGTTGAAGGGGTGAAAAAGGACGCGAAGGGGCAAGACCAAGGAGCAAGGAAACCAACAAACCAACTGAACAATAACTCGCGCAAAGACGCGAAGGCGCGAAGAAAGTAGGTGAAAGGCGAAAGGAGCAGGAAGACCAATAAACCAACAAACCAATAAACCAACCAACCTTCCAGACCAAAAGCGGGGCGCCTGGAGCGGGGCATTGCTGGCGTGATGTGCCCGATGCATGCTCCCCACATGCATGCTTGATCGATTTATGGCAGTTTGGTAGGCTGAACGCGGCGTTGGGAGTCCATGATGAACATCATGGCAGTTGTTGAAGCCGCTCGCGATGCCGCCTTTGGCAAATCAACGTGGGGCTGAATCCAATGAACAACAATCCGTTACTTTCCGTTACCTGCTCGGCCTGCCTGCTGGCAGCATCCGCTTTGGTATCCCCCCCCTAGCACACGCTGGGACCGATCCGCAAGCTTTCATGACCATAGAAGCGCCGGCTAGTGAGCTGAGCCGGACGCTTGAGGGAGATCTGGGCATGGGTGCGGTAGCATCCTGGCACGTACAGCTCGATCTCGAAGTGTTCAACCGGGTGACCGCTCCCGGCACCAGCACCAATGTCAACGTCGACCAGACGAACTACCTGCAGGTCAAGGCCTGCAACTCGGGTGGCTGCAGCCCGTACAGTTCGCAGGTTACCGCCCATTACTACAACGGTTGCATGTAACCGCATGTCAACGGTCCCGCCCCTTGAGTCCTGGAGAACGCCATGAAGCCCCTGATCGCCTTGATCGTATTGCTGACTACATCCTTCGCAATTGCCGATACCGGCCCCTGGGCGCCCCCGTGCACCGAC
>SLIZ01000210.1 GCA_007135395.1 Wenzhouxiangellaceae bacterium | reverse complement strand
TCGAGGTTTATGTGACAGGCGGGGATGATGGCGTCGGTGGCGACACCGATTTCCAGATCGAGATTCCGACGGATGGCACCATCACCTTCGACTGGGGCTACCAGTCCACGGACACTGCCTGCTGGGATTCCGGCGGGTATGCGATCAACGGAGACTACACGGAACTGGCCTGCAACGATGCCGAGGTTCCGTATTTTGACGAAACCGAGACCGTCGAGGTCAGCCAGGGCGACCTGTTCGCATTTCGGGTCAACACTCAGGATGGCAACTTCGGGCCCGGAGTTCTCGGGGTTACCAACTTCGAGTTCTCTCCGGATGTCTGTGACGACCCACAGGATGTTCCGTGGCTGAACGCCAGCCCGGAAAGTGGCAGCACTCCGGCTGGAGATACGGATGATGTGACGGTCACGGTGGATGCCACCGGCCTGAACGCTGACGATTACGAAGCCTACCTGTGCGTGAGTACCAACGCCGAAGGTGCTGCAATGATCCCGGTGCTGGTTGAGATGACCGTCTTTGACGACGATGCTGGTGCCATCGCCGGAAACGTGGTGAGCGAAGGATACTGCAGCGACGATCCATTCCCTGCAGCCGGCGCTTCCATTTCCGTGGAAGGCTCCAGCGGCAGCGTTTTCACAACCACCGCTGACGGGGACGGCAACTACAGCATCAACATCAACGAGGACGAAAGTCCGGCTGATGTCACTTTCTCTGCCGATGGCCACCTTTCGGTCACAGTCGAGGACGTGACGGTTACCGCCGGCGAAACTACCGAGGTCGATGCCGACCTGTTGCTCGACTCTCCCTGCGCTACCGTGGATCCGGATGAATTCTCCGAGACCATATCCGCAGGCAGCGCGGAGGATTATGACCTGGAGCTCGGCAACGTCAACGGTGCCAGCGATCTTGACTGGGAAGTCGAGATGGCCGAGTCCGACTGTGCCAGTGCCGATGGTGTGGACTGGTTGAGCCCATCAGCCGGCTCCGGCACCGTAGCGGCAGGTGGCTCGGATATCCTGGTCCTGACCGCAGACTCCGATGGCCTGGCCGATGGTGAATACGAGGCCCTGGTCTGCATCTCGACCAATGATGAGCAGGTCGAAACAATCGAAGTACCGTTCTCACTTACTGTAGTCGACCCCAGCCTTGGATTCCTTGAAGGAACAGTGACCTCCCAGGGTGTTTGCGGCGAAGATCCGGGACCGCTCCAGGGTGCCCAGGTAACGGTCACCGGCGCGGACAGCACCTACGAGACCGAAACCGATGAGAATGGGGAATACTCGTTCGAGATCAGCGAACAGGAAAGCCCCGTTGACATCGTTGTGACCGGTGAAAATCTGGCCGAACAATCGGAAACCGGTGTAGTCATCGAGGCCGGCGAGACCACTACGGTGGACTTCGACCTGGAAGGCGATGTGGCCTGCATTGATGTGGACCCAACCGAACTGTCGGCCATCATTGCAACGGGCGAGAGCGAAGACCATACTTTTGATATCGGCAATTTCGGTGCCCAGACGCTTGACTGGATGATCGATACCGGTGCCGGTGTGACCCGTGACGAGTCCACCCCCCTGATCGGGTTCAACTTCACGACTGCCGCTGCCGGTCCAGCCGATCCCCAGAACTGGACCCGGATCAGCAGTGCCGACGGTACGGTGACCAATGCGCCGGACGATACCGGCGAGGCCACCGATGTATCGTTCAGCTGGGGCGGTGTGACCACCGATGGTCCGCTATTCCTGGGCACCGATACCCTGGCCGGCGATGCGGTCCCGCAGCACGATTACGATCTGTCGGGCATGACCGGCTACGGCTTCCGTTCCGACGGTGACTTCTTCATCGAAGTCTCCGGGCTTGAACCCAACTCGGCTTACGAATACTGGTTCGTGGCCTACCGGGCTACCAGCAACATCGACAATGATGTACGGGTCAGTGAAGGCGATGAACTGGATGCCATCGAGTTCAAGCAGTTCCTTGATTCCGATGACAACGAGGGCCACTTCGTCATCAACGATGTGAAAGGCTCCGACGACCAGATCTGGGACGAGCTGTCATTCATCACCGAAAGCGATTCCGACGGCAATATCACGATCCACTGGGAGGGTGATACCCAGACCACGGTGATCGGTGCCTTTGCCATTCGCTCGGCACTGACCTGCGATATTCCGGACTGGCTGAGCGTGGATCCGGATTCCGGCTCCATCGGTGTCGGCGGGACGGACGATACGGTGACCGCCACGCTGGATGCAGCAGGCCTGGAGCCTGGTGACTACGCGGCCAGCATCTGCGTGGAAAGCAACGACCCGACCAACCCGGTTGTCCCGGTCAGCGTGGACATGCAGGTGGTGCCCAGCGCCGATGTGGGCTGGGTCGAAGGCGAGGTTTCCAGCCAGGGCTACTGCAGCGACGATCCGTCGCTGGTCGAAGGTGCTCTGGTCACGGTGACCAGCCAGGATGACACCTACACCACGACCACCGATGAAAACGGCTTCTACCAGGT
>SLIZ01000024.1 GCA_007135395.1 Wenzhouxiangellaceae bacterium | reverse complement strand
TTGCTTTTGACCGATAACGAAGCAGCATGGAGATTGTTGCTTGGAGAATCGCGTTTGAAAGAGATCAAGGCCCTCGCCGCCCACGAACAGGAGGAAGACAATGAATGACCCATTGAAAATCATGGATGAGATTGAGCGCGACCAAATACCTAAGTCCAGACTCGGGTGGATTGTGCCTGACGTTGAATGGCAATCTCTACGCACCGCTATCGAAGCCGTGAAAGCGGAGGCGCTGAGAGAATACGCAGAACACAAACGCGAACAAGCGATTGAAGCGGGTCAAGGAGCCCGCAGAGATAGATGCAACCGCATGGCCTCAAACGCGGAGGCTTACGCCGACCGCATCGAACGCAAGGAGCATAGGAAATGACAATCCGAGTAGTCAATAAACGCACAGGTGGCACTGGAGAGTACGTGGGGCGGCCGAGCCCACTGGGTAACCCCTACAAGATCGGCCCTGATGGAGACCGCGACGCAGTCGTGGAGAAGTACAAGAAGTGGCTGATCAAGCACCTCTTCAATGCCACCGAGGAACACCGAGCCGTACACGCCGAGATTAACCGGCTTCATAATCTCCATGCTGCCAAAGGCGATTTGAACCTTGTGTGTTGGTGCGCACCGAAAAGGTGCCACGCCGACATGATCAAGGGTGTACTTGACCTCATGATGGAAGAAACTTTACTTGAAGCACAAAAGGATTTCAGGAAATGAACAACTCAATACCAACAGAACTCCCGTCGCTCCCAGAAGATGCTGTCTATCTAGGTAGAGGGCAGCAGTTCAAGAGATGCGGAAGCTCTTTCGATGGGTGGATATTAACCCAAGGTAACGGATGGAAGCGGTCTTATTGGGCTGGTCACAACCCCAACAAACATTACGCTGCTCCAGCTGGTAGCGATATCGTACGCCTTAACCGACGATTCCACGGAGGGGAAGAGGAACCACCGAAAATGTACACGATCCACTCAGACGGCAGTGCCACCTACCACGATTACTATCTTAGCCCGAATCAAGTACTGGAGCTTGTTAAGCACCATGAAGCCATACTGGGTTCACTTCCTAGAACCAGCCATCGAGTTGGCAAATTCCGAGTGAACACCATCATCAAAGCATTCAAGGTTGGCTGCCAATTGATCACACCAGAAGTCATGGAAGACTTCATCCGCGACTACCATGAAGGCAACTGGAAGCGCCCACAGACCTTCGCAATAGGTCAACGTTTCTGTAACCAAAACGGTGAGGTCTATATGCTCTGCCATCTTGGCGACCATCGCGTTGGGCTTATCAATATTGATACTGGTAATGTTTGGATGGCTTCGCATTGTACTATTGATAAATTCAACGAAAACAGTATCCCTGCTGATCAAATTCCCGGCTATGAGCCCGGAAGCAAGTTCTGGGAGATCTTCGATGAGTAGGGACAAGCTATGCACTCAATGCGGGAGGCTGATCAGGTTTAACCGGCCTGAGCTCTGCTTCCGAAACCCGCTATGAAGCGTTTGATACATAGAGGAAAGAACCATGAACTTCAAATTCGCAGAACAAATTACTGAAGGTGTTAAGTACCTCAACAGCCATGACCCTGAATGGCCCCTACGGGTTAACATTGGCACGTTGAGCATGAACTCTAAAATATGCGACGTATTGGCACAGACAGGTATTCCCGGTGATGATGTGTCTATAGAACTGGGCTTTTACACCCTTGAACACAAGGACATCCTCACCGACGAATGGATACAAACCATCCGTAGTCTACGCACCAAGCCATCCTGGGACGAAGCCCCTCCCGAAGCCACGGGGCTCGTGCAGAACGCCAGCGGTACGTGGCACTTCCATAACCATGACAATGTGACCCCTGTTTGTAACTGGATGTGGTATCGCGACTCAGGCTCATCAGCAGGACGATTCTTCCCAACCACAGAGCCTAATCCAATCCCCAACCCCGCATGGAAAGCTTCGAGCTACACACGCCCTGAACAGAACCAAGGAGCACAGAACATGAACTTCCAAGAATCACAACGTCGATGGATCAAAGAGAACAACCTGCGCAAAGGCGACAAGGTAAAGATCCTGCGCAGTTTCAAATACGGCGAAATGGGCTGTGACAAAGCTTGCGGCCCCACCATGAAACGAATGGTAGGTGAGACCTGTGTTGTAGTAGATGAATGTAGCGACGGCGATATCTGCATCAATGGTTTCTACTGGCCTTGGTTCGTACTGGAGAAGGTTGAATCTGCAAAGAATCCATTCCCCATGGACAAGATTGCCGGTTACGACATCACAGTCGGCGAAGACAGCTTGACCATCGGCTGTAAAACACTCAGCTTCTGCGAAATCGACAAGTTCATCGATGATTACCATAACTGGTACAAGCAATTCCCGGCTCCCATCAAAGGTTTTAGTATCGACTACCTTATAATTTTCGGAGGATGGATAGCATTCGCTGAACTCGACAGTTTCATCACTTCGTATAAAAATTGGAGGAAAACAAATGGCTAAGTACTACACAGG
>SLIZ01000215.1 GCA_007135395.1 Wenzhouxiangellaceae bacterium | reverse complement strand
GCTGTTTGTCGGCCCCGGCGAGGATGTCTACGAGGGCCAGGTCATCGGCCTGCACAGCCGGGAAAACGACCTGGTGGTCAACCCGCTGAAAAAGAAGCAGCTGACCAATATCCGGGCTGCCGGCAAGGATGACGCCCTGCTGCTCACCCCGCCCATTCGCATGAGCCTGGAGCAGGCGCTGGAATTCCTGGCCGATGACGAGTTGCTTGAAGTCACCCCGGAGAACATTCGCCTGCGCAAGAAGCTGCTCCTCGAGCACGAGCGCAAGCGGGCCAGCCGGGCCGGCGGAGGTTAGGAAACTTCCCCGGGTTTTGCTTCCCGGCAGATTCCATGACTATTGGCGGTGTTGCCCCGGCAGGGATCCGGCTATAGTCTCGGCCTTCGCGCCGCACTTGAACAGGGATCGGGATGGAAGTTGAAAACAATGGCCGGGAGCCGGTGGCCGGGGAGGCCTTCTTCAACCGGGAGGTTCCGCCGGAGTCTCTGCCCAGGTACGAGGCGGTTGCCCTCAACAGGGCCGAAAGGTCATTTGCCTGGTACCAGATCATCACCGCCATCTGGTTCTGGCCGTTGGTCGGGCTGGCCAGTCTGGCGACCTCATACATTCCCCGCATCGGCTTCCAGTCACCGGTATGGGTGACCGCCATCCTGTTCGCCCTGGTCATCCCCGGCCTGATCCACGGCTGGCTGTACGCCCGACGGATCGGATGGGCGGTTCGCGAGCACGACTTGATCTATCGCACCGGTGTGATCTGGCGCCGGACGATCATTCTTCCCTTCACCCGGATTCAGCATGTTGAAACCCTCAGTGGTCCCATCGAGCGCTGGCTGAGGCTGATGCGGGTCAAGTGCTTTACCGCCGGCGGAATGACCGCCGATCTCACCCTTTATGGCCTTTCGGCCGACCAGGCCCGGCAGGTGAGGCAGTTCCTGCTCGAACAGATCAGGGACAAGCCGGCCGGCTCCCGGGACCATGACGAAGACTGACCCGGTCACCTGGCAGCGCCTGTCCCCCTGGGCGCTGGTTCTGATTCTTGTCGGCGGGCTGGTCCAGTTCATCCGGCAGAACCTGTATTTCTTCGTCGGCGCCGGCGCCGGCTTCGCCTTTATCGACTGGCTGGGCGTGCGCGAGCTTGCCCTGATTGGACTTGCCGTGGTGCTGGTTGCACTGGTCGCCTCGCTGATTTTCTACCGTCGGTTCCGGTTTCGCCTGGAAGACGATGCCGTTCGGGTCCGCCGGGGTCTGATCGAGCAAAAGGAGCTCCGGGTCCGCTACGCCCGGATCATGAACGTGAATATCAGCCAGCCTTTCTACCTCCGGCCCCTGGGGCTGGTTCGCTTCAGCCTGGAGACTCCCGGGGCCTCGGAGAAGGAGATGGAGCTTCCCGGGATCTCCCGGAAACTGGCCGAGGAGATCCGGGAGACCGTTGCCCGACACCGGAGTGCCGATCCCTCCGGCACGGCAGCCAACGGCAGTGGTGAACCAACCGATGAAGACTGGCCGAAACAGGTTGAGAAAACCGGTCGCCCCATCTACCGGGCCCGCACGGTGGATTTGCTGCTACACGGGCTGGCCAGCAACCAGGTCTGGGTACTCGCAGGCGCCCTGGCCACCGTCTACGGAGCCATGGAGGGCACTATCCGGCGACGGGTGTCGGATATCGACCTGGATACTTCCCGGCTGGAGGCACTGGGCAGCCCCTGGTTGCTCCTATTCGGCGGGATTGCAGGATTGCTGATCCTGGTAATGCTGGCTTCGGTCATCATCTCCTGGGTGCGATTCCATCGTTTCGTGCTCGAAGAAGACGGCCAGCGCCTTCGCACCCGGGCAGGCCTGCTCGACCGCAGGGAACAAACCGTACCCAGGGCCAAACTGCATGCCTTCACCCTGGTGCAAACCGCCATCGGGGTCCTGGTCGGGCGCTGGTATCTGATCGGAAGACAGGCTGGTGCCGTGTCTATGGATGAAGGCGGCGGTGGTGCAGGACGTTTCCTGGTGCCCGGGTTATCCCGAAAACGTCTGTTTTCCCTGCTCGAACCGGTAAGCGGAAGTCCTGTCATCCGGCCGCAATTCAACCCGATCACGCCCTTGTTCCGTCAGGTCATGGGCCTGCGCCTGCTGGTTCTCTTTGCTGCCGGTATCGTGGCAGCCGGCACACTGCTGGACTGGTCGCATCCGGTCACGGCGATACTCGCCGGCCTGGCCCTTCCCGCCCTTGGCTTGCTGTGGCTTCGCTGGCGGCGCTGGGGCTGGTGTCTCCAGGGGGATCGATTGTGGGTCAAATCCGGCCTGTTCGGCCAGCACATCCACGTATTTTCCACCGAGCGGGTCCAGCAGGTTGCGATCACCCAGAGCCCGGTGCAGATTCGAAGGAACCTGGCCAGCCTGGAACTGACCCTTCCCCACGGGGCGTTAAGCATTCCCTGGATTGATCTGGAAACCGCCCGGCAGCTGGCCAACGGGTGCCTGTGGCATATGGAAACTGCCGCGATACACCAGGTCTGACCTGTG
>SLIZ01000026.1 GCA_007135395.1 Wenzhouxiangellaceae bacterium | reverse complement strand
GCTTGCGCTTGGTGGCGGCATCCTCGCCCCGGGTGATTCCCCCGGTGCCGATCAGGGGAAATGCCGACCCGAGCACCTGACGGGCGGTCTCCAGGGTCCGGTTGGCCGGATCGAAAACCGGTGCGCCGCTGAGCCCGCCGGTTTCACCGGCCATCGGATGGCCGCTGATGGTTGTGCGGTCCAGGGTCGTGTTGGTGGCTATCAGCCCGTCAATGCCCGATTGTGCGATGACTTCCAGGCTGGCCCGGAGCGCTTCGGTTTTCCAGTCCGGGGCAATCTTGACAACCAGCGGTCGGTAAACCCCGTGCTCTGCTTCCAGCCTGGTCCGGGTACCGGTCAGTTCCGTCAGAAGTTCGGTCAGCGCCCCGGTATCCTGCAGGCTGCGCAGGTTGGCGGTATTGGGTGAAGAGATGTTGACCGTGACGTAGTCGCAGTGGGCGTATACCTGCTCCAGGCAGTAACGATAGTCGGCAGGGGCCTGGTCGACCGGGGTTTCTTTCTGTTTGCCGATATTGGCTCCTACCGGTCCGGAAAAGCGTCGGGACCTGAGCTTGTCGACCAGGTGATCGACGCCCTTGTTGTTGAACCCCAGGCGATTGATCAGGGCCTGGTGTTCGGGCAGGCGAAACATGCGTGGCCGCGGGTTGCCCGGCTGGGGGCGGGGTGTGACCGTGCCGACTTCGATGAAACCAAAGCCCAGAGCTGCCAGGGCATCAATGTAATCACCATTCTTGTCCAGGCCGGCGGCCAGGCCCACCGGATTGGGAAACTCCATACCCATGATGGAAACCGGCTGACGGGCCCGTCGGGCACCCAGCAGGCGACCGGCCCCTGCCGGCGCAGTCCGGGCCAGGGCGCGCAGGGCCAGGTCGTGGGCCTTCTCCGGTTCCAGCCGGAAAAGGAGGGTTCTCAGAAGCCCGTACATAAGGCCCTAAATTCCGGCCGGGCCCCGGAGCTTGTCCCGGGCCCGGCCGCGGGACGGTCAATCACCAAGATCAAACTTGATGCCCTGGGCCAGGGGGAGTTCCTTTGACCAGTTGATGGTGTTGGTCTGCCGGCGCATATAGGCTTTCCAGGCATCCGATCCGGATTCCCGTCCGCCACCGGTTTCCTTTTCTCCCCCGAAGGCGCCGCCGATCTCGGCCCCGGAGGTGCCGATATTCACGTTGGCGATTCCACAGTCGGAGCCTGCGTGGGAAAGGAAGAACTCCGCGTTGCGCATATCGGTGGTGAAGATGGACGACGACAGGCCCTGGCGGACGTCGTTGTGCATGGCCATGGCATCTTCCAGCCTGCTGTAGCGCATCACATACAGAATCGGGGCAAAAGTCTCTTCCTGGACGATGTCCCAGTGATTTTCCGCCTCGATGATGGTCGGCTGGACGAAGAACCCTTCCCCGTCGATTCGCTGGCCCCCGGTGAGGACCTTGCCGCCGGCATCCTGTGCCTTCTGAACGGCCTGCTCGAAGCGTTTCACTGCCGCCTCGTCGGTCATCGGCCCCATCAGGGTATCGGCATCCAGCGGGTTTCCGATTCGCACCTGGGCGTAGGCCTTGACCAGGGTCTCGACCAGAGAGTCATATATGCTGTCATGGACAAACAGCCGACGGGTGGTGGTGCAGCGTTGTCCTGCAGTGCCGACGGCTCCGAATACCACGGCGGGCACGGCCAGCTTGAGGTCGGCGGTCTCATCGACAATGATGGCGTTGTTGCCGCCCAGCTCCAGCAGGGACTTGCCCATGCGGGCGGCAACCCGTTCACCCACCATCCGCCCGATCTGGGAAGACCCGGTAAACGACATCAGATCGACCCGTTCATCGTCGATGAACCGGTTGGCCAGATCCGTGCCCGGCTCCATGAAGCTGGTGAAAATGGGCGGAAAGCCCTCGCCCTTCAGAGCCTTGTTGGCCAGTTTCTGAACCGCCAGGCAGCACAGGGCACCCTTGGGAGAAGGCTTCCAGACCGTGGCGTTTCCACAGATAGCCGACAGCAGGGCATTCCAGGCCCAGACGGCAACAGGAAAGTTGAACGCGGTAATGACCCCCACGACACCCAGGGGATGGTATTGGTCGTAGAGCCTGTGGCGGGGCCGTTCGGAGTGCATGGTAAAGCCGTAGAGCATGCGCGACTGGCCCACGGCAAACTCGCCGATGTCGATCATTTCCTGAACCTCGCCATCTCCCTCGGGCTTGATCTTGCCCATTTCGATGGCTACCAGGCTGCCCAGGGCATCCTTGTTTTCCCTCAGCGCCTCGGTCACCAGGCGAACCGCCCGACCCCGTTCCGGCGCCGGCACCATGCGCCATTCCCGGGCGGTTTCCCGTGCCTGGTTGATGATTTTTTCGTAGTCGTCGGCCGAGGCTCCGTTGACCCGGGCGATCACTTGCCCGGTCGCCGGGCTGGTTGCCTCGATGACACCGGCATCGGTGGTCTTCGACCATTCGTCGTAGCCGAAACAGGCTCCGGGATTAACGTCTTCCAGGTCCAGGCGCTTGAGGACCTCCTTGATGCGATTATCGCTCATGACTAGAACTGCTCCTTGAATAACGGGTTCATTGATCGGCGTATTATGACATCTGGCATGGGTTAGCCGTACCCCGCCGTGGTATGCTTTCGCGATTTGAATTTTCAGGTTTCCCCGGCCTGATCCGGGATATTCCGGTTCCCCGGGGGGCTTGATGAAAATTTCACGAACTATCCGGCCGGGGCATGGTCTTTTGAACTGACCCGGTCGCTCTTGAGATCAGGACGATCGGGTGAGCGAGAAAGAAGTCGACAAACTGCTTGTCGAACGCGTACAAAAAGGCGACAAAAAGGCTTTCGACGTGCTGGTCTCCAAATACCAGCACAAGATCGTCAGCCTGATTGGCCGGTATGTGTCCGACCACAGTGAAGCGCTGGATGTCGCCCAGGAGGCCTTTATCAAGGCCTATCGGGCGCTTGGCAATTTTCGTGGTGACAGTGCGTTCTATACCTGGATGTACCGCATTGCCATCAACACCGCCAAGAATTACCTGGTCGCCCAGAGCCGGCGACCGCCACAGTCAGACGTTGATGCCCAGGATGCGGAACAATTTCAGGTGGATTCGCGTCTGAAGGACCGTGGCTCACCCGAACACGAGCTTTTGCGTGAGGAAATTGAACGGACCATTCATGAAGCCATCGCTGATTTACCCGAGGATTTGCGGGTGGCTATCACGCTCCGGGAAATGGAAGGCATGAGCTACGAAGAGATTGCAACGACCATGGAGTGTCCCATCGGCACCGTGCGATCTCGCATTTTCCGGGCCCGCGAGGCCATTGACGGCCGGCTGCGCCCGTTACTCGACAACCAATAGATTCGGAGTACGAACCTGTATGAGCGATTCGAACCGTGAACATCTCTCAACCCTGATGGACGGGGAAATGGATCGCCGGGGGGCGCGTTTCATGATCCGGCGGCTGACCGGCGATGGCCGAATGGTCGCGACCTGGCGAAGGTACCACCTGGTTCGAAACTGCATGCGCAAGGTTCCCACCGTGCGCGAAGATCTCACGACCCGGGTTGCCCGGGCACTCGAAAGCGAAACCATTTCCTCCGAATCCCCTGGCAATCGCTGGTTCAAGCCGGTTGCAGGGGGAGCCATTGCCGCCACGGTTGCACTGATGGCAATCGTTGCAGTCAACAGCAATGTCATGCAGACCCAGGCCCCGGGCGAGACCCGTACCGCAGAGTCGGCTGTCGACTCACAGGAATCCACGGAAGGCTTCGTCAGCGAAAGCAGCGGGCTGGACAGACCCTTCATTCGCCAGCCGTCACCGGTCGGCTACTCCCAGGCGCAACGGCAATCCGGCCAGGCACTGGACCGGGACCGGATCAACTCTTATGTTCTTCGACACAACCAGGCTGCCGGCACCAGTGGCCGGACCGGATTTGTTTCCTACGTCCCCATCGTTACCGCCGATCCTGCAGCATCGGCCGATTCGGCGGACACCGAGACTGATCGTGCGCCGGAAACTGACTGAATCGATCCACGGATGAGACGCGACTACGGAACCTGGTATCAATTGCTGGTCCTGGCCGCCGGGGGGGCGTGCCTTCTTGCCAGCGCGTCGGTCAATGCCGGCGATGAACAGGTCAGGAAATGGCTCGACCAGATGGCCCGAGCCATCGATGAGCTGGATTACCGTGGCACCATGGTCTATTTCCGGGATGACGGGGTCGATACCCTGCGGATCGTTCACCGGGTCGACGAAGATGGTATTCGCGAGCGCATCTATTCCCTGGATGGAAAACCGCGGGAGATAGTCAGGAACAATGACCGGGTCAAGTGCTTTTTTCCCGACAGTGAGGCCCTGGTCGTTCAAAGCCAGATTGTTTCGCGAATGCTTCCCGAGCTGCCCGTCGAAAGTCTGGGGGAGTCCTCGGAGGTCTACAGTTTCCGCCATATCGGCGAAGAACGGGTGGCCGGTCATGCTGCCCGGGTCGTGGAGATCGTGCCGCGGGATGAATTCCGCTATGGCCACAAGTACTGGCTTGAAGAGAAGACCGGGATGCTTTTGCGTTCGGCACTGCTGGATGCCGAGGGCCGAATCCTGCAGCAATTGACTTTTACCGATATTGAACTCGGTGCCCGAATAGAGGATGCCGAGCTGGAATCGTCCATCGGCGAGGAATCGGGCAGTACCCGCAAGGCCCATCTGCCCGATACCCGTCAACCGGTCGACCGCCAGCCCAAGTGGGCGGCCAGTGAACTGCCAATGGGGTTCGAACTGCATTCCGTCGAGCAAAGCTATCGGGAAGGGGATGGGGCCTTTGAACATCTCGTCTTCAGCGATGGCCTGGCGACCGTTTCGGTCTACGTGGAGCGCTGGGACGGCGAAGGCAACCCCGTAGGCCAGTCAATGGAAACCGTTGGCCCCGTCCATATCTTTACGCGTCATCAGGATGGCATCCAGATCACAGCAGTTGGCGAGGTGCCAGCCCACACTGTCCAGTACATCAACCAGCAAATGAACCACGTTGCCGGTGGCCGGGCAGGTGAGCCGCGCTAGTGTACCCCGCCACTCATTCTGTAACTTATAAGTGGCGGGGTACACTAGACCATTAATCGGGATCTGCAGATGTCAGAGCCCGATATCGAGTCCCTCATGACCATCATTGAGCGCGACCGACATCGGCAGCCAAGACTAATCTGGCAACAAGGCCGGGTTGTCGATGTGGAGGCGGGAAATGCGAAAATCGAAATGGAGCCGGCCAATCATTGTGCCCGGTGCCTGGAAGGCCGGGGTTGCGGAGCGGGGGTTTTTTCCCGCCTGCTTGCGCGCCGGACGGTTCACCTGGTCCTGCCCGACCCTGTCGGACTTTCGTCGGGCATGATGGTCCAGGTCGGAGTTTCGTCGATGGCGTTGGTAGGGGCCTCCCTCAGGCTGTACGGTCTGCCCCTGGCCGGTTTTGTAGGAGGCCTTGCCCTTGCCCATGCGGCTGGACCGGCAGGGCTGGCCGGCGACCTGACCGGACTGGCCTTCGGCCTGGCCGGAGGAGTAACGCTGGCCCGGTGGGCAAACCGGAATCCAATGAAGGGCCTGAACCCGGTTATCCGGCTTCCCCGTCATGGATGTCCGACAGTAACGTCAAACGCTTGAATCCGGGCCCTTGAGATTCCATCTCATCGGCAGGAATAACTGAATCATTCAAAACCAGAGGTAGCATGGTGAACCGAATTACCGCAACCCTGATCTTCGGCCTTTGCATCGGCCTTGCCCCGGGCCTTGGCAACCTCCAGGCTGCCGGACCGGACTTTACCGACCTGGTTGAGGACGTAGTCCCGGCCGTGGTCAATATCCAGTCCACTCGCTATGGTGAGCGGCCCGAATCACGTGGTGAACAGCCGTCGGATGAGGATATTCCGGAGCTGTTCCGGCGCTTTTTCGATATGCCGTTCGGTGAACGCGGGCCCGGTGGCGGTCGTCCGGACCGGACCGCGGGCGGATCGGGCTTCATCATTGGAGAAGATGGTCTGATCATCACCAACCACCATGTCATCGAAGATGCCGATGAGATCATCGTGCGCCTGGCTGACCGCCGGGAGTACGTGGCCGAACTGGTCGGGTCCGATGCTGCCAGTGATATCGCCCTGTTGCGGATCGATGCTTCGGATCTTCCGGTTCTTCCCCTGGGCGATTCGGATACCCTTCGGCCGGGTCAGTGGGTGATCGGCGTGGGGTCTCCTTTCAATTTCGAGCAAAGCGTGACTGCCGGCATTGTCAGCGCCACCGGCCGGACCCAGGCCCAGCAGCAATACGTGCCGTTTATCCAGACCGATGTGGCCATCAATCGGGGCAACTCCGGGGGGCCGCTGGTCAACATGGATGGCGAGGTTGTGGGGATCAATTCCTGGATCCTCAGCTCCCACGGGGGCAACATTGGATTGAGCTTTTCCATCCCGGTCAACACCGCCCAAGACACGGTAGAGCAATTGCTCGAATACGGTCGGGTCTCCCGCGGGCTGCTGGGTGTGGAAATCGGTGAAGTCAACCGGGAAAAGGCCGATGCCCTGGACCTGGACCGTCCACGGGGTGCCCTGATCAACGGGGTTCGCCCGGATTCATCGGCCGAAACGGCCGGGGTTGAAGTTGGCGACGTGATTCTGACTTTCGACGGTCGGCCCATTGAAATGCATTCCGATCTGCCGCCGGCTGTGGGTGCCACCCGCCCCGGACGGGAAGTCGAACTCGAAATCTGGCGCTGGGGGGAGCGAAAGACCCTGACGGCTGTTCTCGACGAACTTGAAGACGGTGAAGACCGTCCGGATGGCACCCAGGAACAGGAGGCCGAGCCCACCAATGCCCTTGGGCTGGGTGTGGAATCCATTTCCGAGGAACGCCGGCGCCAGCTTGGTGATCCGGAAGGCGGTGTTCTTGTCGGCAGCGTGGACAGCGACCGTGCCTATCGGGCCGGAGTGCGCCAGGGCGATGTATTGCTGATGATCAACAACCAGCAGATAGCCGGCATCGACGATTTCAATTCGGTGGTAGAGTCCATTGAGCCGGGACGATCGGTTGCCCTGTTGATCTGGCGCAACGGCAGTACCAGTTTCATCGCCTACACCCCGGAAACTGACTCCTGAACTGCCCAAGCGCGTATAATCAGGAATCAATTGCCCGCCGCCACCTACATCGGTGGCGGCTTTTATTTGGTTATGCCTGATTTAAAGCTAATCCGGAATTTCTCCATCATCGCCCATGTGGACCACGGGAAGTCCACCATGGCCGATCGATTCATTCAGTCCTGTGGTGGTTTGAGTGACCGGGAGATGGCCGACCAGGTCCTGGACTCCATGGACCTGGAGCGGGAGCGGGGAATTACCATCAAGGCCCACAGCGTTACCCTCAATTACGATGCCGATGATGGCCAGACCTACCAGCTCAATTTCATCGACACCCCCGGTCATGTGGATTTTTCCTACGAGGTGTCCCGTTCCCTGGCTGCCTGTGAAGGGGCGCTGCTGGTTGTCGATGCCGCCCAGGGGGTGGAAGCCCAGAGCGTGGCCAACTGCTACACGGCTGTAGAGCAGGGCCTGGAGGTTCTGCCGGTTCTCAACAAGATCGATTTGCCCTCGGCGGATCCGGAGAAGGTCCGCCACCAGATCGCGGATATTATTGGCATCGATGCCGAAGATGCCCTGGAAGTCAGTGCCAAGACCGGCGCGGGTATCCGGGAAGTGCTCGAGGCCATCGTCAGCAACATACCGCCCCCCGAGGGGGATCCGGACGGGCCACTGAAGGCGTTGATCATTGATTCCTGGTTCGACAGCTACCTTGGCGTGGTCTCTTTGATCCGGATCAAGCAGGGAAGGATTCGCAAGGGCGACAAGATCCGGGTCATGTCCACCGGCGAAGACCACCAGGTCAACCAGATTTCCATGTATTCCCCCAAACCGGTGGAAGTCCCGGAGCTGCACGCAGGCCAGGTCGGATTTGTCAATGCCGGGATCAAGGAAGTCCATGGTGCCCCGGTGGGCGATACCCTGACCAACGCGAAAAACCCGGTCGAAACGCCGCTGCCGGGTTTTCGGGAGATGCAGCCGCGGGTCTTTGCCGGCATCTTTCCCATTGACGCTGCCCAGTACCCCGACCTGCGCGATGCCCTGGAAAGGCTTCAGCTCAACGATTCCTCACTGCGTTTCGAGCCGGAGACCTCCGCTGCCCTGGGTTTCGGTTTTCGATGTGGATTTCTGGGGATGCTGCACATGGAAATCATCCAGGAGCGGCTGGAACGGGAATATGACCTGGACCTGATCACCACCGCACCCACGGTGATTTACGAACTGGAAATGACCGACGGGGAGGTCGTCACCCTGGACAATCCGGCGGGTCTGCCGCCGATCAACAAGATTGCCGAGATTCGTGAGCCGATCATCCTGGCCAACATCCTGGTCCCACAGGATTATGTCGGCGGTGTCATCGGCCTGTGCGAGGAAAAACGGGGTGCCCAGAAGTCCATGCAGTTTCTCGGCGGGCAGGTATCCCTGGCCTATGAGCTGCCACTTTCAGAGGTGGTAATGGATTTCTTCGACCGGCTCAAGTCGGTCAGCAGGGGCTTTGCCTCCTTCGAGTACGACCTGGCCCGCCACCAGGCCGGGCCCTTCGTTCGCCTGGACCTGCTCATCAACGGCGAAAGGGTGGACGCATTGAGTACCATCGTCCATCGTGATCATGCCCAGCGCCGGGGTCGGGAACTGGCCGAGCGTATGCGCGAACTCATTCCGCGCCAGATGTTCGATGTGGCCATTCAGGCGGCAAGCGGCAACAACGTCATCGCCCGGTCGACGGTCAAGGCATTGCGCAAGAACGTTACTGCAAAATGTTACGGCGGAGATGCAACCCGGAAACGCAAGTTGCTCGAAAAGCAGAAGGCCGGCAAGCGCCGCATGAAGCAGGTCGGTCGAGTCGAAATCCCCCAGGAAGCCTTCCTGGCGGTACTCAGAACCGACAAGGACTGACAAGGAAAACCCATAATGCATCTGGATTTTGCCCTGATCCTGACTGTACTGACCCTGGCCTCGGGACTGATCTGGCTGGTCGATCGGTTGTTTTTCGCCCGTCGTCGCCGGGAGCGGTTGGCCCAGGGCAAGGCAGATCGGGACATCGAGCCCAAGGTGGTCGAGTACGCCCGATCGTTTTTCCCGGTACTGCTGCTGGTCCTGCTGTTCAGGTCTTTCCTGTTCGAGCCCTTCAAGATTCCTTCAGGCTCCATGATTCCCACTCTCTGGATCGGAGACTTCATTCTGGTCAACAAGTACGCCTACGGTCTGCGATTGCCGGTACTCAACTCCAAGATGCTGGAAGTCTCGGACCCCAAGCGGGGGGAGGTCATCGTTTTCCGCTACCCGGAAGACCCCCGGATCAACTACATCAAGCGGGTTATCGGTGAACCCGGTGATCAGGTCAGTTACCGCAACAAGGTTCTGTATATCAACGGCGAGCCGATTGAACAGGAGTCTTTGGGGCGCTGGGTCGGCGAAGGGCTCAACCGGAATGTGCCCGGCACCCGGCCGGAACTTCTGCAGGAATTGCTGGCCGACGACCCCCATGAGATCGTCATCTATCCGGAAAGTGTTGAACGGGGGCTCAACCGTCAGTCCTGGGAAGTACCCGAGGGTCATTACTTTGTTCTCGGGGACAACCGGGACCAGAGCCTGGACAGTCGTTCCTTCGGCTTCGTGCCAGAAGAAAACCTGGTCGGCCGTGCTGTCATGATCTGGATGCACTGGGATTGTGGCCGGGGATGCGTGGACTGGCGGCGAATTGGTGATAGGATTAACTGACTCAATGTAGTGTGAATTCAAGGGGCTGTTGCAGACTTTAACGGGAAGAGGGAGCAAGGGATGAACCTGCGCAAGCAAAATGGTCTGAGCCTGATCGGTTTCATACTGATACTGATTCTGGCGCTTTTTTTCGCTTATACCGGGGTCAAGCTGGTCCCGATTTATCTGAATCACTACTCCGTGGTCAGCTCGATAAAGGGAACCGCCGAGGAGGCCCGCGGAGCAAACATGAACCCTTCGCAGATTCGTGGTTCACTGAGCCGTCGCCTGCAGGTCAATTACGTCGAAAACGTTCGGCCTGCCGATGTGGAGATTACCCGGAATCCGGATACCCTGCGGGTTGATTACGAGGTTCGGGAACCGTTTATCGCCAATATCGACCTGGTGGTCTCCTTCAGCCATTCCGAATCCCTTTCCAATTGACCTTCCGGCCATGAGAGGCGCATGTCTGCATCACTGAAGCCCCGGGACAGCCTGCCGGGCCTGGATTACCGGTTTTCAGATCCGGGTCTTCTTTCGCAGGCGCTGACACACCGCAGTTTTGCCTCTTCCCACTATGAACGGCTTGAATTTCTGGGTGACGGGCTTCTCAATTTTGTTGCAGCCGATCTTCTTTTCCACCGGCGCGACGAGGCCAGTGAAGGGGATCTGAGCCGCTTGCGGGCACGCATCGTGCGCGATACCACTTTGGCCGAGGTGGCCGCCGAACTCGATCTGGGCGCCTATCTAAACCTTGGCGAGGGGGAACTGCGAAGCGGTGGTTTCCGCCGGGAATCCATCCTGGCCGATGCCCTTGAAGCACTATTCGGCGCGATCTACCTGGACAGCGATTTCGAAACCGCGCGGCGTGTCATCGGAGGCTTGCTGGAAAGCCGAATTCAGGCCCTGCCGGCTGCCGACGATCTCAAGGACCCCAAGACCCGGTTGCAGGAGCTGCTTCAGGGCGGCGGTTGGCCCCTGCCGGTCTACACCCTGGTTTCCGAATCCGGGGCGGACCACGAAAAGTGTTTCCGGGTCGCTTGTCATGCCGACCCCCTGGACAAGCCGGTGGAGGCCGAGGCTCCCGGCCGGCGCAAGGCCGAACAGGCAGCGGCGGCCCGGGTACTGGAGTTGCTGGACAACGACAAGCCATGAGCGAGTCAGCCGGGCGATTCGGGTTTGTCGCCCTGGTGGGCAGACCCAACGTGGGCAAGTCCACGCTGCTCAACCGTATGGTCGGAGAAAGGGTTTCCATAGTCACTCACAAGGCCCAGACCACCCGCCAGCGGATTACCGGGGTGTTGACCCGGGCCGACGGCCAGGTGGCCTTTGTCGACACCCCGGGAATCCACGAGCGGGAGTCCCATGCCCTGAATCGTTTCATGAACCGGACCGCCCGGGAGGTTTTTCGAGAAGTGGACCTTGCGGTTGTACTCCTCGATGCCACGAAGATCACCGACGAGGACCGGAAGGTCCTCAAGCTGGCAGCGGCTTCGCCGGTGCCGGTCATGCTGGCCATCAACAAGATCGACCGGCTCGATGACCGCAGCCGGTTGCTGGAACTTACCGCAGAGCTGACCGAAGGCCAGGAGTTTGCCGGGGTGTACTACATCTCGGCAACCGGCGGGGACGGGGTGGATGACCTGATCAACGCGCTGGTAGAAAGGCTGCCGGAAGGTCCGCCGATGTTCGAGGCCGATCAGTTCACCGACCGCCCGGTGCGCTTTCTGGTTGCCGAACTCATCCGGGAGCAATTACTGCTTCAACTCCACCAGGAGCTGCCCTATGGGCTGACTGTGGAGATCGAGAAATTCGAGGACCAGCAACGGCGGACCGAAATTCACGCCGTGATCCGGGTGGCCAGTGAACGCCACAAGGGCATGGTGATCGGCAAGGGAGGCAGTGTTCTCAAGCGGGTAGGCAGCCGGGCCCGGATGGCTGCCCGGGAACTGCTTGATCGCCCGGTGCACCTGGAGCTCTGGGTCCGGGTGGACCCGGACTGGATGGATCGCGAATCTCGACTTCGGCAACTTGGCTTTTCCGATTGACGCTGCGCGTATCACTGACCCCGTGCTGGATCCTGCATCGCCGGGCCTGGCGTGAAAGCAGCGTTATTCTGGATGCGCTGACACGGGACCACGGGCGAATTTCCCTGGTCGCCCGGGGAGCGCGCAGACCCCGGTCGTCCTGGCGGGGGCTGACCGAACCCTTTCGGGCACTCCAGGCCAGTTTCAGCCTGCGCGGCGAAATGGGAACACTGACCGGTCTGGAAGCCGGCGATGGATCACCGAAACTCCAGGGCCTGGCCCTTTGGTGCGGCTTTTATGTCAACGAACTGCTCATCCGGCTGCTGCCGCGCCAGGAACCGGCACCGGAACTTTTCGATGCCTACACCGGACTTCTGCCCAAACTGGCCGATCCCGAACATCGGGCTCCGGCCCTGCGCCGGTTCGAGATGGCCGTGCTTTACGAGACCGGAGTGGCACCGGATTTGACCCGGGATGCGAAAACCGGCGAGCCGGTGGCCGCCGGGGGCTGGTATCGGCTGGTGGATGAAACCGGGCCGGTCCGGACTTCCGGTCCGGGCCCGGAAAGCTGGGAAGGGCAGGTGTTTCTGGCCCTGGCCGGGGGACAGATCGGCAGTAAGGCGGTCGGTAAGCCTGGACTGCAACGGGATGCCCGGAAAATAATGGGCCGCCTTCTGGCCTTCCATCTTGGCGACAAGCCCCTATACACTCGCAAGCTGCTTGACCGGGAGGAGTCCTGAAATCATGAGCCAACCCCTGCTTCTGGGTGTCAATATCGATCACGTGGCGACCCTGCGCCAGGCCCGGGGTACCCGTTATCCTGATGTGCTCCAAGCCGCCCGGGTGGCGGAACTGGCCGGAGCCGATCTCATTACTGTTCACCTGCGCGAGGACCGACGGCATATCCAGGATCGGGACGTGGAGCTGCTTAAGGAACTGCTCCAGGTTCGTCTTAACCTGGAGATGGCGGTAACCGGCGAGATGATCGATCTCGCTACCCGGCTCCGCCCGGCCGATGTCTGCCTGGTTCCCGAAAAACGCCAGGAGTTGACCACCGAGGGTGGGCTGGATGTTGCCGGAAACCTGGAGCAGATCTCCGCGGCCTGCGCACGGCTTGGCCAGGCCGGCATCCGGGTATCATTGTTTATCGACCCGGAAACCCGGCAACTGGAAGCTGCCCGCCAGGCCGGTGCGCCGGTGGTTGAACTACACACCGGCAACTATGCCGATGCCGACTCGGATGGACTACGCAAGCGGGAGTTGGTGCGAATCCGGGAAGCGGCGGTTGCCGGGGGCAATCTGGACCTGGTCGTCAATGCCGGCCATGGCCTGCACTACCACAATGTCCAGGACGTGGCGGCGATTGCCGGAATCCGGGAACTCAATATTGGTCATGCCATCATCGCCCGGTCGGTATTCACCGGCCTGCACGCCGCCATTCGGGAAATGCGCCGGGAAATGGATCAAGGCCGCTCCCGGAGCGATTGAAGATCAGCCCACAGGCAACTCGTTGTGGCCTGGCCGGCGAGTCCTGGCTTCGGTCGTGTGAGGTGTCTCAATGGCGTGGCGGGTCATGGAAATGGTTACAAGAAGCTGATGGTAGGCCAGGCCCGCGCCGGGCTCGGACGGCTCCCGGGGCCGGAGGGAAAGCGCCTGTTCCAGGGCAGCACACTGTTGTTCCAGGCGGGAGGCTCCGGCGTAGCCGCAGCCGCCGGTCCATCGGTGCAGCAGTTCCCGGGCCTGATCGATCTGACCGTTGAAAAGAAAGTCATCAAGCTTGCGGGCGTCCCGCTCCAGTTCCCCGGCCAGCATGTTCTGCATCTTATTGACCAGCGCCGGATTGTCGCTGCAGGCGGCAAGTGCCCTATCCTGGTCCAGCAGGGGCAGATGAAGCGCGTAACCTGCCGGTCGCGATTCGCCGGTAATCAATCCTTCCACCGGGTCGAGCCGGCAGACTTCCGTGATGGTAAGAAGCAGGCTCGAAAGGGCCACTGGCTTGTTGAGGAACGCATCGAATCCGGCAGCCAGAATCCGGTCCCGTTCTTCCGGTCGGCAGTCGGCGGTCAGGGCAATCACCGGGCAGGGAGGGTCCCCGTCCCCGCAAATCTCTTCCCAGGCTTCAAGCCCGTCCATGCCCGGCATGTGCAAGTCCATCAGTACCAGGTCCGGCGAGTTATCCCGGCACCAGGCGATGGCCTGATGACCGTCGGTGGCCACCGGTACGGTCCGGGCATGCTCGGAAAGGGCAGCCTGGAGGAATTCCCGGTTGATCGGATTGTCGTCGACTACCAGCACAGTCATGTCCGAAAGGGTAGTCTTTGGAAATGATGAGTCCATGGCCCGAATATAACCTGACAGGCGCTTTCCGGAAAGCGGGCCTTTCCCTGTTGCTGGTCGTATCCACCGCCCAGGGAGGGAATCTGGTCCTGGAATCGGGTCCCGGGTCGGCCGGGGACCTCACCTGGTCGACACTCGATCTCAATCTGGAGGCCCGGTCGGACCAGACCGTGGCCTGGCAGGTGGTTCTGGATGGCCTGGCCCTGCCGGATGGAGAGCTGAAGCTGGGCCGACTGGAAGCCAGTTGCCGGAATGGCACCCTGGGACCGGAATGGCCTCGTTGTGCCGACGGCCGGCTGACCTGGCACTGGCCGGAAGGCCCGGCCCTGGAAGGCCGATTCCAGCTTCACTCCGGCCCTCGGCTGGTTTTGCGGCTGGAATCCCCGGGAATGGATATCGAACTGACGCTGCCCGATGGTGAGCCCAGGATCACCGCAAGCATGGCCGATGGGGATCTGGGCGAACTGGCCGGCCCCCTGGCCGAGATTCTGGATCTGGCTTTTCTTGATGGTCGCGTGGATCTGGATGCCCGCTACGAGAGCGGCCGGTTGAAGGTTGAACTGGGGCTGGATGGAGTGGCTTTCGACAACGCCGACGGCTCTTTGGCCGGGGAGGGGGTCAGGCTGGAGGCCATGCTGGATATCGTGCCAGGCGATGAAGCATTGGGCTTTGATCTCGACCTGACCCAGCGATCCGGGGACCTGCTGTTCGGGCCGGCCTACCTGCCGTCACCGGAAGACCCGGTCAGACTGAAGGCCCGGGGAGACTGGCGGGATGGTCGGCTTGCCATTGCCCGCTGGTCCATCGACGACGACGGAATCCTGATGGCCAGCGGCAGCCTGGTGGCCGATTTTTCCGACGAGTCCCCGGTGGTTCGTGAACTGGAAGTTGCCGACCTGGACTTGCGTCTTCCTGTGGCCCAGCAGCGATATCTGAACGGGATACTCGCCGCATGGTCCCTCGATGACCTGGAAACCTCCGGCCGGGTCAGGGGCCGGGGTCGCTGGCGGGAGGGACTGGTCACCGAACTTTCCCTGGACCTTGAGGATTTGCTGATAGCCGACCCGGCCGGTCGCCTTGGGATCGCCGGGCTTGGTGGAAACCTTCGCTTTGACGAGCAGGACGAGCACACCCCGGAACGGCTGGAAGTAAGCCTCGACTGGGATGGTGCCGAACTTTACCGGCTGCCCCTGGGGCCGTCGGTCTTGCGGCTGGAATCCCGTGGCGAAGACCTGCAGTTGACCCAGCCGCTGTTTTTCCCGTTGCTCGATGGCGGATTTCGAGTTGAGGGCATGCAATGGCTCGGCTGGCGCGGGGATCTGCCCCGGCTGGACATCCAGGCGAACCTGGAGCCTCTGGATTTCGCCCGCCTGACCGTCGCCCTGGGCCTGCCCGAACTTGGAGGCACACTCGCCGGGAGTTTCCCGGAGATTCGATATGAAGAGGGCATCCTGTCCTTCGGCGGGGGGTTCGATATCCAGGCATTCAGCGGGATCATCGAAGTCCGGGAGGTAACCGTCGAACGTCCCTTCGGGACCCTGCCGGTGGTCGCAGCCAATATCGGTTTTGACCGGCTCGATCTGCTTGAGGTTACCGGGGCCTTCGGCTTCGGGCGCATGCTGGGCCGACTGGACGGCCGGGTTGACCGGCTGCGGATGCTCGACTGGTCGCCGGTGGCCTTCGATGCAAGAATCATGACCCGGGATGATGCCCCGACACGAAGAATTTCCCAGCGTGCGGTCAACAACCTTTCCAGCCTGGGAGGCTCCGGTGCAGCGGCCCTGACCGGACCAATCCTGGCGTTTTTCGAGGATTTTCCCTACCGACGCGCCGGCCTGACCTGCCGCCTGTCCAATAATATTTGCCACATGGGCGGGGTTGCCGATCACGCCGATGGGGGATTCATCATCCTGGAAGGCCGCGCGCTGCCCCGACTGGATATCATCGGCCATCGTCGCCTGGTCAACTGGCCCCTCTTGCTGGCCCAGCTTCAGAGCGTTACCGAGGCCGAAATCCGATAGGTGGTCCGGGGCTGTTGGATCAAGATGCCTGCCGGGCAACCGCCATGAATCGAATCCGAAGATTATGGCTTGATCTGTCTGCGGCCTTGCTGCTCCTGCTTGAGCCGGGCCTTCACTTTCTTCCCTTTTCGTTCCAGCATTGGCCGCAGCGCCCGACCTGCTGCTGGAAAAAGGTAGCTTGCGGTGGTCAGCAGACCGCTGAATGCAGGCATCGACTGCTCGGGTTTCCTGTTGAAAACCAGTTCAACTATTACCGAAGCGACTTCCTCGGCAGTACTCAGTGGCTGGGAAAAGGTCAGGTCGGTTACCGTGTCGATGTCGTCCATGATGAACCCGGTATCCACCGGACCGGGTGAGACACACGCGATCCTGACAGGCGAACCCCGCAGCTCTTCGGCAAGGGCAAAACCGAAAGCCCGAAGTCCGAATTTCGTTGCCGAGTAGGTGGCCGATCCGGGGATCGGGGCGCGACCGGCCAGGGAAGCTACATTGATGACGGCCGGCAGCTTCGAACTTCTCAGGTAGGGCAGGGCCATTCGCGTCAGGAGGATCGGTGCTTTCAGGTTGACATCCACCATCCGGCCCAGGTCTTCCGGTTCGACTGATTCGACCGTCCCGCGGGCATGAAAGCCGGCATTGTTGATCAGGATATCGATGGACCCGAAGCGTTCGGCAGCGTCTTTCAGAGCCTTGTCGAACCCGGCCGCGTCGGTGACATCCAGTGGGGCGATCAGCACTCGCTCGCGGTTGCCAAGGGTCTCGGCCAGGGCTTCCAGGCCGTTCCTGCCCCGTGCAATCAGGACCAGGTTGGCCTCACCCTTGCCAAAAGCCTTTGCTGTTGCAGCTCCCACGCCCATCGAAGCACCGGTAATGACCACGGTCCTGCCTTTCAATGATTGAGCCATTGCTATTTCCGGATTTCTTGTTTTGTCGATTCACAGTAGACAGAGTCCGGGACTAGTGTACCCCGGCACTCATTTCGTGGCATTCAGCGAGTCTGAAGGTCACAGAATGAGCGGGCGGGGTACACCCGGTCAATGTGTGCACTGCGTCGGTCTGATGCACGACAAGCGGATACAATTGATTCATGGTTTCCTTTTGAAGGTCTGGCAGGTTTGAATCGTTCACTCAGGGTTGGTTTACGATGGGGGCTTGGCGCGCTTGCCGGGGTGATGGTGTGCGTTGGTGTCTGGGTTTTCTGGGCAGAACGCAATCCGGAACTCGAGCGGGAGGCCCGTATACAGATCCAGGAATACCTCGAGGAGCAGTTCCCCGAGGGAATGACCCTGCCCGATGAAATGCTCGGGTTCGTTCCGCGTTCGGAAATGTTCCCGGACGACCGGCCGCCCCGGGTCGTTCTTGTACATGGCCTGGATGAGCCCGGGGGCATCTGGGACGAACTGGTGCTGGCGCTTGATGATGCCGGCATCAACGCCTGGGAATTCCGTTATCCCAATGACCAGGCCATTGACCACAGCGCAGACCTTCTGGCCGAGTACTGGCAGGAACTCGATTCTCCGGAATCCGTCGTGCTTGTCGGCCACAGCATGGGCGGGCTGGTTATTCGGGACTTTGTCACCCGCTGGCGGTATCCGGAGGACGGCCCGTCCCGGGTTGAGGGTAGACCCGTGGATGGGGTGATTCTGGTGGCGACCCCCAACCAGGGTTCCGATTGGGCACGCCTTAGGGTCTGGCTGGAGGTCCGGGAGTTTTTTGCCGATGCTTCAGAGGGCCGTTTTTCCCTTTTTGCCGGGCTTCGAGACGGAACGGGAGCGGCCAAGATCGATCTTCGCCCGGACAGCACCTTTCTTTCCGAGCTCAATGACAGAAGCTGGCCGAAGGGTATCGATGTGCACATTCTGGGCGGGATTCTCAGCGAACCCACTCCGGCAATGAAGACCAGTCTCCGGGTGCTGGCCGAAGACCTGGATTCTGCCGAGCTGGTCGACGATCTGGTCGACCGGTGGCGCGAAGCCGGAAAGGGTATCGGTGACGGTGCAGTTCCCGCCCAGTCCCTGGAAATGTCCGGAGCACCATCGCCAGAACTGCTGGTTGCTTCCCACCGGGGGCTTCTTGTTCCAATATCCACTGACGATGGCCAACCCCCGGCGATTGCCCCGATTCTCGAGATTCTGCAGTCCCGGGAAAAGGTAGGCACTGACTGAAGCCAGCTCACACAGAATCTGTCGATTGGGCCCGGGCGATCGACTCGGATTACCGCGAGTCGGTTGCAGGTGTGGTTTGCAAACTCCATTCAGGTTCTTTAGGTTGAGCGGGGAAACGAAAAAGGTTGTGCCGTGAGTCAGATCATTTCCGTTGAGGGACTGTACAAGGTGTTCGGTCCGAATCCGGAGAAGGGCATGTCCCTTTTGTCCCGGGGCATGAGCAAGGACGAGATCTTCAGCAGGAGCGGCAATACCGTCGGTGTGCAGGATGCCGGCTTCGCGGTCCGTGAGGGGGAGGTTTTTGTCATCATGGGACTTTCCGGGTCGGGCAAGTCCACCATGGTGCGGATGCTCAATCGCCTGATCGAACCGACTGCCGGCCGGATCGAGATCAATGGCCGAGAGGTCACGTCCATGGGCAAGGCCGACCTGATCCGACTGCGAAGAGGCGATATGGCAATGGTCTTTCAGTCTTTTGCCCTGATGCCGCACAAGACCGTGATCGAAAACGCCGCCTTTGGCCTCGAGATTACCGGCATGGAAAGCTCCCGGCGCAAGAAGCGGGCATTCCAGGCACTCGAACAAGTGGGCCTGGACGCTAATGCAGACAGCTATCCCGATGAACTTTCCGGAGGCATGCAGCAGCGTGTGGGCCTGGCCCGGGCACTTGCCACGGACCCGTCGATCATGCTGATGGACGAGGCTTTCTCGGCGCTCGATCCCCTGATCCGGACGGAAATGCAGGATGAACTGGTCGCACTCCAGCAGCAGCAGCAGCGAACCGTTATCTTCATTTCCCATGACCTGGACGAGGCCATTCGCATAGGCGATCGCATCGCCATCATGGAGGAGGGCAAGGTCGTCCAGATCGGCACTCCGGAGCAAATCGTCCGTGAACCGGCAAACGACTACGTGCGGTCATTCTTCCATGGTGTGGATATAACCCGGGTTTTCACTGCCGGGCATATACTCGAGAAGGACCGTTTGCCGGTTGTCCACCCGGGTGAATCCGAATTGCGATCGGTGCTCGATGACATGCAGCGCAATCAAGATCGCTTTGCCGCCGTGGTGGGAGACGATGGAACATTCGATGGGCTGGTCTCGGTCGGCTTCCTGTCCAGGCAAATTACCGGCGATGGTACCGGACCGATTGAAGCGGCCCGAGAGCCGATAGAACCAGTAAGCCGGACAACGCCCCTGGCCGATCTGCTCGGGCTATCGGCGGAACACGACTGCCCTGTCCCGGTTGTCGACGAGGAAGGGCGCTACCTGGGTGCCGTCACTCCGGCTCGTCTGCTGAAGACCCTGGACCGTACCGGAGACCGCAGCCATGGATAGGATTGTCGAATGGCTGAAGGAAAATCTGAATATCGGAGAATGGGTGGAACTGGTTGTTGTCTGGATCCAGGACAACCTGGGTGCGCTGCTCGATGGAATCGCCTGGATCCTGCGCCTGCTCACCGATACCTTCGAGGCCTCTTTGCTGGCTGTTCCGGAATGGCTGTTCTGTGCGGTTCTGGTGGCCCTGAGTTGGTGGCGGGTGGGATGGAAATTCGGCATTTTTGCATTGCTGGCCCTCGGGGTCATTCTTGGAATGGAGTTGTGGCAACAAACGGTGCAGACACTTTCCCTGGTCCTGGCTGCCAGCCTGGTCGCGCTGGTTGTGGGCTTGCCGATCGGGATTGCCATGGCGCGCAATGACACTATTGAATGGCTTGTTCGGCCGGTTCTGGATTTCATGCAGACCATGCCCCCGTTCGTCTACCTGATACCCGCGGCGATCTTCTTCGGACTGGGGAAGGTGCCCGGTGCGATTGCCACGGTGGTTTTCGCCATGCCCCCGGCGGTACGCCTGACCAATCTGGGCATTCGCCAGGTCAACAAGGAGCAGATCGAGGCGGGGCTTGCATTTGGGTGCACCCGACGTCAGCTACTAACAAAGGTTCAGCTTCCGCTGGCAATGCCCTCGATCATGGCTGGAGTCAACCAGACCATCATGCTGGCCCTGTCCATGGTCGTGATCGCGTCGATGATCGGAGCCGGCGGACTGGGTAACACGGTCCTGACGGGAATCCAGCGGCTGAACGTGGGCCTGGGCTTCGAGGGAGGCCTGGGCGTGGTCATACTGGCCATACTTCTCGACAGGATCACGCAGAGTTTTGGCCCGCGCAGGCGGGCAAGCACCTGATCGCGCACGGTCTGCGGAACATCAGTAGCGCGATCCATTCATTCAAACAACTGGAGGACAAGACCATGAGCCACAAGAGCCTGAAATGCATTCTGGGCCTGATTCTGGCCTCGGCACTGACAACCGGTGCCCAGGCTGATCCGGTCAAGATCGGGTGGACCGCCTGGTCGGATGCCGAATTCATCACCAAACTGGCCGAACGAGTAATCGTGGATGAAATGGGTCAGGAAGTGGAACTGATCCAGACGGATATCGCTCCGCAGTACCAGGGACTGGCATCCGGCGATATCGACATGATGCTCATGTCCTGGCTGCCGGGCACCCATGAGGATTACATGGAATCGGTCGGAGCCGATGTGGTCAACCTGGGCATTCTGTACGGCTACGCCCGTCTGGGCTGGGCGGTTCCGGCCTATGTGCCCGAGGACGAACTGGGAAGCATCGCAGATCTCAAAAACGATGAGATCCGCGAACGCCTTGATGGAACGATTACCGGCATCGATCCGGGTGCAGGCCTGACCCGGTTGTCCGAGGAGGCTCTCGAAACCTATGGCCTGGATGGCTACGAGCTCCAGATCTCCAGCGGCGCCGGCATGACTGCTGCCCTGCAGCGTGCGATCGATCGGGATGAATGGATCGTCGTGACCGGCTGGAGCCCCCACTGGAAGTTCGGTGCCCACGAACTGCGCTATCTGGAAGACCCGGAGGAGGCCCTGGGTAGTTACGAGCGCGTCCATGCGCTGGCACGCAAGGGCTTTTACGAGGAAAACCCGGAGGTCGCGCTCATGATCTCCCGGATGAGCCTGCCCCTGGATTCGCTGCAGGAATACATGTACTTCGCGCAGGAAAATTCCTATGAGGAAGCGGTAGCCCGGTTCATTGAGGAAAATCCGCAGCATGTGGCCTACTGGGTGTCTGGCGAACTGGACTAGACTACCCCGCCACCCCGTGTGGCGGGGTGCTTGTGCGAGCCGGGAAGGTGGAAACCGCCCCGGTTTTCGGTCCATAATCCCATATGCCGGAAAAGCGACCGCAGAACAATATCGGGTCGGTTCTGCTCGAGTTGGGCCGGATTGGCGAGAAGGACATTGAGCGAGCCCTCGAACACCAGCGCCTTGAAGGCTGTTACTTCGGCCAGGCGCTGGTCGATCTGGGAATTATTGAACAGGAAGAGCTGGACTTCAGTCTTGCCTCCCAGGCCAAGCTGCCCTATGTCGAGCCGCCCCCCGGGTCAATCCCGGAGCGCGTGGCATCCCTGGTTCCTGCAGGCTGGGCACAGCGCCACAACGCCATTCCCATCAGCATGGAGGATGGATGGCTGACTCTGCTGGTGGATTCGCCCCTCAAGACGGGGCTGGCCGATGAGCTGGCCCGGCGCACCGGAATGTCGGTCAAGCTGGCGCTTTGTTCGGCCCCCCGGATCAGCAATTCCATTCGACAGGTCTACCAGATCGAGTCCGCCCCTGCTGCCGGATCCGGCACCCTGGTCTCCATGGAAGCGTTCTGGACGCTGGCAACCTCGCCCACCGCCGACTGCTGGGGGCTTTCGGCTCGCAGAGAGCGGGTGACTGGCTGGATCCGGCGGAATGGTCAGGTTGAACGTATTCCGCTGATCCACAACTGGCTTCCCTTTCTCGATCGCTTGTTGTCGCCGCCAAGTTCCCGGGTCCTGCCTCCCCAGGGATTGCGTAAATGGCGTGCCAGTGTCCGCCCCGGGCAGGCACCTGCCGCCGTCATGGTAACCAGCCTGTCGGGTCCAGGCGGAGACGAGCTGCTGTTTGTTCCAAGAGAGGACGGCAGGCGCGATACGGCGGATCTTCCGACTTCATCGGTTCTGACAACCCTGCGAAGTGCCACCAGGGCCGGCCCGGTCGTGATCGGCGTGATGAGCCCGTCCGGTGGCGCCTCCAGGCAGTTGGTAACCGGCCTTCCGGCCCTCTTGCTCCAGGCCGGGCACCGCTCGGTCTGTCTGCTGGCAGAAGGAGGTCACGCAATCAGCGAAACCACGCTGGTCATTACCTTGACCGAGGACGGCAGCCAGGGGGATACCCTGGAGTTCGTAAAGCAGTTGTCTCTGGATGCGGTGGGCCTTGAGGTTGCTCCCAGCAGCCAATCTCACTGGGAGCAGATCCTGAATCTGGCACCGCTGACGCTCCTGGTATTGACGGGCCAGCCGGGTGACGGCCGCCTGCCCCCGGGGATTGACTGGCTGCTGCATTCGAAATCCGATGAACAACCGGTTTGGGATCTCGTGGAAGTCGGTAAGGATCCGGCCCTCCGCTCTCCGGGTTGAACTGAGATACAATCCGTTCATGCCCCATTCAAGGCGTTTGTAGCATTCTGCACTCAACCCAATCGGAGTACGTTGGCATGTCTTCCAAAGCAAAGATCTTTCTGGCTTCCCTGACGGTGGCTGTCGTGGCTGCCTGCGTAACCATCAATGTCTATTTTCCGGAAGCGGCCGCCGAACGTGCAGCTGACCGGTTTATCCAGGATGTTCTGGGAGAAGCGCCGAACCCGGATAACGGGGATACCGACGCCAACGATGATTCCGTGAATGGTAATTCCGCCCAGATGGATTCTGGTCTTGTGAATGCCGCGGCATCGCTGCTTGCCCGGGCCGGCGGGGTATTCATTTCCTCGGCTCATGCGGCCAGTCCCGATATCAATATCGATACGCCCCAGATCCAGTCGATCAAGGACCGGATGGCAGCCCGGCACCGGGAGCACCTGGCTGGCTGGTATGATGAAGGGGTGATCGGCTTTACACGAAACGGTCTGGTCGAGATCCGGGACCGATCTGCGGTTCCGCTGGCCGAGCGCCGCAACCTGGAGCGACTGGTCAGTGAGGAAAACTCAGACCGCAATGCTGTCTACCGGGAGATTGCCGTGGCTAACAATCACCCTGAATGGGAGTCGGATGTCCGGGAAACCTTTGCCCGCCAGTGGGTCAGCAATGCCCGCTCGGGCTGGTACTACCAGGATTCCGGAGGAAACTGGCAGCAGAAATGATTGAATGGCCGGAGAATCCGGCCGGATGGAACCGGGGAGCGGGCAACCGCTCCCCGTTTTGTTTCAACGCCTGATTCGGGCAACGGGCCAGGGGAACCTGCAGGAACATGAGTCGACGTCGCAGGCGCAAGTTGCCGGCCGAGCCGGTCGAAGTGACAATCAACGAGCTTTCCCACGATGGTCGTGGTGTCGGGCGCCATGAGGACAAGGTCATTCTGGTCCATGGGAGTTTGCCCGGCGAGCGGGTCATGGCCCGCATTACCGGGGGCCGCAAGGACCAGGACGAGGGCCGGGCTGAAGAGGTCCTGGAAGCCTCCGCCGACCGGGTTGAGCCCCGCTGCCCCTGGTTCGGTTACTGCGGGGGCTGCGTCCTGCAGCACATGGATCACCGTGCCCAGTTGAAATTCAAGGCTTCCCGGCTTGAGGAAAACCTCACGAGGATTGGCAGGGTCGAACCTGCCCGCTGGCTGGAACCGGTTGTCGGACATCCGTGGAGCTACCGCCGCCGGGCTCGTTTGAGCGCCCGATGGGTCCGGGGAAAGGGTCGGGTACTGGTCGGATTCCGGGAGCTGGACGGTCGTTTCGTGGCCGATATCGAGTCCTGCTCGATTCTTCATCCGGCCTTTGCCGACAGACTCATGTCCCTTTCCGGACTCCTTGGCCGGCTGAGCGTGGCCGGGGCCGTCCCTCAGATCGAGACGGCTGCCGGGGATGGCATGGCGGCCATCATCCTTCGGCACCTGGAGCCGCTGACCGACGAGGATCGGAATCAACTCGTCAACTGGAGCGTGGAGACCGGCATCGCAGTTTATCTCCAGCCCAAGGGGCCGGATACGGTGCATCGTCTGAGCCCTGAGCGCTTCGAACTGACCTACGAGATCCCAGCGTTCGGGCTGGAGCTCGGTTTTCAACCCCAGCATTTCATCCAGGTCAACCAGGAGGTCAATCTCGCGTTGATTTCCAGGGCGATCGAACTGCTTGAACCCGGCCCGGACGACAGGGTGCTGGACCTGTTCTGCGGGCTGGGCAATTTCACGTTGCCCCTTGCCTGTCGAGCCGGACAGGTTACGGCGGTTGAAGGAGAGGAGGCGCTTGTGCAGGCTGGCAGGGACAATGCGAACCGCAACTCAATCACCAATACCAACTTTCTCACCGCCGACCTGGCCGAGCCGGACCTGGATCTGCCCTGGATTCGAAAGGGTTTTGAACGGGTCCTGATCGATCCACCACGAAGCGGTGCCGCCGAGGTCCTGCCGTTGGTCCACGCATCCGGAGCCAGTCGACTGGTCTATGTGTCCTGCAACCCGGAAACCCTGGCCCGCGATGCAGGCCGGCTGGTCCACGAGTTCGGGTTCAGGCTGGCCGCCGCCGGTGTGGCCGACATGTTCCCCCACACCGCCCATGTGGAATCCATTGCATTGTTCGAGCGCCAGCAATGAGCAACGAATCCGGATCGGTACTGAAGTGTCCTCTTGGGCCCCTGATCGTGGGCATTCCCGGTTCGATACTGGACGATGCCTGGCGCCAGTTACTGGCCCATCGGGCAGTGGGAGGCGTCATCCTTTTTACCCGGAACTTCGAAAGCGTCGACCAGCTCAAGGCCCTGTGCAGAGAACTTCGTGCCCTGCGCGACCCACCCTTGTTGATCCAGGTGGACCAGGAAGGGGGCCCGGTCCAGCGATTTCGCAATGGCTTTACCCCCCTGCCACCCGTTGCGACCCTGGGGCGATGGTATGACAGCCGACCCGACCGGGCCCGGGATCTTGCCTATCGTCATGGCCGGGTCATGGCCGCCGAGATACTCGATGTCGGGATCGACCAATCCCTGGCCCCGGTACTGGATCTTGGCGGGGTCAGCACGGTGATCGGGAGCCGGGCCATGAGCGCCCATGCAAGCGTTGTCGCCGATCTGGGCGCCCATTACCTGGCCGGAATGAGGGATGCAGGGATGGCTGGGTGCGGCAAGCACTTTCCCGGCCACGGATCGGTCGCGGCCGACTCCCATGACGAGGTGGTAAGCGACCCGCGCTCCCGATCGGAAATGACCGAAGACCTGGCTCCGTTTTCACAACTGGTCAGTCAGTTGTCTTCCATCATGATGGCCCATGTGATCTATCCGGCAGTCGATTCCGTTCCTGCGGGTTTCTCTGCTCGATGGATTGGCGATATTCTTAGGGGCGAACTGGGATTCATGGGCACGATCATCTCCGATGATCTGGTCATGGCCGGGGCCGGGCCGGGTGGCAGCGTGGCCTTGCGGCTTGAGCGGTGCCTTGAAGCCGGATGTGACCTGGCGCTCGTCTGCCAGCCCGATTCGGTCCGGGACCTGCTGGCCGGACTGGACAGCGATTGGCCGGATGCCGGCACGGCCATCGATCGACTGCGTGGCCGGGCCCAGTTTCCACTGGTCGAGCAATTGACGGTACCCGAGTTTCAAGCCTGGAGGGAAAGCCTTGGAAAACTCTCAGACAACTGACGCTGCCGGATCAACCGAATTCGAACTCCAGGAAATCCTGGAGCCGGTCTCGAACATGATCGGACTTCCTGCCTGGGTGATCACGGCATTCATCGTGGTTCTTGCCGCCCTCATGCTGGAACTGGTCTACCGGCTGTTCATTCGGCAGGTCGAGCGGCTGGCTACCCGTTCCGACCACCTGTGGGATGACGCGGTTGTTCATGCCGGAAAGGCGCCGGTCTCCTTACTGATCTGGTGGCAGGGCGTGATGCTGGCCGCTCGCCTGATTGCGCCGGAAACCGATGTGGTGGTGTTTGATCCCCGGTTTCTGGGTACCCTTCAGCAGCTGGGACTGATACTGGCCACGACCTGGTTCTTCTTCCGACTGGTAACCGGATTCGAGAAGGCATTTGTCTTTCAGCGCAGAAAGCGCGATGAGGCAGTGGACATAACAGCAGTCAGTGTTCTGGGCCGGATCGTCCGGATAGCCGTTGTCATCACCGGGGCACTCACGGTGTTGAGCATTCTGGACATTTCCATTGCCGGCTTACTGGCTGCCGGAGGTGTTGGAGGAATCGCCGTGGGTCTGGCCGCCCGGGACCTGCTGGCCAATTTTTTTGGCGGATTCATGGTGTTCATGGACCGGCCGTTTTCGGTAGGTGACTGGGTTCGCTCCCCGGACCGGGATATCGAGGGGGTGGTTGACAAGATCGGCTGGCGCATGACGACGATTATCAAGTTCGACCGGCGGCCGATCTACATTCCCAACGCAACCTTTACCACCATCACGGTTGAAAACCCCTCCCGCATGACCCACCGACGAATCTTCGAGCATATCGGCGTGCGTTACGACGATCAGTCTCGGGTCGTGGCCATCGTCGATGACATCCGGGCCATGCTCAAGGACCATGAGGATATCGCCAGCGAGGAGACGCTGATGGTCAATTTCGATCAGTACGGCCCCTCCTCGCTGAATATCATGGTTTTCTGCTTTACCCGGACTGTCCAGTGGCAGGAATTCCACCGGGTCAAGCAGGATGTTCTGCTGAAAATCGGGGATATCATCGAGGGCCATGGGGCCTCGATTGCATTCCCCACGCAGACACTCAAGATCGATGATCTCGACAAGCTGGCCTTTTCCGGTGGCAATCGTGATGATTCCTGAAGGCCCCGCCGGGGCGCGGCAGATCATTGCTCCCGAAACCGTATCCGCGGCCCTTGATCGCCAGGCACAGCGACTTGTGCAACGGCTCGAGGCTAAGCAATCCGAGGCCCCGGCGGGTATTCCCCCGCTGGTCCTGGTGGTCATGAACGGGGGCATGTTTCCTGCCGTCGAGCTGACCCGGCGCATGGCCATCGACCTGCACTTCGACTATGTCCATGCGACCCGGTACCAGGGCCGCACACGGGGCCAGGAACTCAAGTGGATCCATCGGCCAGTGACCGACCTTCGTGGCCGCCACGTACTCCTGATAGATGACATCTTCGATGAGGGCTATACACTTGAAGCGATTGTTGCCGAATGTCATCGTCAGTCCTGTGCATCGGTACTCACGGCCGTACTGGCAGTCAAGGACCATGATCGGGGCCTTGGGCGGGACCGGGTCGATGATGGAGCCTTGCAGGTGCCCGATGAGTATGTTTTCGGCTGCGGAATGGATCTGCATGAATGCTGGCGGCATTTGCCGGGAATCTGGGTGCCCGCCAGCAATCTGGAGGAAAGCACATGAAGCTGGGAATCATTGGAGGAACCGGCGCGCTGGATATGCTTGAAACCGGCCACCCGGAGATGATCAAATCTCCTTTCGGGCCGCCTTCGGCCCGCCCGGAACCGATCCGGGCGGGCAGCCAGACCAACTGGTTTCTGGCCAGGCATGGACGCCCTCATCGCATTCCGCCTCACAGGATCAACTACCGGGCAAACATTTTTTGCCTGAAGAAGCTGGGCGTGGAGGGTATCGTGGCCATCAATGCAGTAGGGGGCATCCATGATGACCATCAGCCCGGTGACCTGGTTCTGCCCGACGATCTTGTCGACTACACCTGGGGACGGGAACACACCTTTACCGATACCGGGACCGCTGAGCTAAGGCACGTGGAGTTCGGGCGGCCTTTTTCCGGTCCCTTGAGAGAAATCGTTCTGGCCGCAGCCGGAACTTCGGGAGAGGCTATTCATGACGGGGGGGTATATGCCGCCACCCAGGGACCGCGACTGGAATCCGAGGCGGAAGTAAGAAGATTGATGAGGGATGGATGTGACCTGGTGGGAATGACCGGAATGCCCGAGGCCGGTCTGGCCCGGGAAGCCGGGTTGGAATATGTCTCGATCTGTGTAGTGGCCAACCGGGCGGCCGGGCTGGAAGACCAGCCCGTTTCGATCGAGGACATTCACCGGGTTCTGGCAGGATCCATGGAGCGTGTCGGACATGTGGTGAAGGAAATCCTGGTTTCCGCCGACAGGTAAGCTTGATCAGGCAGGATTAGTGACGGTGTTAGTAAATGGCCCGGCATTGGTCCGTGGCGGCAAGTATAATTTCGGAAGTTTCGGAATCAAGGGGCCAAGGAACGCTGGAGCCAATGGATGGCTGAACCAAAAATCCTGTCCGTCGAGCAGATCAGCAACAAGGACCTGATGGTGTTGCGTTCGCTGATCCGCCTGATGGGTAGTGACTTGAGTCATTCCTGGGAGCTGGCAACCAGCTCCGAAAATGCCGATGCGAAGGTCGTCGATGTGGATTCCGAGGCCGGCACCGAACTCTGGGAAACCCTTTCCCGCAATGGCGAGACTCCCGTTGCATTGTCCCGGGACCGGGACTTTCCGGCCAACCGCCTGCTGCACAAGCCCCTGCGTTCAAGGCAATTGATCAGCGTACTCAATCAAATCACGGACAGTACAGGCGATACCGGCGATCGAACTTCCGTGCGTCCAATGGTCCTGGGGCTGAAGCCGGACAATCTGCCCCTCGCCGAGCATCTGCGTCGCGGGACCTGGCGGCAGCCGTTTGTATTCGAAGGCTGGCAGAAACCCCCGGTGATCATCGACCCGGGTTCAGGGGCCTGGTACTCGAAAGCCGGCCCGGATGACCTGGATGCCTTGCTGGGCGCCATACTGACGCCGGAATCCGGTACGCCCCTGTCCAGCGCCCAGTTGGTCGAGCAAACGGCAAGCCTCCCCCAGCAACCCTTGAGTGACCTGAAGTGGGCGGCCGGTCTGAAACAATCCACCGGGGGATTGCATCCGGACCTGATGGGGGAGGTCTCGTTCATGCTCACCCACGTGCCCAGGCATGCCCGTGAATCCGAACGTCATTTGCGCCTGGCCAGGGCGCTGACCGGGGAGGCATGCCAGTTCGAAGAACTCAGGGACAATTCCGGCGAGGAGCCGGAATCAATCGCGACATTTCTCAACGCCTGCCATGCCTGTGGCCACCTTCTGGTCAAGCGGCGTGGGAGCCAGTCCTTCTAGTTCACGTACACTAGTGGGCCACGCGGCAAATCAGGTAACACTCAGAGCCACTGTGCCTGTGCGAATCAAGGCGCGTTTCGCAGGGAATGGTTGTTCCCTTTCCAAGAAGCGCAACGCCGAGTCGCGCCGGCACAGTGGCTCCCTAAGGGCCGC
>SLIZ01000099.1 GCA_007135395.1 Wenzhouxiangellaceae bacterium | reverse complement strand
TTCTCGATGGGGTGGTCGAGCAGGGGCTGGTCCAGCCCGGACCAGTCATCGAGCCGGGTACCAAGAAATTCACCGGCCCGTTCGGCGGTGAAGGGAATGACCGGAGCCAGCCAGGCCATGAGCAGCCGGAACAGATTGATGCCCTGGGTACACACCGCCAGGATTTCTTCCTCCCGGCCTTCTTCCTTGGCCATCTTCCAGGGCTTGTGTTCGTCCACGTACTGGTTGGCCCGGTCGGCCAGGGCCATGATGTGGCGTATGGCGGTCTGGTAGCTGCGATTTTCGAAGGCATCGATGATGTCCGGACCGGTGGCAAGAAAGTCCTCGAACAACTCCGGGTCGGGCAATTGGCCGGCCAGCCGGCCGTCGCCGAACTTGTGAACAAAACCGGCGCAACGACTGGCGATGTTTACGAGCTTGCCCACCAGGTCGGCATTGACCCGGTAGACGAAATCCTCGAGGTTCAGGTCGATATCGGCCAGCCCGCTGCCGAGCTTGGCGGCATAGTAATAGCGCAGGTAATCGGGTTGAAGGTGGTCGAGGTAGGTCCGGGCCTTGATGAAGGTGCCCCGGGACTTCGACATCTTGGTCCCGTTTACCGTCAGAAAGCCGTGGGCATAAACCGCCGTGGGTCGCCTGAACCCGGCACCTTCTAGCATTGCCGGCCAGAACAGGCAGTGGAAATAGATGATGTCCTTGCCGATGAAGTGGTACATCTCCGTATCGGTATCCGGGGCCATCCATTCCTCGAAGTCCAGCCCTTCCCGTTGGCAGATGGCCTGGAAACTGGATAAATAGCCCACCGGGGCATCGAGCCAGACATAGAAGAACTTGTCCTCGGTACCGGGAATACGGAAACCGAAATACGGTTCATCCCGGGTAACGTCCCAGTCCCGCAAGCCGGCCTCGAACCATTCCGACAGCTTGTTGGCAACTTCATCCTGCAGGGCGTCGGAGCCGACCCACTGGGCCAGGCTGTCGCGGAAAGCGTCGAGCTGGAAGAAATAGTGTTCGGTCGTGCGAAGCTCGGGTGCCGAGCCGCTGACCACGCTGCGTGGCTCGATCAGTTCGGTGGGGCTGTTGTAGGTGGCCCCGCAGGACTCGCAGGAGTCCCCGTACTGATCGGCCGCGCCGCACTTCGGGCATTGACCGCGGATGAACCGGTCGGGCAGAAACATGTTCTTTTCGGTGTCGTAGAGCTGATCGATGGAGCGCTGGTGGATGACCCCCCGGTCTTTCAGCTTCTGCCAGATACGCTCGACCAGGGCCCGGTTTTCCTCCGAATGGGTCGAGCCAAAGTGGTCGTGGGACAGGCCGAAGTCGGCAAAATCGGCCTGGTGTTCTTCCCCCATCTTCTCGATCAGCGCCTCCGGTGTGATTCCCTGGGCCCGGGCATTGAGCATGATCGGAGTTCCGTGGGCATCATCGGCCCAGGCAAACCAGGTCTCGTGGCCCCGGGCGCGCTGGAACCGGGCCCAGATATCGGTCTGGATATACTCCACCATGTGCCCCAGGTGCATGGGTCCGTTGGCGTAGGGAAGGGCGGCAGTGATCAGGATTCTTCTTCGGCTGGACATTCCCGGGATCTGTGCTTGACGGTAAGGCGGCGATTATCGCATGAGCCGGGCGTTGCGGTCAGACCCCGGCCAACCGGCGCAAGCCGTTGTCAATCGGCGCCTTAAACGTCCAGAAAATCTTTGCGCGGTCCGGATTCGGGATTGTCAGCGGGACTTCCTGACGGCCTATCCGGGTGAGCCAGGGCCGTTGCCCGAGGCGACCGTGCTTCGCACCCAGGAACCGATCAGCAGCATTCCTGTAAGGACGATCAGCGGGATCACCGTGCCGGGGCTCAGGGCCTGGCCGGTTTCAAGGGCCTCGGCGGCACCATGGATGGCCGTGGCATAAACGCCCCACTTGATGGCAAGGCCGATGACGGCCGCAGCCAGGAAAGTGACCAGGTTCAATCGAAGTATGCCCCCGGCGAAATTGATGACCGAATGGGGAAAGCCGGGCAAGACTCTCAGTGCCGTCTGGGTCAGGATGTCGCTGCGCTCATCAAGCAGGTTCATGACCCGGCGACCGAATCGGCCCGGTTTCCAGCCGCCGCGCAGTTTCGAACCGATACTCCAGGCACCGGCGGCACCGAGCACGCTGCCGGCAAGCATGACGGGAACTGCAACCCAGGGTGCCTGGAAGGGGGCCACGATCCAGATAAAAGGACTGCCGGGCAATCCCGTGGCAAACAAAGCTGCCATGAGGAGGATGACTGCAGGGATGAACCAGGGCCTTGTGCTGAGCTCACGCCCGATTTCGAGCAGCTCTGAGACTTCAAACGGCTGCCATACGGCCAGGGCGATGCCGACGGAAATCAGCAGGGGAACCAGCAGGATGCGCCAGGGCAACCGGGACGCCAGGGGCCCCCGGGTGCGGTGTTCGGAAGTGCTCATGGAAACCGGATCTGAGAAGCGGGTACGGGTTTTCCGAAGTGGAATCCCTGGTACTGGTCACAGCCCATACCGATTAGCAACTCGAGCTGTTCCTCGTTCTCGATGCCTTCGGCAAGGACTTCCAGGTGCAGACACTTGGCCATTGAGATGATGGCCATGACCAGTTCCCGGGCCGCTGCGTGATCAACCATGTCATTGATGAATTGCCGGTCAATCTTGATCAGGTCCAGCGGCATGTGGCGCAGGTAGGCCAGGCAGGAATAGCCGGTTCCGAAATCGTCCAGTACAAGGCTGACTCCGGTCTTCTTGAGTTCTTCCAGTGTCGACAGGACCTCGTGGCCCTGCTCCATGAGAATCGATTCGGTCAACTCCAGGTGCAGGTGGCCCGGGGATGCGCCGGTCTTTTCCAGCACACCCCGGAGCATCGAGCAGATATCTCTTGTCAGGAACTGGCGTGCCGACAGGTTGACGGAAATGCTCCTGTCGGTGTGACCCTGGTCATGCCATTCCCGGAGTTGTTCGCAGGCCCGTTTGATCACCCACTCGCCGAGCGGAATGATCAGCCCACTGTCTTCGGCAACCGGGATGAATTTCTCCGGCGAAACCATGGGCTCCCCGGGAGGTTGCCAGCGGCACAGGGCTTCATATCCGATGGTTTTCTCACCCCGCTTCCCGGCCCGGATGGGCTGGTAATACAACACGAATTCCTGGTTTTCCAGTCCCTTGTGGAGCTTTGCCTCCAGCTGAAGGCGTTCGCTGGCCTTGTGGACGAGCCCGGGAGTGAACCAGCAGACCTGGTGACGGCCCAGTTTCTTCGCCAGGTACATGGCCGCATGGGCGTACTGGATCATTTCTACCGGTGACCTGGCATGCTGGGGATAGGAACTGATGCCGGCGCTGGCGCTCATGTAAACCGTGTTCGAATTTCCAAGATCGAAGGGACTTTCCAGTCGCTCGAGGAGCGACTCGCTGAACCGGGTGAGCTCGTCCGGGTCTTCCAGGTTTTCCACCAGCAAGGCAAACTCATCCCCGCCCAGGTGGGCCAGCAATCCGCGGTCGTTGACGTGTGATTGAAGCCTGCGGGTAACGGCGATCAGCAGGTCGTCGCCCAGCGGATGGCCGAAGCTGTCGTTGACATTCTTGAAGTTGTCCAGATCCAGATAGACCACGGCCAGTTTCTGACCGGACGTGCGAGCCCGCTCGATGGCCGACTCGATGCGGGAGTGGAATAGCAGGCGGTTGGGCAGGCGGGTCAGGGGGTCATAGTAGGCCAGGTCTTCGAGTTTCTTTTGTACCTGCCGCAGGTCGGTGATATCGGAATACACCCCCACGTAATGGGTCGGCCCGTTGCCATTACCCGAAACAGCGGTCACCTTCAGCCGCTGGTCCCGGACTTCCCCGGTTCGGATGCGTACCTTGATGTCACCTTCCCAGTAACCCAGTTCTTTCAGGATTCGCCACATCTGAGGTGTGGAATCCTCCTGGTTACCGTTGGCCCTGATGAATGCCGGGTCCTGACCCTCCAGTTCATTCAACGGGTAGCCGGTGCTGCGGCAGTAGGCCGGGTTGGCTGAGATGATGACCGGGCTCTCATCGGTAATTACGATGCCGTCCCGCGTACTGTCGAATACTGCTGCCGCCAGCCGGAGTCGTTCCAGGGAGGCCTTCTGTTCGCTGATATCGCGAATGACCATGATCGCGTAGGCTTTTCCGTCGATCTCGGCGGTTCGAATGGTGACTTCTGCCCAGAAACTTCCACCACCGGGCCTGCGGACCTTCCACTCGAACCGGGAGGGTTCACCGTCTCGAGCCTTTGCGATGTGGTGTCGAGCAACTTCCAGGTTCTCCGCCGGATCGTCGGCACTGAGTTCCTTGATGCCCAGGTTGGTCACCTGGCTCCGGCTGCATCCGAAAAGCCGGCGCATCCTGGGGTTGGTATCGACAATCTTGTCCTCGACCAGGTCGTGGATGAGAATGCCGTCATTGACATTGTTGAAGATGGAGCGAAAGCGGGATTCGCTGGCCTGGAGCCGGGAAACCAGGCTGGCCTGGCGCCCCAGTGCGACGTTGGCCAGAAACCAGACCAGTCCACCGGTGACCAGCACGTAGAACCAGCCCTTGAAATTCTGCAGGCGGGTCAGGGTGGCCGGATCGTCGCTGAACAATAATATGGCGTAGTCGCTGAGGCCGATCCAGAGGGAACCGAACAGGACATAAATCAGGGTCAGCCTTAGCGCACTTCGGCTGTGCGGCTTCACAAAAGTGGTTCCATCGGATGTTCTGTCCTCCCGCCCCGGAAAATCTGCCCGAGCACTGCCTTCAAGCACGTCCGCCACGATTATCATGGATCAAAGGGTATATTCGGTCAAGGTTTCCGCAGTTTGGGCCGAATGGCTGGCCGGATCCGGGAGGAAAAGTGGCTGCAGACCACGGAACATGAATTTACGGGATTTTCCAATAAAAAATCGGCAAAGATCATGTATCTATCGGTTTTGACTTGAAAAAGTTACCCAAAAAGCGCATGATTCGTCACTGGGAACCCACGGAGGCTTTCTCGAGTACCGATCATGGCCAGGTTCATTTTCCTGTCAAGCTTGCTGGTGCTGGCCTTTCTCGCACCCGCCGGCCCGGTCGACGCCTCGGAGGTCAACAACCTCCGGGTATGGACCGGTCCTGACAAAACCCGGGCGGTTCTGGATCTTTCCGACACTGTCGATTACCGTCTTTTCACCCTGGACGACCCGCCCCGGGTCGTGGTCGATATCGACCGCTCCAGCCTGGATGAACCTCTTGATGTGGACCCGGACCATCGCGGGGTCATTCGGGAAGTTCGCCACGGGGTTCGCGACGGTGAACACCTGCGGGTGGTATTCGACCTGGAGTCCATCGCCGATCCCCAGAGTTTCCTGCTGGCCCCGGCGGGCAACCATGGTCACCGGCTGGTCATCGATCTGTTCCCCGAGGATGCCGAAAGCCCCCGAAAGCGGGTCCGCCGGGTCGCCGAGTCGGCCCGGGGTGATGGCCGGGATGTGGTCATTGCCATTGATCCCGGCCATGGCGGGGAGGATCCGGGGGCGATTGGTCCGGGCGGCACCCTGGAAAAGGATGTGGTGATGGACATCTCCCGCAAGTTGAAAGAGCGCATAGACGCCGAGCCGGGGATGAAAGCGGTACTGATTCGAACCGGGGATTATTTCGTACCCCTGCGCGAGCGCTTCGAGCGGGCCCGGCAGGCCCGGGCAGACCTTTTCCTGTCCGTTCACGCTGATGCCTTCCGGGATTTTCGGGTCCGGGGAAGTTCGGTTTACGTGCTCTCCCGCAGCGGGGCGTCAAGTGAAGCTGCCCGTTTCCTGGCCCAGTCGGAAAATCGTTCGGACCTGGTCGGCGGCGTGAAGCTTAATGACAAGGACGATATGCTTGCCTCGGTGCTCCTGGACCTGTCCCAGAGCGCATCCATGGAAGCCAGCAACAGCGCCGCCGAAAATGTACTGAGTTCCCTTGGCAATGTGGGGCGTCGCCACCGGAGTCAGGTTGAGCGGGCCAATTTCATGGTCCTCAAGTCGCCCGATGTACCCAGTGTCCTGATCGAGGTGGGTTTCATCAGCAACCCCCAGGACGAGGAAAATCTCAATAATTCCCGGCACCGCCGGCAGGTGGCCGATGCCATTACCGCCGGTGTTCGCACTCATTTCCGGCAGATGGCCCCCCACGGGACCTGGATTGCCCAGAATCGGGGGCCAAGCCAACACGAGGTCCAGAGCGGGGACACCCTGGGTGCCATCGCCCAGCGCTACCAGGTCAGTGTCAGTGAAATCCGTCAGGCCAATGATCTCAACGGGGACATCATCCGGCCCGGGACCGTACTTCGGATACCTACCGGGTAGCAAGCCACGCGGAAGGTTCGCTCAGGTCGATGCTGGCCATGAATTCGATTTCGGCGCTTTGGCGCAAGCGCACACCCTGCAGCCTCCGACAGGTTGCTACCGGGGCAACCCGGTGCTCATTCGGGCGGTTATCATGGGTCCATGACCATTCGCGCCCTGCCAACTCACCTGGTCAACCAGATTGCCGCCGGCGAGGTGGTTGAGCGACCGGCATCGGTCGTCAAGGAACTGGCCGAAAACAGCCTGGATGCCGGTGCCGGAAAGATCACCGTGGAGGTGGAGCGGGGCGGTCGCCGGCTCATGCGGGTCCGGGACGATGGTCTGGGCATTCCGGAAGACGAACTGGCACTGGCTCTTTCCAGTCATGCCACCTCGAAGATCCAGTCTCTCGAGGATCTTGAAGGGGTGGCCAGCCTGGGCTTTCGCGGGGAAGCGTTGCCGAGCATCGCCTCGGTTTCCCGTCTGAGCCTTTCATCGAGAACTCCGGAATCGGATTCCGGGTTCAGGCTGGTCGGGGAAGGCGAGGGCTATCAGGGACCCGAGCCCTGCGGCATGCCGCCCGGGACCGTGGTCGAGGTACGGGATCTGTTTTTCAACACACCGGCCCGGCGCAAGTTCATTCGTACCGACAAGACCGAGTTCGGACATATCGACGAACTGGTCAAGCGTCTGGCCCTGGGGCGCATGGATGTGGCCTTCGAGTTGTTCCACGATGGCCGGGCCATTCGCCGGTTGCCGGCTGCCGGCAGCGAGGAAGCGCGGGACCGGCGGGTGGGGCTGGTTTGCGGTGAGGCTTTTCTCGATTCCGCCCTGGGTGTGGAAACCCGGACCGGGGCCTTCCGGCTCCACGGCTGGGTGGCACGGCCCACGTTTTCCCGCAGCCAGGCTGATTTGCAGTATTTCTTCGTCAATGGCCGGCTGGTGCGCGACCGGCTGGTCGCCCACGCGGTCCGCCAGGCCTACCGGGATGTGCTCTACCACGGGCGTCATCCAGCCTACGTATTGATGCTCGAGCTGGACCCTCACCGGGTGGATGTCAACGTTCATCCCCAGAAGACCGAAGTACGCTTCCGGGATGGCCGGGCCGTCCACGATTTTCTTTTCTCGTCGCTCAATCGGATGCTGGCCGATACCCGGGCCGGCCACGAAAGCCGGCATGCTGCAGGCAGTTCGCCGGGGGCCATGCAGTGGGCCGGAGGCGGGCAATCCGGGGCTTCCGGTGACCGTCAGGGGCAGAGCCCGGTCCAGGAAGGTCGAAGTCAGGCGCCGCTGGGGCTGGGATGGCAGACCAGTGCCGGGCGTCAGGCCGGAGCGGGCAGCGGCACTGTGCGCGACGATATGGATCGTTATCGTGATCTGGTGGCCGGACAGTCGGGCGGTGAAACCGGGCAGTCCGGTGAGGAATCCGGAGAAATTCCCCCGCTGGGATTTGCCCTGGCCCAGATCCATGGAATCTACATCCTGGCCCAGAATGCCCGGGGCCTGATCATCGTCGACATGCACGCCGCCCACGAGCGAATCGTGTATGAACGAATGAAAAACGGCTGGACCGAGGATCGGGTCCGGTCCCAGTCCCTGCTGGTTCCGGAAACCCTGTCGGTCAGTGACCGGGAAGCCCGGGCTTGCGAGCGCCACCAGGAAGACCTGGAACGGCTGGGTTTCGAACTGGTCCCCTCCGGGCCCCAGTCCCTGCTGGTCCGCGCGGTGCCGACCCTGCTGGCCAGTTCCGATGCCGGTCAGCTTGTGCGCGACGTCTTGTCCGATCTGGTTGAACTGGGAGAAAGCCGGCGGGTGGATTCAGCCATCGACGAGATTCTTTCCACTGCCGCCTGTCACGGCTCGGTACGGGCCAACCGGAAACTGACGGTGCCGGAAATGGATGGCCTGCTTCGCGACATGGAGCGCACGGAGCGCTCCGACCAGTGCAATCACGGTCGGCCGACCTGGGTTCAACTGGACATGAAAAGCCTGGATCGGCTCTTTCTGCGAGGCCAGTAGGTCCGGTGTCCGGACCTGCCGATTCTCCTGTTGCCTTGCCGGCAGTGTTTGTCATGGGTCCAACGGCCTCTGGCAAGACGGATCTGGCCATCGAGTTGGCCCGACGGTTTCCCGTTGACCTGATCAGCGTGGATTCGGCCCTGGTCTACCGGGGGATGGATATCGGCACAGCCAAGCCGGACCCGGAAACCCTTGCAGCCTTTCCCCACGCCCTGGTCGATATCCTCGAACCCGAGCAGCGATACTCGGCGGCTCGATTTGTACAGGATGCCCACCGGGAAATGTGCAAGACCGTCAAGGCCGGCCGGTTGCCGGTCCTCGTCGGTGGCACCATCCTGTACTTCAATGCACTTCTGACAGGGCTGGATCCCCTGCCCGAGGCGCAGCCGGAAATCCGGGAAAGGCTCGAAGACGAGGTTCGTCGGAACGGCCTGCAGGCCCTGCACGCCAGGCTGGCCGAAACGGACCCGAAATCAGCGTCCCGCATCGCGCCCGGCGACAGCCAGCGCATTCAGCGCGCGCTCGAAGTCTTCGAGCTGACCGGGCGGCCGTTGAGTGAGCTGCAACAGGGCGGCCGGACGGCAAGGCCGGTGGATTCCCTGCGCCTTGTACTGACCCCGGGTCATCGCCATATTCTCCATGAAAGAATCCGGCTCAGGCTGGACCGAATGATCGAACTCGGGTTCATTGATGAAGTCGCATTGTTGAGGAATCGGCCAGGCCTGACCGCCCGGCACCCGTCCATGCGCAGTGTTGGCTATCGGCAGGCCTGGGAAATGCTTGACGGGATTATCGCTGAGCCGGACTTTCGGCAAAGGGCGATTGCCGCAACCCGCCAACTGGCCAAGCGCCAGCTGACCTGGTTGCGGAAGATGCCCCGATCTCTCTGGTACGATGGTAGCCGTAACGGTACAATTGACAGGATTTTCAGGCGAGTAGATGCATTTTTTCGGTCCGGCAGGATTTCTCGTGAAGTCGACCAATAAGCTCAAATAACACTATTCGAAGATCGACACGGTTTTGATAAGGAGAACAAATATGTCCAAGGGCCAGTCACTACAAGAACCGTTTCTCAATGCATTGCGACGTGAGCGGATTCCGGTCTCGATTTACCTGGTCAACGGAATCAAGCTCCAGGGGCACATAGAATCGTTTGACCAGTTCGTGGTCCTGCTGAGGAACTCTGTCAGCCAGATGATCTACAAGCACGCCATTTCGACAATCGTGCCGTCCAGGGCCGTGCGCATAACCGACGACGAGGAAGCTTGAACGCCAGCACCGGTAACCTGCAGCCTGTATTGCTGATTCATCCCGAGTTCGGGCCCGAAGACGGGCCTGAATCCCGGCAGGAATTTCACCACCTTGCGGTTTCGGCCGGTCTGGAAGTCGTCGCTGAAATACGCGCTCCCCGGAATCGACCGGACTCGCGCTGGCTGGTCGGGTCCGGCAAGGTGGACGAGGCCCGGGAACTGGTTGAGCGCCACGAATTGAAGCTCGTGCTGGTCAACCATCCCCTGTCTCCGGTCCAGGAGCGAAACCTGGCCCGATCCCTGTGTTGCAGCGTTCTGGATCGAACCAGTCTGATTCTCGATATCTTCGCCCAGCGGGCCCGGTCCCATGAAGGCAAGCTGCAGGTCGAGCTGGCCCAGTTGCGTCATTTGTCGACCCGGCTGGTCCGGGGCTGGACCCACCTGGAGCGCCAGCGGGGCGGAATCGGCATGCGCGGGCCCGGTGAAACCCAGCTCGAGACCGACCGCCGCCTTCTTGGCGGGCGAATCCGCATGCTCAAGACTCGCCTGGAAAAGGTCGAACGCCGGCGGAAGCAAGGACGCCGTGCCCGTTCCCGAAGCGGGTACCCCTTGATTGCCCTTGTCGGCTATACCAATGCCGGAAAGTCCACCCTGTTCAATCGTCTGACTGAATCCGAAGTCCTGGCCCGGGACCAGCTGTTTGCTACCCTGGATCCCACCGTCCGGCGGATGCAGGACGTGGATGGGGCGCCGGTGCTGGCCAGCGACACGGTGGGATTCATCCGCAATCTCCCCCACGAACTCATCGCCGCATTCCGGGCGACCCTGGAAGAAACCCTGTCCGCATCCCTGATCATCCATGTAGTCGACGCCTCCGACGCTGACCGGGATCGTCATGCCGGGGTGGTCGACGAAGTGCTCGAGGAAATCGGGGCCGGAGAAATGCCCCGGTTGATGGTCTACAACAAGGTCGATCTGGCCGAGATCGCTCCCCGGATCGAGCACGATGAGAGCGGACGGCCCCGATGCGTGTATCTGAGCGCCACCAGCGGCGAAGGTGTGGATCTGTTTCTCCAGGCCGTGGATGAGCGGCTCGGGGAAAACCGCATCGAGCGCTGTATCCGGGTACCGGCCGCCCATGCCCGCCTCAGGGCCCGGTTGTTTGATCTCGGTGTGGTCCGGGAAGAATCCCCGGAGCCGGATGGCAGTTCCAATCTGGAGGTTGCCATCGACCGCAAGGAAGCACGGCAACTTGCCCGGATGGAAGGCGCTGACGGAAGACTGGCTCGTCAACTCCTGCTAAACTAGAAGTCTTGATGACGGCCTGGCTGAATCCGGGTTCCATCAACTCAAGGCCGGCCGAAGCCTGCGACAGCCGCAGTGGTCGGCCTCATTATGTCCAGAGTCGCAAACCGGCACGGAAACCGACCGGTGTTTTTCCCTGCATGGATTCCGGCCAGTTTTAGCGCTTCATCCTTCGGGATGAATCCAGTAATCGAGTTACGGAGAAAGCAATGCCATGGAATGAACCTGGCCGCGGGAGCGGCGGAGGTGGAAAGGATCCCTGGAAGGGCGGGGGCAACGGCCAGCAGCCACCGGATCTGGATGAAGTGTTTGCCAATGTCCAGCGCCGCCTGAAAAGTATCATGGGTGGTGGAGATGGTGGAGGACGCAGCAGCAGTGGCGGCGGTGGTCCGGCCCTGGGTGGCGTGTTCGGTCTGATTCTGGTTGCGGTGGTGTTGTGGGTGGTGTGGGATTCGATCCATATCATCGACGAGTCCGAGCGCGGTGTGGTCCTTCGCTTCGGTGAGTATTCCCGGGTACTTGATCCGGGTCTGAATTTCACCTTTCCCAGGCCCATCGAATCCCTTGAAAAGGTCAACGTCACCCGGGTCCGCTCCCTGGACAACCAGAGCCGGATTCTGACCGGTGACGAGAACCTCATAGATGTGAACTTTGCCATCCAGTACCGCGTGATCGAGCCCGAGAAATTCCTGTTCAATGTCCGGACTCCGGAAAACTCCCTGGCACATGCGACTGACAGTGCCATCCGGGAAATCGTGGGAACCAACAACATGGACTTCATCCTTGAAGTCGGACGGGGCCAGGTGGCCCGGGACGCGGGAGATCTGGTCCAGGATATCGTTGACCGGTACGACTCGGGTATCCAGGTGACCTCGTTCAACCTGCAGGATGTGAGACCGCCCATGCAGGTCCAGGAAGCCTTCGATGACGTGGTCCGGGCACGAGAAGACCAGATCCGGTTCGCCAACGAGGCCCAGGCCTATGCCAACCAGGAAATTCCGGAGGCCCGAGGTCGGGCAGCCCGGATCATGGAAGAGGGCGAGGCCTACCGGGAGTCCACGATCGCCCAGGCGACCGGTGAGGCTGACCGCTTTACCGCTGTGCTTGAAGAATTCTCCCTGGCGCCCGAGGTTTCACGTCAGCGCCTTTACCTGCAGACCATGGAGGAAGTTCTTTCAGCCACCTCCAAGGTCATGCTGGATATCGAACAGGGTGGCAATATCCTGTACCTGCCACTGGATCGGATGACCGGCGGCGGCAACAGCCGCAATATGCCGCCGCCACCTTTGATGACTCCCCGTGAGTCCGACCCTGGCACGGCCCAGGTAGACCCAAGGGCCCGCCGCGGCCGGGAGGGACGTTGACATGTTACGCATAGCAATACCAGTCCTCATTGTCCTGGCCGTGATTCTCGGAATCTCCAGCCTGTTCGTGGTCAAGGAAACCGAGTACGCGATCAAGTTCAGGCTTGGTGAGGTAATCCGGGACGACTACGAGCCGGGTTTGCACCTGAAGGTTCCGTTCATCAACAACGTGCGCAAGTTCGACAAGCGGGTCATTACCCTGGACATGGCGCCGGAGCAGATGAACACCACCGAGCAGAAGTACGTGGATGTGGATTACTACGTCAAGTGGCGCATCACTGACCCGCGGCTTTACTACACGGCCACCCGGGGTGACGAGACAGTTACCCGATCCCGTCTCGGCGAGTTGATTCGAAACGACCTGCGGGACGAGTTCGCCCGGCGCACCCTTTCGGAGGTTGTATCCGAGCAGCGGGCACAGATGATGGATCAGCTTCGCGACCGGGCCGACCAGCGATTCCAGGATTTCGGCATCGATGTTATCGATGTTCGGATCAAGAAGATCGAGTTGACCGAACGGGTAACCGGCTCGGTGTTCGAGCGAATGGAAACCCAGCGTACCGAGTTTGCCAACGAACTGCGCTCACTGGGTCGCGAGCGGGCCGAACGGATCCGGGCCGATGCCGACCGGCAGGTCAGGATTCTGCTGGCCGATGCGGAGCGTGATGCCCAGCGTATCCGGGGTGAAGGTGATGCCCGGGCCACCGAAATCTATGCAGCAGCCTATGAAGCCGATCGGGAGTTCTACAGCTTCTACCGGAGCCTGGAAGCCTACCGCAACAGCTTCGATAGCGAGAGTGACCTGATCCTGCTGGATACCAGTTCGGACTTTTTCCGTTATTTCGATCGCATGGAAGGCGATTGACGGAAGCCCGACGCCATGATGCGGGATCTACTTCTTGCCTTTGCTCTGGTGCTGATCATCGAGGGCATACTGCCTGCACTCAAGCCCGACGCCTGGCGTCGGGCTGTCGAGCAGGTCAGCCAGATGCCTGACCGAAGCATCCGGATTGGCGGTGTTTTCCTTGTCCTGGTCGGTGCTTTCATGTTTCACCTGGTCCGTTGACCGTTCCGGACCGAATCCTTCGACAAATACCAGAATAATTCCTGATGGCTGCTAAATCCGTTGTAATACTCGGGACCCAGTGGGGCGATGAAGGCAAGGGCAAGATCGTGGATCTTCTGGCCCACGAGGCTGATGCAGTCGTCCGGTTTCAGGGGGGACACAATGCCGGCCATACCCTGGTAGTCGACGGGCAGAAAACCGTATTGCACCTGATTCCCTCGGGAATTCTCACCAGGCGCGCCCGCTGCCTGATCGGTAACGGTGTGGTGCTGGCACCCCATGCCCTGCTCGAAGAAATCCAGGGTCTGGAATCGAACAATGTGGAGGTCCGGCCCCGCCTGGGCATTGCCCCTTCGTGCCCGGTCATCCTCAGTTGTCACCGGGCCCTGGATCGGGCCCGGGAGACCGCCCGGGGCAAGAAGGCCATTGGCACCACCGGCCGGGGAATCGGGCCGGCTTATGAGGACAAGGCTTCCCGCATGGGATTGCGGCTGGCCGACCTGATCGATCCGGTCCGGCTGGACGACAAACTGGGCGGACTGCTGGACTACTACAACTTCCTGCTGGTCAACTACTACCAGGCCGATCCGGTAGACATTGCCGAGGCGACCGACGAGGCAGCCCGGATGGGCGAGGAACTGGCACCCATGGTCACCGACGTGACCGACGAGCTGCACGAGCTTCGCCGGGCCGGGCGGCCCATACTGTTCGAGGGTGCCCAGGGCAGCCTGCTGGATATCGATCATGGCACTTATCCCTTTGTCACCTCCTCGAATACCACTGTCGGCGGGGTGTTGACCGGCACTGGTGTCGGGCCGCGGGATATCGACTACGTACTGGGCATCACCAAAGCCTATACAACCCGGGTCGGTGCCGGGCCCTTTCCCACCGAACTGGGTGATGAAACCGGCAAGATCATGGCCGAGCGGGGCGTGGAGTTCGGCGCCACAACGGGAAGGCCGCGCCGCTGCGGTTGGCTGGATGCGGTAGCGCTCCGGCGAATGGTTCGCCTCAACGGAATTACCGGCCTTTGCATCACCAAGCTCGATGTGCTCGATACCCTGCCCGAAGTACGGATCTGTACCCGATACCGGGGCGTTGACGGTTTCCCGGTGGGGGCCGAGGAGTGGGAGCGGGTCGAGCCGGTTTACGAAACCCTGCCCGGCTGGCAGGGAGACCTGCGAGGCATCACCGAGGAGGACCGACTCCCGTCCAGGGCCCGGGCCTACCTGGACCGGCTGGCCGAACTTATCGAAGCCCCGGTGCACATGCTTTCGACCGGACCGGAACGGGATGCCAACGTCATCCTGAAACACCCTTTCGGATAAATCCCTTGAGCGCCGGTAAGGATTCTGCCGGGGCAGCCGGGCCATGACCGCGTTTGCCATAATCCTGCTGCTGATGGCGCTGGGCAAGTTCTGTGCCTGGTTGCGCCTGTTTCCCGACGATGCCCCGGAGACCCTCAACCGGGTTGTCATTCATATCTGCCTGCCGGCGCTGATCTTCATCCACGCACCCGGCCTGGAACTCGACCCGGGGCTGATTCCGCTTGTGGTCACGCCCTGGGTGCTGCTCGCACTTTCCATCGGGATCGTGCTTGCAGTCTCCCGGATCCTGGGATTTTCCCGGGAAGTGGAGGCCGTGCTCCTGATTCTCGTGCCGCTGGGCAATACTTCCTTTCTCGGATATCCGCTGATCGCTGCATTGCTGGGCGAGGAGCTGGTCGCCTACGCGGTGGTCTATGACCAGTTCGGATCCTTTCTCATCGTCTGCACCCACGCCTTGGTGGTGCTTGCCATCTACACCGGATCGACCCGCCCGACCCCTGGGGACATGATCCGGAAAGTCGTCACGTTTCCACCTTTTGTTGCCCTTGTTCTTGCACTGGTCCTGGGTAACCACTGGTTTCCGGGGTGGCTGGATGAGCTCGTTGAGTTGCTGGCCGGCATGCTGGTGCCCCTGGTGACGCTTGCGGTGGGCCTGCAGCTCCGCCTGAGGCTGGACCCGCCCCATCGGGTGCCCCTGGCGGTCGGGCTGGGTGCCAAGCTGCTCGTTCTTCCCGCCGCGGCATGGGGACTGGGGCTTGGGATGGGCGCCGGCAGCGACGTGCTGAGCGTGGGGGTACTGGAATCGGCCATGCCACCCATGATTACTGCCGGTGCACTGGCCGCTGCTGCCGGACTGGCTCCCCGGCTGACCGCGGCCATGGTCGGTTACGGAGTACTGGTCTCGGCCCTCACCATTCCCCTGTGGTATTGGCTGCTCGGGCTGGCCTGACAAGCCAGATCCGGCGGGGTGAAATCAGTTCAGGACCCACCAAAGGGCAGTGGACAGGGCCAGCAACATCAGGCCCACTGCCGGCATGCCGGTCAGCCATCGTTCGGCCAGCACGATGGGCTGTCGAAAGACGCCCATGGGATCCTCGGGTTCCGGTGGCTTCCACCGGGGCACCAACCGGATGGTTGCACGGGCGAGTTTTTCGACCAGATGCTCCAGGGCCACGACCACATCCCCCTCGGGCAGCCGGATTCCCGGCGCCTGTAGTCTGCTCCAGACCCCGTAGATTGCCAGTGCAGCCAATAACGGCCATACCCCGTCTGCGAATCCTCCGGTGGGAAAGTCGGCCCCGATGGTCCCGGAAAACCAGATCCAGGGCACCCCGACCCCGGCAATGGTCATGACCACCCAGGCCGGATGCAAGGCTGCCGGATCCTTGTCCCCGGACCGGGCCATGCATGCGAGCAGGTGAACTATGACCAGCGCCGTTGCAAGCGATGAAAGGGTAATTGCAGTGACCATCCAGGCAGCCTGTTCATAGGCCTCGGCCTTGACCAGGGCCTTGGCGAGAAAACCGCTGGTCAGGGGAAAACCGATCAGGCTCAAACCGGAGACGGCCACCAGGGCCAGCCGCCACCGGCTGATCCCCGGGGTGCAACCGGCGGCCAGAAACAGGGCCGCCTTGTTCAGCCCGTGGTGGACAAGCAGCAGGCCGAGAAATCCGGGCATCGGGTTTTCCAGCGCCAGGCTCAGGGAGAACGCTACGGCCACCAGCCCCATCTGGCTGATGGTGGAATAGGCCAGGATGGTTTTGGCCCGCTGCTGGGTAAGGGCCATCAGAGCACCACCAAACAGGCTGATCAACCCGACCATCGCGAGGAAGCCGGCTGCGTCGAATGGCGCCGGCAGCATGGGTACCGGGGCCAGGCGCAACCATCCCAGGAGGCCGGCCTTGACGATGACACCGGAGAGGATGGCGCTGGCCGGGACCGGAGCCACCGGGTGGGCCAGGGGCAGCCAGAAATGAAGCGGAACCAGCCCCATCTTGATTGCAAATCCGGTCAGCAGAAACCAGCCGGCAGACTGGTGCAGGGGTTGGTCGGCTACAAGGCCGGGCAGTTCGGCCAGGTTTGCGTTGCCAAATGCTGCGGCGATCTGCAGCAGCCCGACCAGGATCATGGCTTCCCCGGCGATGGCCAGGATCAGGTAGATCCGGCCGGCACGCATGGCCAGTTCATCCCTATTGTGAATAACCAGGCCCCAGGCCGACAGGCTGACCGTGGCATAGCCAAGGTAAAAGGCTGCCACGTCCCGGGCGACAAGGGCCAGAACCAGGCCGAACAGGCAAAGCATCCAGAAACCCCAGAAGCTGCCCCTGTGCACGGAAATCCGGGACCCGGCAAACCAGGCCGCCAGGCTCCAGGCAATGCCCACAAGGGCAAGCATGGGCCGGCTCGCACCATCGGTCCCCACCTCGGTTTCCAGCAGCAACCAGGACCAATCGCGGGTCTCTCCGGACCCCAGGGCAAGGACCAGGGCGGGCAGGCTGGCCAGCGGGGCGATCCAGCCGACAATTCGCGCCTGGCCCGGAAAGGCAAAGCTGACCAGGGCCAGAAGCAGCGGCAGGGCCAGGGCCGCGGGCAGAATCAGTGCAAGTGGATCCATCAGTAATACTCCGAGATGATCAGCTGGACCCAGCTAAGGGGGCTGGCCGGGTGGCTGGCCAGCACACCGATGCTGACGGCCATGGCAGCCACCAGAACGGTGGGAACAAGCAGCGCCAGCCGGGTCTGGTGATCGGCCGGGACACTTTCTTCCGGCCAGGTCTCCGGTGGTGGCCGGAACCAGATCCGGTAGATCATGGGGAGGAAATACATTGCATTGAGCACCGTACTGGCCACAAGCACCCCGATGACCCAGTACTGGTTGGCCTGTACAGCTCCGGCCCCCAGGTGCCACTTGGTCACGAATCCGGCCACCGGGGGAAGCCCCATCATGCCCAGGGCGCCGATGGTGAAACTGATCCCGGTCCAGGGAAGGCGTTTGCCGGTACCGTCGAGCTCCCTTATCTGGTGGACACCCAGGGTTTCACCCCAGTTTCCGGCACAGAAAAACAGCGTGATCTTCATGACCCCCTGGTGGACCAGGTGAACCAGTCCGCCGATAGCGGCCATTGGGCTGGCCAGTGCCACGCCCAGCAGGATATACGAGACCTGGCTTACCGTGGAAAAGGCCAGCCGCTGCTTGATGGCAGTCTGGGCCAGGGCCCGGATGGATCCGTACAGGATTGTAAAGGCTGCTGCCACCGCCAGTACGGTGGTCAGGTGCAGACTTCCGGCCAGATCGATACCGTAGATGTCGTAATACACCCGCACGATGCCGAATGCCCCGGCCTTGACCACGGCCACGGCGTGGAGCAGGGCACTGACCGGTGCCGGGGCGACCATGGCCCTGGGCAGCCAGGGATGCAGTGGAACCAGGGAGGCCTTGACCCCCATACCCACAAGCAGCAGCAATCCGATCCCGATCAGGGCCGGGCGATGATCTGCAGCCAGATGCGCCAGGTAGCCCCCGGCAACAAAATCCTGACTCCCGGCCAGGCCATTGAGCCAGACCAGCCCCACCAGGAAGACCGCGCTGCCAAACAGCGTATAGCGCAGGTAGGAACGACCGGCGGCAAATGCTTCCGGGGTACCCCGGTGAACTACCAGTGGCCAGGTAGCCAGAGTCAGCAACTCATAGAAGATGAAGAACGTAAACAGGTTTCCGGCTCCGGCTACGCCCATGGTCGCGGCCACGCACAGGCTGAAAAAGCCGAAGAACCGGGCACGGTTTTCCGTTCCCTCCAGGTACCCGATGGCGTAGATCGTCGTCAGCAGCCAGAGAATCGCCGACAGGGTGGTAAACAGCATTGTCAGGGCATCGACCCGAAGCAACAGGTCCAGTCCGGGCATCAGGGGAACGCGGAATTCGAACTCATGGCCGGCTGCTACTGCGATGAGCATGATGCCAACCAGCACAAGTTTGGCAAGCGCACCGGCCAGGTTCATGACCGTACGCAGCATCACCCGCTGCTCTCCTGCGATGAAAATGACGATCCCGGTGACCAGGGAGGTCAGGAGAATCAGAAGGGGCATGGAGTGCCAGGCCAGAGTACCCATCATGAATCCACTGACAGTCCCGGGGGCTCCAGGCCCAGGAGTTCCAGGATTGGTGACGAGGCAAAGCCGCTTGCCAGGGCCAGCAGGGCAAGGGCCAGGGCGGAAAGGCTCATTGCCCTGTGAACCGGCCGGATACGGGCCTGGAATTCAGTTTGGCGGGAAGTCAGCATCCCGGCCAGTGCCCGGAAGATGTAGGCGGCCGCCAGCAGGCTGCCGATGACCATGACCGCCAGCCATCCCCAGGCCGCCTGGGCCCAGGCGGTTTCCAGGAACATCCACTTGGCCAGGAAGCCTCCGCTTGGCGGCAGCCCCATGATGGAGACCCCGGCAATCCCGAAGGCGAACAGGTCTATCGGCTGGCGCCGGTCAAGCCCGCCGAGTTCCTGCAACCGGTCGGTTCCCTGGCCCCGCAGGATGTTGGCTGCGGCAAGGAACAGGGCGGCCTTGGCCAGGGCGTGGGCCATGATCTGGTAATTGGCCGCCGGCCAGGCGAGCAGGCTGGCCAGCGGAAAGATCATCATCAGGTACCCGAGCTGGGCGACAGTGGAGTAGGCCACCAGCAGCTTCAGTCTTGACTGGACCAGGGCGGCCAGGGACCCGTAGATGATGGCCCCGGCACCGGCCAGTCCAAGCACCCATTCGGCCGGTGCCAGGTCAAGTTCTGCTCCCGACCAGAACCAGATGCGGTAGAGCACGAAAAGGGAAGCCTTGACCACCAGGGCGGAAAGCACGGCGCTGACCGGACCCGGTGCGCTGGCATGAGCCCTGGGCAGCCAGACGTGCAGGGGAAAAATGGCGGTCTTGAGAAGCAGTCCGACGGTAATGAGCACCAGGGAGATGATCACTTCCGGCGTGGCTTCCAGGTCGGCGGCGAGCAGGCGGAAATCCATGGTTCCGGTGGCGTTGTAGATCAGGACCACGCCCAGCAGATAGGCCAGTGAGGCCAGCATGGCCAGCAGCAGGTACCGCATGGCTGCACTCAAGGCTACTGGTCCGCCGGCCAGGGCCACCAGGGCAACGGCACTCAAGGTGACCAGTTCCATGGCCACGTAAAGGTTGAACAGGTCACAGGACAGGAACATTCCGTTCAAGCCGGCAATCAGGATCAGCCACAGGGGCCAGAACGTCCCTTCCGCATCCGGCTGGTCGCGAAAGGAAAACCAGGCATGGAGCGAGGCCAGACTGCCGATGATGGCAACAAGCCAAAGCATCAGGGCGCCGCTGCCATCGGCGACCAGGCGAATTCCCAGGGGGGCGGCGTGGCCTCCAAGGGAATGAGCGATTTCGCCCTGGTCGATCACGTCGACGGTAATCGGCAGCATGAGAGCCGGCAATGCGGCCATGGTGATCCCGGCGATCACCCGTGCCGGGGTTCCGGCAAGGACAAAGGCCAGGCAAGCGGCCAGCAGAGGCAGGAAAACGAGCAGGATCATTGCCTGTTCAGCCATCTCCGCCTCCCTCCTGGTCGTCGTCCTCCAATTCAAGGGTGGCCCGGCCGGTCTCCTGATAAAGGCGCACCAGCATGGCCAGGGCAAATGCCGTGGCCGACACCGCGATCACGATGCCTGTCAGAACCATCGCCTGGGGAATCGGGTCAGGGGGGCCATCTGCGCCACCGCCCAGGGTAATCAGCAGCAGAAAAACCCCGCCCCCCATCAGGTTCAGGGCCAGCAGCTTGCGAAGAATGTGCCGGGCCAGGATCAGGCCATAAACGCCAGTACCGAAAACGGCGGCCGATGCTGCAACGTAGATTTCCGCCTGCATCAATGCCCCCTGCCTTTCAGCCCCGGTGCCTGGGCAAACAGCAGCGCCAGGGGCAGGGCAATGGAAATCATCAGGGCGGTTTCGACCAGGTAGATCGCCCAGGTACCGGGCAGGGACAACATGGCCGAGCCGGCAAAGAGCATGAACAGGCCCATCCCGGAAAAGACCAGCAGACCGAGCACCAGCACGAGGCGCTGGACAAGCGGAGTATGGTCGGTGGGTACCAGGCGGCCGGTCAGGCTCAGCAGCACCCCGCCGGCGGCGAGCACCGCACCGGCCTGAAAAGCGCCTCCGGGGGCATGACCGCCGGCGCGCAACAGATAGATTCCCACCAGTATGGTCAGGGGGACCACCAGGCTGAGAAGGGCACCGACCAGGGCCGGCTCGCTTACTTCACTTGTCCCCGGCGAGTGGGCCCGGCCGCTGGCCACCGCCCGGGCACCCAGAAAGGCCAGAAGCAGCACCCCCATTTCCAGCAGGGTGTCATAGCCGCGAAAGACCAGCAGGACGCCGGTTACCGGGTTACTTACCCCGGTTTCATCCAGGGCATCCCGGGCCAGGGTCCCGGCGGTGGTGTCCCCGGGCGGAAGCTGCAGGGCAGCCCAGCCGATCAGGCCCACAAGCACGCCGGTGAGGACCCCGACCGGGGCGGCAAGCCAGCGGGAACCAAGATAGGTCTCCCCGCGTTTTTCCGGGTTCAGTTCCACCAGCCGCCGGTAGGTCATCAGCAGCAGGGCACCGGTGATCCCCGCCCCGATGGCGGCCTCGGCCATGGCAAGGTCCGGTGCATGCAGTCGGGCCCAGGCCAGGGCCATGACCAGCCCGAAGACCACGAACAGGACTATCGACCGAAACAGGCTCGGCCCGGCCACGACCTGCAGCGCCAGGCCTACGAGTCCGAGAGCAAGCAGCACGTCGATGACCAGGGAAATTCCCATATCAGCCGGACCTCCCCCCTTTGCGCCGGATTGAATGGCGTGCGATCAGGTGGCAGGAAACCGTGGCAGCCAGCAGTCCGAGCAGCCAGATCAGCAGCAGCAACAAGGCAACGCGAAGGCTCTCGCCGAGCAGGGTCAGGGCCAGGCAGACCAGGAAAAGCCCCACATTGTCGGCCTTGGTCAGCGCATGCAGGCGGCTGTGCACATCAGGAAAACGGAGCAGGCCGATGGTTCCGGCCAGGTAGAAAAAGCATCCGGCTGCCAGCAGGCCGGTGGAGACGATTTCCAGGACACTCATCGCCAGGAATCCTCCTCGTCCCGGTCATGGTCAGCAGGCAGGGCGACAAAAGCCACGCTGATGATTGCTGCAAGTAGACCGAACAGCAGGGCCACGTCCCGCAAGGCGGGGATTTCCATCAACTGGGCGAGAATGAGCAAAACGGCCACCGTGGTCGAGCCGAACAGCAAGGCGGCCAGCATCCGGTCTTCCGGACTCGGCCCCCGGGCAACCCGAACCAGTCCGGCGGCCAGGTTGATGATCAGAAAGATCACCGCAAGGGAAAGGGCGGTATTCATTGGCGATTGCCCGCCAGGTCAAGGGAAAACAGTCGCTGGATTCGCTTTTCCAGTGCCTCGATGGCCGGCTGGCCGGGCCCGGACAGGGCATGGATCACCAGCACCCGGTCGTCCCGGAGGTCCGCACTCAGGGTCCCGGGAAGCAGGCTGACTACGCTGATCATCAGTGTTCGAGGTTGCCCGGGGGGGAGATTGAGCGGGTATTCGATCCATCGGGGCTCGATGGGAAGTTTCGGGTGCATGGCCCGCCAGGCCACGTCGATTCCCCCGGCAAGGGATGCACGGAGAAAGTATGCCGCAAAATTTGCCAACCGGTGGGGCCGCCAGGGATAGGGGTGAGCAGGTACCGCCCGGGCGCCGGCCAGCCCCCCGGCCAGACAGACGAGCAAACCCAGTATCCAGCCGGACAGACCGTTGAGGGCAAGCCAGACAACGGCCAGGATGATGGTGAGCTGGATTCCCCAGCGCATGCGGCTGCGCGGCATTTGTGTGCCCTGGGTGCCGCCGTCCGGTGAATGGTTCTTGTGGCTATTGTCGGTCATCAACCCGGGTCAGGTAACCTCGGGCAGTCTGGCGCTCAGCCAGGCTCCAACCATGCCCATACCGGCCAGTATGACAATAACCCCGCTGACCGGCAAGACGGTGGTAAGAGCACCCATGCTGCCGGCAATCAGCAGTACCACGCCGATGACTGTATTGGAAACCGACACGTAATCGGTGCGCCGGTTACCGCCGGCCAGATCCACGATATAGGTCTTTCGACCCAGTCGGACACCGGCATGGGCAATGGCCAGCAGAAAGAAGAATACCGGGTAGATCCAGGTCGCTTCCGCCAGTCCCTCAATGCCATTGACCAGTGCGACGAGCACCAAGCCGGTGGCTGCGGCAAACGCACCGGCCAGGACCATCACCCGGCGGCTGGAGTAATCGGCAAATCGACCCCAGAAGGGTGCCGACAGCAGGCTGGCCAGGCCGTCGGCCATGACAAACAGGCCCAGGACAAGCATCGCTCCGTCGGTATTCTGATGGGCGAGCATGATGAAAAACGGGGCACTGAGCGCCGAGCAAAGAAGCAGGGAGCGGGCGATGACGAAATTGCGAAAGGTCCGGTCCTCGCTGAGCAGCCGAAGACGCTTGAGGGCTTCGGAAAGGGCATTACTGCCACCCTCGGTGGCGCCGGGGAATTCCCGGATCAGGGTGTAGCTGCCCGCCGCGAGAAACCAGAGGCCGCCGGCACAGGCCAGCAGGATCAGGTAGACCAGCATGTCGCCTGGTTCGCCAAGGTCGGCCAGCAGGATGGCACCCACGCCCAGGGTAACCAGTCCGGCCGTAAACTCCGACCAGCCACTGACCCGGCCCCGGCGGGTTTTGGGCACGGTCTTGCCCAGGACGTCCTTGGAAGCCACCGAGCACAGTCCCCGGGCGAGACTGAAAACGATCAGCGCGCCGATCAGGCCAAACCCGGCGATGGTGCCTTCCAGGCTTGCTGCAACGCCTGCCATACCAAGAACCGCAAAACCCTGGAGCAGACAGCCGACCACAAAGGTCCACTTGCGTACCGCCTTCAGGCGCACATAGCTTGCAATGATCAACTGGGGGATAAGTGAACCGGACTCCCGGATGGGCACCAGCAGGGCGGTAAATACCCCGGGGGCGCCAAGTGCGCTGAGCAGCCAGGCCAGCGTGGTCTTGGGGTTGGCAATGGCATCGCCGAGCTTGGTCAGAAACTGGGTGAGGACCTGGAGGAAAAAATTGCCCGGCACGACCTGGCAGGCTTGTTCGGAAATATCCCGGCAAACCCGGGCGTCCTCCTCGTTGACCAGCAACCGGTATGCCCGGTCCAGCCGGGGGCTCGACAGGACCGCATCCTTGACCTCCTCGGCCTTGCGCAGCGGCTCGCTCATGGGCCCGGTTTCAGTCCTCCAGACGGGTTACCAGGACCAGCACCCCCAGCCATGCCGAGTCGAAGTACTCCAGTCGGCCGGGTTGGATGGTCCTGGATTGTTGCACCCGATGGACCAGGTATTCGGGCATGAAATCGAGCCGGGTGCGATCCAGTCCCCAGTCCGGAACCGGTTCGCGCCATTCCAGATCCACCGCCAGGTGATAGTACTGGCGGCGATTGAGGCGGATGGTCCCGTCGGTGCGAAACCACTTCCGGAGTTCGGTCTTTTCGTCCGGTTCGAGCCGGGTCACAGCCAGGATCGGCTCAACCGGATCCTCCCGGGGCCAGTCCTCATGGACCACTTCCTCGTCGTGGATTCGAACCGGGCGGGTCATTCGATGCCGCGGGGCGGTCTGGTACCAGGACCTGCGGGTCACAGGGCGGTGCATGCCGCTGGCTTCCAGTCTTGACCAGGCCCGCTCCATGGCCGTGGAGGGGCTCCCGGCGGGCTCGAAATCCCGGGGGCGGGGCCGATAATCCGGTTCCGGTTCGACATCGTTGTCCGGCAGACGCAGGGGAGTGGGTTCATCCGGGTCAATTTCCAGCCTGTCCGGGTCCATGGCGTGGCTGAAGTCGGTCATCTCGCGTACCGGGTGCCGGTCGGAGTGGCCCTGGATGTGGGAAAAGACCAGCACCTCGACCTGGTAGACCGGCGGCAGTTCGTCAGCCCGGGCCGTCACCAGGGCCACCGACAGGGTCAGGAAGATGACTGGTATCAGTTTGTTCTTGTGCATCTGGTGGCTGCTGGCCCGAAATTCATCCAGACGATAGCCTAACCCATCGAGGCAGTGCCGACAGCTTTGTCGGTGCCACCCGATGGGCGCAGCCTGGCGAGCAGTTCCCGGGCCAGGTCGGCCCGTTCCTCCGGGTCCACCAGTTCTTCCAGGATCCGCAGCTTTTCACCGCCGTCGAGCTCATAGGCATGGCTTTCCTTCTGGACCATGGCGATGAGTTCTTCCATTTTCACCGAGGGGTTGGGATGAAACTCCATCCGTCCCCCGGCCGGGCCGATTTCCAGGCGGCGGATACCCATGGCCCGGGCCTGCAGGCGCAGCTCGGCACTATCAAAAAGGTTCTTGACCGGGTCCGGCAACAGCCCGAAGCGATCGATCATCTCGACTTGCAGGTCATGGAGTTTTGCTGGCGTGTCGGCCTGGGCGATCCGCTTGTAGAGCACCAGCCGCTGGTGCACATCGGGCAGGTAATTGTCGGGGATCAGGGCCGTGGTATGCAGATCCACTTCGGAAGTGACCGACATGGGCGATTCCAGGTCCGGTTCCCGTCCACTCTTGAGGGCTTCGACGGCCCGGTTGAGCATTTCCGAGTACATGGCAAAACCCACTGCCTCGATCTGCCCGGACTGGTCGTCGCCGAGCAGCTCGCCGGCGCCGCGAATTTCCAGGTCGTGGGAAGCCAGGGAGAAGCCGGCGCCGAGCTCTTCCAGGGACTGGATGGCCTCCAGGCGCTTGCGGGCATCGGCGGTCAGGGTCTTCGGCGGTGGCGTGAGCAGGTAGGCATAGGCCAGGTGATGGGATCGACCCACCCGGCCGCGCAACTGGTGGAGCTGGGACAGGCCGAACTTGTCGGCCCGGTTGATGATGATGGTGTTGGCCGAAGAAACATCGATGCCGTTTTCAATGATGGTGGTGCACACCAGCAGGTTGGTTCTGCGGGAATAAAAGCCGCGCATGACCCGTTCCAGGTCCTCAGGTGCCATCTGGCCGTGGGCAACGGCCAGGCGGGCATCCGGGAACATCTCCCTGAGTTCACGGGCCATTCGCTCGATGGAGCGCACCTCGTTGTGCAGAAAGTAAACCTGGCCGCCCCGCTGGAATTCCCGGTTGATGGCATCCCGGATCACGCCCGCGTCCCACCGGGAGACAAAGGTCTTGACCGCCAGCCGCCGGGCCGGTGGAGTGGCGATGATTGAAAGCTCGCGTAACCCGGCCATGGCCATGTTCAGGGTCCGGGGGATGGGCGTGGCCGTAAGAGTCAGCAGGTCCACCTCGGCCCGCAGGGCCTTGAGCCGTTCCTTCTGGCGGACCCCGAAACGCTGTTCCTCGTCGACCACCACGAGGCCCAGGTCATTGAATTTGATGTCCTTCTGGATCAGGCGGTGGGTGCCGATCACGATATCGACTGTCCCGTCGGCGAGCCCGTCGAGGGTCTTGCGCGTCTCCTTGCCTGATCCCATCCGCGACATCAGCGCGACATTGACCGGCCAGTCGGCGAACCGGTCTGAAAAAGTACGGTAATGCTGTTCGGCCAGCAGGGTGGTCGGAGCCAGCACGGCCACCTGGCGACCGGCGGTTGCCACCACGAAGGCCGCGCGCATGGCCACCTCGGTCTTGCCGAAACCCACATCCCCGCAGACCACCCGGTCCATGGGCAGTTCGGACTTCAGATCCCGGATGACTTCCCGGATGGCCAGTTCCTGGTCGTCGGTCTCCTCGTAGGCAAAGCCGGCGGCAAAGCGGGCATACATGCCCCGGTCCAGGGGAAAGGCAAAGCCGGGCCGGGAAGCCCGGCGGGCATGAACATTGAGCAATTCGGCCGCCACATCGCGCACTTTCCCGGCCGCCTTCTTGCGGGCCTTCTGCCATTGCTCGGAACCCAGCCGGTGGAGCTTGACGTGTTCGGCTTCCGCGGCCGTGTAGCGGCTGACCAGTTCCAGTGCGGTGACCGGAACGTAGAGCTTGTCCCCGTCGGCATACTCCAGGGTGATGAACTCGGCGGCCTGGTCGCCCACATCCAGGATCTGGAGCCCCAGGTAGCGGCCAATGCCATGGTCTTCGTGCACCACCAGGGCGCCCGGCGACAAATCGGCCAGGGAACGGACCAGGTTCTCCGGGTCCCGCCGGGAACGATCCCGGGAACGCTGGCGGGTCCGGGCGTGGTCGGGAAACAGCTCGGCCTCGGTGAGGATGGCCAGACCCTCCGAGGGCAGGATGCAGCCCCCGGAAAACGGCAAGACGGCCAGGACCACCGGTTCGGTGGAAGACATGCACGCCGACCAGGATTCGAGCAGTTTCGGGCTGATCTTCAGGCTGCCTAGGGCGCTGCTGATCATCTCCCGGCGGCCCGGGGAGTCGGCGGCGATGATGACCCGGCCATCGAAGCCGGCAATGTACTCGGCCACTGCCTCGGCCCGGTGCTCCATGTCCAGTTCCGGCGCCGGGATGCCGTCGAGGACCGTTTCCGCCACGCTGTCATTCGGGCGAATCCACAGGGGGCCGGCCGGATCCAGAACCCGGTCGATCTCTCCGGCAGGAAGGTAGATCTCGTCCGGACGCAGGGCGGGTCGTTCCAGGTCGCCCTGGCGTTGCTCGAAACGGCCTTCGAGCTTTACTCGGAACTCATCGGCCGCCTTTTCGACCCCGTCGAGCAATACCCAGCGAGCGTTTTCGGGCAGGTAGTCGGGCAAGGTGGCGGTTTCGTCGAAAAACAGGGGCAGGTAGTACTCCAGTCCCTGGGCGTGGTGGCCCTGGCCGACATCCTGGTAGGGAATGGCCCGGCGCAGGTCCACGTCGAACCGCATTCGAAATCGCCGCCTGAATTCCTGCCGGGCTTCCTCGTCGAAGGGATATTCCCGGGCGGGCAGCATTTCAACCCGGTCGAGTTTCTTTTCGCTCAACTGGGTTTCCGGATCGAAACTGCGGATGGATTCGATGGCATCGTCGAAAAGCTCCACCCGGAAGGGTTTTTCAGCCCCCATGGGCCACAGGTCGATCACCCCGCCACGAAGGGCAAACTGGCCCGGTTGCCAGACCTGCTCGTCGGCCTGGTAGCCAGCATCGCCAAGGCGGGCCCGGAATGCCTCCCGATCCAGCCGCTCGCCCACACCCAGCCGGAGGCTTCGTCCGGCCAGGAAACTGCGCGGGGCAATTCGCTGCAGCAGGGTGGGCACGCTGACAATGAGAATGTCCGGGGGTGCCGTGTCCAGGCGGGTGAGCAGTTCCAGTCGGCGGGAGATGATGTCCGGATGCGGCGAATACAGGTCGTAGGGCAGGGTTTCCCAGTCGGGAAACAGTACCGCCCCGGGTCCGTCCATGCGATTGATGTCATCGCGCAGCCGCCGGGCCCGGTAGGTGTCCGGCGTGACAACTACCAGCGGCCCGCCCTTGCGCCGGCCAAGTGCCGCCAGGGTCAAGGCAAGAGGCAGGCCGGGGGGTACGGACCAGGTCGTCCTTTCCGAGACCGGTACCCGGGGCGGGTTCAGGGGGGAGTGTTTGTCCAAGGGCTAGTGCACTAGTTCGGCGGGTTGTGTTCAGCCGGCTATTGTATCCCGACAGGGCTGGGCGATGGTTTCCCGGCCAGCTGGCGAATTCGGAACCCTATTCGACTTCCAGTACAAGGACATCGGCCTCGATGATATCGCCGGCGGCCACGTTGACGGATTTGACCACCCCGTCGGCTGGCGCCTTGATGGCCATTTCCATTTTCATCGCTTCCATGACCGCCAGAGTTTCGCCCACGCCGACCTGGTCGCCTTCACTTACCCGGATTTCAAGGACTTTCCCGGGCATGGGGCTGAGCAGCCGGCCACTGCCGCCGCTGGTCTCGGCGATCGCATGAAACCGGGTATGCCGTTCCAGCCGCCAGCGGCGCTGGCCATAGATGACCTCGATGCGGTCACCGTGCTGGTGAATCTGCATAAGGTTTCGCTCACCGTCCAGCCCCAGGCAGAATTCGACCCCCCGGGGGGGTGCCAGCCGGGCCAGCCGGGGGGTGGCCTCTTCACCGACCCCGATGAGCCAGCTTCCCGGCTCCCGACCCGCCTGCCAGGCCAGCAGGGGGTATTCCCGCCCGCCGGACTGAAACTCCAGGCTTGTGGGTTCCGCCGCCCCTGGCCGCCAGCCATCGGCAAGACTCCAGGGGTCGGGATCGATCAATTCCCGGCATTTGACGCGGTCAAGCCAGGCGCAGGCCGCGGCAATGAGGACCGGGTCTGGGACCGGTTCACCCACGGCCAGCAGGTCTTCCAGGTTCCGGTCCAGGAATCCGGTGTCCACCCCGGCCTCCCGAAAGGTCTCGCACCCGGCAAGCTGGCCCAGAAAGCCCAGGTTGGTGACCAGCCCGCCCACGAAGGTACCGGCCAGGGCGGCCTGCATCCGGGCCAGGCAGGCCGCCCGGCTGGATCCGTGGACGACGAGCTTGGCGATCATGGGGTCGTAATGCATGCTCACCGAATCCCCGGATTCCACCCCGGAATCGACCCGGATGCTCTCGGCTTCCGGCAGGTCCAGGCGATTGATCCGTCCGGTGGCGGGAAGAAAGCCCTTTTCCGGGTCTTCGGCATACAGCCGGGCTTCCATGGCGTGGCCGGAGGTACCAATGGCTTCCTGGTCTGCCGGCAGGGGCTCGCCGGAGGCGATCCGGAGTTGCCATTCGACCAGGTCAAGACCGGTAATCAGCTCCGTGACCGGATGTTCGACCTGCAGCCGGGTATTCATCTCCAGAAAGAAGTAGTCGTCGCCTTCCACAAGAAATTCCACCGTACCGGCACCCACGTAATCCACCGCCCGGGCGGCCTTTACTGCCGCCTCCAGCAGCCCCTGTCGGGTTTCCGGGGACAGCCCGGGTGCCGGGGCTTCTTCCAGCACCTTCTGATGGCGCCGCTGGCTGGAGCAGTCCCGCTCGAACAGGTGG
>SLIZ01000152.1 GCA_007135395.1 Wenzhouxiangellaceae bacterium | reverse complement strand
CCGGGCTGCTGCCGGCCGGTGATCAGGAATTGCAGTATGGAGCTCTCGAAGGCGGTGGCCCGCATGAGGTGATCGGCACCCCGGCGCCCGGCAAACAGCACCACGTCTCCGGATTCCAGGGGCGTGTCCGGATCCGGGGCAAGCCGGTCCTTGCCGTCCCGGCGCAGCATCATTGCTACGCAGGGCAGGGAGTGTCCGGCCCGATTCGGGTCCTGGAGCAATACCCGGATCGGCACCGTCTGGCCCTGGTCGATGGCTTCCACGATGGCCGGGCTGCGGTTGCGACTTATACGCCCGGCCCACCAGGTCAGCCGATGCCCGCCGGCGGCCTGTTCCAGTTTTTTCCGGCAGGATTTCACCCAGTCGGTGTCCCGCTTCATGGCCTGGTCGATAAAGGTCGCCGCCAGGGAGGATTCCAGCACCGGCCGGAAGGCCGAGACCACCTGCCGGGTAATGGTGCCATCCATGATCACTCCGGCCTCGGCGTACAGGGCGCGGTTGTGCATGTGATTTTCCCGGGCGGCCAGGACCAGATCCGGGTTGAGGTCCCGGGCAGTCATCAGGGTGGACAGGTTTTCCGAATCAACTTCGTGACAGGCCACCAGGCCGGCCGCCTGGCCAACACCGGCTGCCTCCAGGGGGCCGGCCTCGGCACTGTGGCCGGGAACGCAGCCTTCCGGCAATGGACCGTCAATGTCTTCGTGAGCGATCAGGCGGGTTTCAATGCCGGCTTGTTCGAGCCGGTCGGCAAGATTCCGGCTGCACCGGTTGTGGCCGCAAAGAACCCAGTAGCCGGTCGGGATTCTGTCGATTTCCGGCTCGGTATTGCCCGATAGTCTTTCGTGCAGCCAGAAGTGTTCCGGCTGGGCGATGGCCCGGGTCAGTTGCTCGGCGAAGGCGGCATCGGGCTGGACCACAAAGCCGGTCTCGAAGGACTTCATGTTGCGCGCGGTGGCTGTCTCGTTGGCCCGTCCGGCCACCGTCAGGTTGCGATTGAGCAACCGGCCGCTCAAGGCTATCCCCAGGTTGGTCCGGTCGCTTTCGGTCACCGCCAGAAGCCCGGCACACCAGCGGCTCTGGAGCCCGGCCTGGATCAGGTGGCCGGGGATTGTTGCATCACTGCAAAAACCGGGAACGTCGATTCCGTGGTCCTGGAGGTTGAGCGCCTGGATGGCTTCCGGATCATGGTCGACCACAACGGCTCGCCGGCCATTGGCAATCAGGCTTTTGACCAGTGCCTTGCCGGTGTCTCCGTAGCCGCAGACGAGATAGAAGGCACGGTCCAGGGTCGCTACGCTGCGCTCGAGACGCTTTTGCTTCAGCGCCTGGCGAAAGGCCGAATCCTGGATCAGCGCAATCATGCTGCCGATGCCGAAAAGCCAGGCAAATACGGTCATGTAGATGCTGGCGATCGTCCACATCCGCTGGGCACTGGAAAATTCCCGCGGGATCTCGCCGAATCCGATGGTGCTGCCGGTATAGCTGACGACATACAGCGCCTGGAGAAAATTCATGGTCCAGGCCTGACCATCCTCGTCGATGCCGGGGACCAGGGTAAAGCCGAGGATCGCGATGGAATAGGCACTGATCAGCACGATCAGCGGCGTTCGCATCCGCTGAAAGAAAAGTGCCAGTATCGAGTACATTTCAGTGGTTGATTCGAGTCGCTTCCAGGGTGACCAGAACCGTGGAAACCAGGTTCGCCAGTAGCGCTCCGCCGGAAAGGGAGACGATGCTGGCCATCACCGCCGGGGTCAGGCCGGCATCACTGACGTGCACCGCAAGCGCCCAGAGCATGGCCGCAGCCAGCAGCTGCAGGTCGGCAACCAGGCTGGAGGCCAGCAGCAACGCACCGATCTGGGTGCGCTCACCCATTTTCATGACCGTGGCAATCAGGCTGGCCACGATGGCGGCAAACAGCTCGTAGACGTTGTGATGGTCCGGGTTGTCGATTTCGCCCAGGAAAAACCCGAAATTCAGGGTCAGGGCCAGAAGAATGAAGAAACCGAATACCAGTTTTTCAAGATTCACCTGCACGCTCCCTTTGGCAGTGATTGGCAAGCCCGTTTGTCGGGCGCAGCCTGCCTCCGAGGGTAACTGTTTTTTCCGGGCGGTTCAGCCTGCGAGGAAAACCGTCTTACGTCCGTGACTCGAACCGCCCGGTGAATCTTCGAGAGCAAACCATCAGCCCGGTCAGAAGAATCAGCAAGGTCCACGCCCAGGGTTGGGCCACTGGCACGGAAACCGGATCCATCGGTGCGGGCGGTTCTTGCCCCACGGGGGCATAGTGGGCCAGGGCCTGCTCCAGGGCAAAGATGCCGGCCATGTGTCCCATCACCCGGCCGGGCAGGTCATCGTATTGCGGGTGAATGCCGCCGTGAATGCGCGAGTTGCCGGCCTCGTCGGCAGCGTCGAAATAGGTGGCCCACTGCAGGCGCACTTCTTCCTGGGGACCGAATTCGAACCGCAGCCCGAAATCCGATTCAGTGGAGACCACATATTCGCCCATACCGCCGGGGAAGAACGCATCACCGGTCAACCCGGCAAGGACTTCCGCGGCAGCCCGGCTGAAGCCGCTGTGGCCGGAGGTGTAACCGGCAAACGGCGGGGTCACGAAATTGACAGCCTGGTAGGGGATCCATTCCACTCCCCGGATCCAGCCGGAGCCGCCGATTTCGGTATCGGGATCATCCGGGTGGCCTTGCCAGGCAAAAATCGCGATTTCGCCGATGTGGCCGGCCAGGTGCTCGTGGGGCTCGCCGGGTGCCGTGGATTCCTTGGTAATCAGTTCCACCAGGCCGGGCTCCAGCGGCAGCCCGTCGGGATGGTAGGCGGGCAGGTCCGGATTGCTGGACTGGCCGGATTCGGCCATGCCGCGAATCAGCGTGATGGGCCGGGAGGCGTTGTAGTGGCGCTTGACCTCCCAGGTCGCGACCGCGCTGTCGTGGCTGGCCCCGTTGAGGGCAAGGTACAGTTTGATGTCCCATTCCAGCTTGTCCACTGCCGGCCCCTTGCCGGTAATCCGCAATTGTCCGGGATCCAGGGCTTCGGTGACCTGGTTGGCAATCTCGTTCCAGTGGCCCGGCGGCGTCGAGGACATGGGTCCGTCTTCCCAGAACTCGGCCAGGACCCGGTTGCGGTCTCCCCGCAGGACCGGGTTGGGGGGGTAGGGTTTGCCGGTGACCGGATTAATCCCATGGCCGGTTCCATCGTTGGTGCCCAGGGGGTTGTTGCCCGTGACCTGGGGGGAGATGTCCAGGACTTCCCCGTCGGTGGGATCCAGCCGCTCGCTGGCCCGGATCAGATCCAGGATTTCGGCCTTGAGCTGTTCGTCGTCCTGACCGCCGAGCATCGGGGGTGGACCCGGGTCCAGATACATGCCGCCGGCGTCCGGGCGTTGCAGGGCAAAGGTTTCCACCTGGCTCCAGTGGGCGCCGAGAAACTGCTGGGAGCCGGACGCGCCGGGTGGAATAAGGGGCTGCCAGGCGTTGGGATCCGACAGCCCCCCGGTACCTGGAAGAATGACCAGCATCGGAACGTTGACCGGGTTGTAGCCGGTCGTATCCTGATAGTTGGAGGCCTCGTTGGAGTTGTCGGCAAGTCCGGCCTTGATGATCGTTCCGGCAACCCGGTTGCCCACGGCTGCCGGGGACTGGCCTTGCGTATCGTCGTTTTCCATATCGAAGCCGAGCAGGTCCATCAGCCCGTCGAATCCGGCCTGGGAATCTCCGTGCCCGGGGGAGTTGGCAAACCGGTGGGACAGCAGGCGGTAGGCGGCATGGCTGATGGCTTCCTCCCGGGCGGGGCCCGTATCACCATCGGCAGTGGCCTGCTCATCGTGAAAAACGGCAAGGTCGGATTCGCTGTAGGCGGCCCAGGCATCGTACATTGCCGCCGAGACATGATAGAGATTGCGGGCGTGGACGGTGGGCCGCGGCGTGTCGCGACGGATGGCTGCAAGCATCTGTTCATTCCACAACCTTGCAACCGAGTGGGTTTCTGGTGAAACCACGGGCCCTCCACGAATGGTCGAGTCGGTTGAAGCGGGTAACACGACCGAACGGTCCCGGGAATCGTTGTCCATCGCAAGTCCGGTACTGGTGGCCAGAAATAAAACCGCCATTGCCATGAAACGGATCACCAAAGCAAACCTTGACCGTTTGTATCGAGCCGGTTGGGTTATTCGTTCATTCATGCAATCGGATTCCGGGACCTGCGGGTTCAAGGTTCAAAGCGATCTCTGAAGATGACCGGGTAGGTCACTTTGTGATATTGCCCGGCCGCCATGGTATCCAGGCTGTGGGTCGATCCGTCGGGCCAAATCACCGTGACCTCAGCGGATTCGAATTCGCCCAGACCGAAATGGAGTACCCGGTCATGGCTGACCCCCCGGGACTCCCCGGCCCGCAGTTCGCGGCGCTGGACACCTCCGTCCGGGGTCTCGATGACCACCCGGGTGCCGATAGCATCCCGGTTGATCGGAGGGTGACCGCGAAGCTCGAAACCAATCCAGTTGCCGACCTCCTCGGCTACGTTTTCATACAGCCGGTATCCCGGCTCCTGGTTCCAGTGATGCAGGACCAGGTCATTGCGGCCGTTGCGGTTGAAATCGATTCGGGCTGCGGCCTGGGTGGGCAGGTTCAGGTCCAGCCCGCTGCCGTCGGTAACCACCTCGAAGGTACCGTTTTCCAGGTTACGGAAAACCTGGTCGATATCGTCGGTATCGGAAAAGGGTCCGCTCCCGACGGCCAGAAACGCATCTTCCCAGCCATTGTTGTTGAAATCGGCGAATATCGTTCCCCAGCCCACCCCCATGTGGTTGAGCGGGCTTTCTTCGTCTTCCTCGAAATACAGCGGATCATCGCTTGTCCCGCGCATCAGGTGCTGGGCGTCGATGCTTGAAAAGTAAAGGTCCCATAGCCCGTTGCGATTGATGTCACCCACCGCTATGCCCATGCCGTAGACCTTCAGGTCCAGCCCGGTTTCCTCGGAAAGATCGGTAAAACACCAGCCCTCGCAGCCCGGGCCATCGTTGCGCAGGAAGATGTTCCCGTAGAGCTTGTCATTGATCACGTAGATATCCGGGCGACCGTTGCCGGTCAGGTCAGTGATCACCACGGCCAGCGCCGGGCCGTTGAGAAGTGCCGGGTCGAGTCCCTCGGCCGCATTGGTCCAGGTTCCGTCGCCGTGGTTGAGCATGATCCGGTCCAGGTTGTCCGGGTTTTTGGTATCACTGGAAGAGGTAAAGATGCCGATATACAAATCCAGGTAACCGTTGCCGGTCAGGTCGCCCCAGGCCACGGCGTCGGTACGGTTGGTATGGCAACACCCGACACTGTGGTTGAGTTCATCCGGAGTGACATCGGAAAACCCCTGGCCCTGCAGGTTGGCGAAAAGGTGATTGTCCGACCAGCGGCAGCCCACGTACAGGTCCGGCCAGCCATTGTTGTTGAAATCCGCCGCCGCCGCGACGCTGCAGTTCTCGCCGGCCAGTTGCCCGTTGATTTCCTCGTCGTCTTCGAATGTCCCGTCGCCCTGGTTGAAATACAGGCGGTTGGGAAAGCCCTGGCCCCCGGTCACGAAAATATCCGGCCAGCCATTGCCGTTGAAATCAGCCACGGCGATGCCACCGGCCGGCACCCCGTCCAGGTGGCCGGGCTGGAAGCCGGCTTGCTGGGAGATATCTTCGAATACCAGGCCAGGGGCGATGCCCGGGGCCAGGATGCCGAGCAGCATCCAGGCGAGTTTGTATCTCATTGAAATCCTGTGGTTCGGCGAATCCCCGGTTCTGTACTGATTGCCGGGATTTATGGTTTTCTCGGTAAAGCCCATCAAAGGGTCAACTCTCCAAATACTAGCCGAGTGATTTGACCCCGGCAATAAGTCCTTGCGCCACCTTCTGGGCGTCCCCGTAACACATGCGGGTATTGTCCTCGAAAAACAGCAGGTTTTCGATGCCCGAGAACCCGGTGCCCTGGCCGCGCTTGATGACGATGCAGTTGCGCGCCTTGTCCACGTCCAGGATGGGCATGCCGTATATCGGGCTGGAGGTATCCCGGCGTGCGGCCGGGTTGACCACGTCGTTGGCCCCGATAACCAGGGCCACGTCGGTGTTGGGGAACTGGGCGTTGATGTCTTCCAGGTCGAAGATCAGGTCGTAGGGAACCCCGGCCTCTGCCAGTAGTACGTTCATGTGACCGGGCATGCGACCGGCCACGGGATGGATGGCGAAGCTGACTTTCACCCCGCGGGCCTGGAGCAACTGGGTCAGTTCCCAGATCTTGTGCTGGGCCTGTCCGACCGCCATGCCGTAGCCGGGCACGATCACGACCTTGTCGGAATAGGCCATCTGGATGGCCGCATCATTGGCATCGATGGATTTCATCTCGCCGGTGGCCGGCCCGCCCTGGGCGTCCTCGTCGGTCTTGCCGAAGCCGGCGAACAGCACGTTGCTCACCGGCCGGTTCATGGACTTGGCCATCAGCAGGGTCAGCAGGGTGCCGGCGGCACCGACCACCATTCCGGCAACCATCATGGCCGGATTCTGGAGTACGTAGCCTTCAAAGCCCACTGCCAGCCCGGTAAGGGCGTTGTACAGGGAGATCACCACGGGCATGTCGGCCCCGCCAATGGGGATGGTGATCAGGATGCCCAGGAGCAGGGCGCTTGCGAAGAACAGGGCCAGGAGCATGGGGTCCGGACCCTGGACAATGATCAATGCCCCGAGCACCACCGTAAACAGGGAAAGCAGCATGTTGAGTGCCTGCTGACCGCTGAAGCGGGGCGTCTTGCGCATCCAGCCCTGGAGTTTGGCAAAAGCGATCAGCGACCCGGTAAAGGCCACCGAACCGATGACACCGCCGAGCACGGCCAGAATGATGGTGGCCATATCCATCGCCACCTGACCACTGAACAGCTTGAGCAATTCGACCGCCGCAATGGCGCCTGCAGCACCGCCCCCCATGCCGTTGTAAAGGGCGATCATCTGGGGCATGTCGGTCATGGCCACCTTTCGCCCGGTGTACCAGGCCGCCAGGGAGCCGGCAAAAATGGCGGTGATCATGAGCAAGTAGTTGCCCACCACCATGGGATGGATAAAGGTCACCAGGATGGCCAGCAACATCGCTGCCCCGGCCCAGATGATGCCTGCCCGGGCCTTGACCGGTGAACTCATCGCCTTGAGGCCGTAGATGAACATCACCGCGGCGACGAAGTAGGCGGCATTGATGAAAAAGTCCAGGCTCATGAGCGCGTCTCCTTCGTGCCCGCCTTGCCGCCACTCCCGCTGGTCTTGAACATCTCCAGCATGCGCTCGGTGACGACATAGCCTCCAACCACGTTGCCGGCGCCGAGAAACACCGCAATGAAGCCGACAATGCGCTCGGTGGTGGTATCGGCCATCCCCAGGATGACCATGGCACCGACCAGCACCACCCCGTGAATGAAGTTCGACCCGGACATCAGGGGCGTATGCAGAATGGCCGGAACCCGGCCGATGACCTCGTAGCCGGTAAACGCGGCCAGCATGAAGATATACAGGGCAACCCAGCCTTCCATGGAACTACTCCTTGAATTTCGGGTGAACGATGGCCCCGTCATGGGCCAGCAGGCAGCCGGCGATCACCTCGTCATCCGGATCGATGACCAGGCCCTGCTCGCCGATGACAAGCTGCATGAGGTTGAAGATGTTGCGGGCGTACATTTCCGAGGCGTGCAGGGCGCAACGGCTCGGCAAATTGAGCGGGCCGGATATGATCACGCCGTTTTCGGAGATTGTTTCGCCGGGCCGAGTCAGTTCACAATTGCCCCCGCCCTCGGCGGCGATGTCCACGATTACGCTGCCCGGCTGCATGCCGGCGACCATTTCGGCAGAAATGATCTTCGGGGAGGGGCGTCCGGGAATGGCGGCTGTCGTGATCACGATATCCGCCCTTGCCAGTCGGGCTGCCAGGGCCTCGGCCTGCTGGTTCTTCTCGTCTTCGGACAGCTCCCGGGCGTATCCACCCTCGGTTTCGGCATCCACACCGGTATCGATCATCCTTGCACCCAGGGATTCGACCTGCTCCCGGGCTGCCGCCCGGATGTCATAGGCCTCCACCTGGGCACCCAGGCGGCGGGCCGTGGCAATGGCCTGGAGGCCGGCCACGCCGGCCCCGATGACCACAGCCTGGGCCGGTCTGAGAGTACCGGCTGCCGTGGTCAGCATGGGCAGGAGTCTGGGAGATATGTCCGCGGCGATAATCACGCCCTGGTAGCCGGCCACGGTCGCCTGGGAAGACAGCACATCCATGGCCTGCGCCCGGGTAATCCGGGGTACCAGTTCCATTGCGATCAGGGAAATGCCGCGACTTGCGGCCTGTTTCAGGGCGTCCAGGTCCCGGTGGGGGGCAAGCTGGGCGATCACCAGGCTTCCCCGGGGCAGCTTTTCAAGCAGTTCGCCGGCTGGTCGGCCTACCGCCGGGAGAATCTGGAGATCGGCGGCCAGGGCCGAAGTATCGTTGACTACCTGGCAATCCTTCCAGGCCGCGTCCGGATGCCCGGCTTCGACTCCGGCTCCGGACTGGACCCGGACCTCATGGCCGGCTCCGGCCAGCTTGGCTGCGGTAGGGGGGTCCAGGGCAACCCGCTTCTCCCCGGAGGCTGTCTCGGCAGCGATTCCAATGGTCAGTCCCATGACTATGTATGATCCCCGGTGAACGATGGCTGGGCCGAGTGTAGCCCGGCCCGCCGGCTGCGTCCAACGGACGGCTTTGACCGCTAACTTGCCGCGTGGCCCAATAGGGGATTGATTTCGGGATTCCGGGGTCTACGATTGCCAGTAGGAAAACAATTTGCACGGGAGCGCCCTGACTTGAATTTCAGTACAAGTAATCCGAGTGCCTGCCTCAGCCCACTTTTCGGGCTGGCGGTTGTATTGCTGGTCGCCTTCGCTCTCGGCTCGCCCCGGGCGCTGGCCATTACCTTTCCGTTCGACCCTGAAAACGATGTTATCGGCGAAATGGTCCACGACACGGCCCGTCACGAGCAGACCTTGATGGATATCGCCCGGCTGCACAACCTGGGTTACCGGGATATCCGGCGGGCCAACCCGAATGTCAGTGTCTGGATGCCGGGCGAAGGAAGCACCATTGTGATCCCCACCCGGTTTGTCCTGCCCGACGTGGTTCGGGAGGGGATCGTGATCAACCGGGCCGAAAAGCGCCTCTATTATTTCCACAACGACCCGGAAGACGGCTTTTCTGTCGTCACGACACACCCGATCGGAATCGGCCGGGTGGACCGGCAGACCCCGGTAGGAACCGCAACGGTTTCCCAGAAGCTGGACAACCCGGCCTGGTATCCCACCGATGCCGTACGCGCCGATCACGCTTCAAGGGGCATGTATCTCCCCCGGATGGTGCCACCGGGTGAAGACAATCCGCTGGGTGACCATGCCATTTTGCTGGATCTGCCCGGCTACCTGATCCACGGAACAAACAACCCTGACGGAGTTGGCATGCGGGTAAGCCAGGGGTGTATCCGCCTGTACCCGGAAGACATCCGGGACCTGATGCCCATCGTCCCGGTCGGGACCCCGGTCCAGATCATTGACCAGCCCCACAAGGTGGGGATAGAGGACGGGGTCCTGTACGTGGAAATTCACCCGGGCAGTTACCGGGAATCCGAGGGTGGACCGGGAAGAACCGAGCTGTTCGAGGCGGTAGGCAGAATGCTGGCTTTGCGCGGTGACGAACTCCATGGTGCCGTGGACTGGGATCTGATTGAAAAGGTTCTGGAGCGAGCCGACGGAGTTCCCGTGGCGGTATCCGGCGGCAGCCGGGGAATTGAAACGGTCGGTCGCTAACCGCTAAATCACGACAGGCCCCGGGGGAGGTGCTGGTTCTGATGGCCCGGGTCCCTGGATACTAACGAGATCACTAATCAGCAGACATTCAGCGCTTCAGAGCCGGCCTCCAGCAAGGCGCGCGAGCGCAGACATGGCGGGACTGTTTCAAGCGAGCGGAACGCAGCTGGTGGCCGGCTCTGAAGCGCCCGAAGGGCTTGCCTCTCAGCGTCCGTGGACTGCGTTCTCGGCGCTTGATGTAGACCATGCTACACCTGGCGCGCCGACGCCTTGCCACGAACGCTGAGAGACAAGCTGAATGTCTGCT
>SLIZ01000025.1 GCA_007135395.1 Wenzhouxiangellaceae bacterium | reverse complement strand
CTCTCAGCGTCCGTGGACTGCGTTCTCGGCGCTTGATGTAGACCATGCTACACCTGGCGCGCCGACGCCTTGCCACGAACGCTGAGAGACAAGCTGAATGTCTGCTGATTAGTGATCTCGTCAGTAATTGTTCCGGGAATCCTAGCATGGGATTGTCACTGAAGGGCCTGGTACAGGTCCCCGGCCAGGTCGCGGACATCCTCGATGCCAACCGAAAGCCGCATGAGCCGGTCATCGATACCCAGGTCCCCCTGCTGGTCCGGTGCCAGTTTGGCATGGCTGGTCCGGGATGGCTGGCAGATGGTGGACTCCACCCCGCCCAGGCTTACCGCCGGGCGGATGAGCCGGAGCCGGTCGAGAAAGGCTTCCGGGTCAGTGCCCCGGGCCAGCCGAAAGGAGAGCATGGCCCCGTACCGGTCCATCTGCCGGGTCGCCACCTGGTGACCGGGATGGGATTCCAGCCCCGGGTAATACACCTCGGTGATCCCGTCCAGGGCAGGCAGCCTGTTTGCCAGATCCAGCGCGTTATCGCTGGCCCGGGTCACCCGGATTTCCAGGGTCTTCATGCTTCGCTCCAGCAGGGCCAGATCCTGGCCGTTGGGCGCCGACCCCAGGCGAATGGCATTGGGCAGGATCTGTTCGATCAGTGCCCCGGACCCGGCCAGTCCACCGGCGATGAGATCGCTGTGGCCGCCGAGATACTTGGTCGCCGAGTGCATGACCAGGTCGAAGCCAAGCTCCAGGGGGCGCTGGTTGACCGGCGAGGCGAAGGTGTTGTCGATCACCCGGACCAGCCCCCGTTGCCGGCAGGCCCGGGCGGTTTCGGCCAGGTCGATGATCTGCATGAGCGGGTTGGTGGGCGATTCCACCCAAAGCAGCCGGGTGTTTTCCCGAACCAGCCCGGGCAGTTCATCGGGCCGGCCGGACCACTCGGAAAACTCGAAGCCCAGGGGTTTGAGCAGATTGTCGATCAAGTCCGTGGTGCCCCCGTACAGCCCGCGCAGGACAATGGCATGGTCGCCCGGTCCCATCAGGCTGAAAAACACCGCCGAACTCGCACCCATGCCGCTGCCGGTCACGAGCCCGGCCTCGGCACCTTCCAGGGCCGCCAGCTTGTCCGCCACCGCCCGATGATTGACCGTATTGAAATACCGCGGATAACGAACCTGCCCATCGGTCCGGTAATCAAAGGCTGAACTGGCAATGATCGGTGTATTCAATCCATCTTCCGGCCGACCACTCTGGGTCCCGGCATGAACACAATCTGTCGCCTTCCGGCCCTTCTCGTCGCTTTTTTCCATCCGGCTACTTTGGTTTGCCAGCCCTGTCCCCGTCAACCCCATCGACCAAACAGGGGGGTCAAATCTTGTAATATATAGTTAATAAAAGCGTATTCACCCCTGACGTTATACTCTTCGTTTGAATCCTGGGTTACCTTCATACCGTCGAGGTTTTCCAATGCGCGCCTTTCTGCTGTTTGTTGTTCTCTTGCTTGCCAGTCTTTCGGCCAGGGCAGAACCTGTCGACGGCACGTCACCGGAATCCGGTCAGTATCCGCTGGAGTTGAGCCACTTTGAATTCACCAGCCAGGGTCAGGAATTGCAAATGGCCTTCATGGATTCCGATCCTGACGGGCAGAAGGACCGGGTGGTGGTGTTGCTTCATGGCAAGAATTTCTGCGGCCCCTACTGGCACCAGACCATCGATCGGCTTGTGGAACTGGAATTCCGGGTCATCGTGCCCGAGCAGGTGGGATTCTGCCGGTCCAGTCTGCCGGCCCGCTACCAGTTCACCCTGCACCAGCTCGCCCACAACACCAGGGCCCTGCTCGACGGGCTGGGTGTCGAATCGGCCCGGATCATGGGCCATTCCATGGGGGGCATGTTGGCCATGCGCTACGGATTGATGTACCCGGAATCGTCCGCGCAGATCATCCTGGTCAACCCGATTGGCCTGGAAGACTGGCTGGGCGAGGGTGTTCCCTACATCCCGGTGGATGAGCTCTACCGTGCCGAAAGGGAAAAGGATTTCGAAGGCATCCGGGCCTACCAGAAGCAAAGTTACTACGATGGACAATGGAGCGAGGACTACGAACACTGGGCTCGCATGCTGGCGGCCACCTATACCGGTGAGCATGGTCAGCGGGTGGCCTGGAATCACGCCCTGACTGCCGATATGGTCATGACCGGGCCGGTCATTCACGAAGTCGACAACCTGGACGTGCCGGTGGTGCTGTTGATTGGGGACCGGGATCGTACGGCAATCGGCCGGGACCGGGTTGACGAGGAACTGGCTGATCGGCTGGGTGATTATCCCCGGCTGTCCAGGGAGCTTGCAGCACGTCTGCCGGAAGCCGAGCTGGTGCTGTTCAAGGGAATCGGGCATATGCCTCACATCGAAGATGAAACGCTATATCTCAATGCGGTGACCCGGGCCCTTGGTGCCGAATCGGAAAACGAAGAATCGGGCAACAAAGAATAATGTCCCCAGACATTCAGGAATCAGGCAGTCAACGGTGGACATGCCGGGTTGAGAGGGATCCGTGAGACCGAAGGGTTCAGCCCGATTGCCGCCGGAGCGCGAGCTTGAAGAGCGCTTCGTTCTTGCCGGTGGTCCCGGTGGCCAGCATGTCAACCGGACCGAATCCGCGGTCCAGTTGCGCTATGACGTGGCTGCTTCGGAGTTTCTGCCTGCACCCGTCAAGCAGCGCCTCCTGCGGTTGGCAGGAAAACGGGCAGACTCTTCCGGCGTGATTACCATCGAGGCCCGGTCCCATCGAAGTCAGCACCGCAATCGGGAAGATGCCCGCAAGCGGCTGGCCGAGTTGATCGAACAGGCTTTTCATCGGCCCACCAGGCGTATCCCGACGCGCCCCAGCCGGACGGCAAAGAAAAAGCGCCTGCAGGGCAAGCGCCACCGGGGGAAGATCAAGCAGGCCCGACAAAAGCCCGGCAAGGACGACTGAACCGAACACCTCCGGACAAATCGAAACCCCCAGCGAAGCTCGGGGCACGCAATACTGTGTTTGACCGTGGGTGGTTGAGTCGATATTGCCGCTGCCTGGATGCTACATTGTTCCTGCCAAGGAACGGGCAATCCGGCTACATGCCCGCAGGAGATTTCCGGTGGAAGTTGAACAGGTCGAGATCCGTGAACACCTCAGGCGCTTCCTGCCATTCAGCCGGCTGACAGGCGACTGGCTCGACACGATCGCCAGGGCCGTGGAAATCACCTATTTTCGTGCCGGATCGTCGATTCTGTCACTGGGTACCGAGATCTCGGACCTGCACTACATTCGAAGTGGTGCGGTGGAGATCACTCGGCGGGATGGGGAGTTGTACAACCGGCTGGGAGAAGGCGAGATTTTCGGCCAGCTCGGGTTGATGACGGGCATCCCGGTTCGCTTCCCGGTCCGGGCGCTGGAAGACGCCCTCATTTACTACATCCCCGGTGACCTGTTCCGGAAACTGTTTGACGAATTCGAGGATTTTGCCGATTTCGTCGAAGTCGAAGACCGGACCCGAATGCGCCAGGCTTCCACAAGTCTTTCCGGCGCCAATGAACTCATGCTTACCCGGGTCAGCCAGATGATCAACCGGCCGGCCCCGGTGATCAACAAGAGCGCAACCATCCAGGCGGTAGCAGCACAAATGGCCGAGGAGGAAGTTTCATCGATCCTGGTGATCGACGCACCGCCATCGAAGGTCGAAACGCGCCACAAGGCCCGGCCCGATCGACGCACTATTGCCGGGATCATCACCGATAGTGACGTGATCTCGCGGGTTGTGGCCAATGGACTTCCCCTGGATACGCCGGCTATTGACGTCATGACACCGGAGCCGATAACCGTTCAGGATGACCAGTTCCTGTTCAATGCCCTCCTGATCATGCTTCGGGCCAACGTTCATCATCTGCCTGTTATGCGTCGCAACCAGCTGGTTGGAGTCATTGACATGGCAGATATTGTCAGCCATGAGACTCGCAACAGTCTGTTTATAGTACGCAACATACTGCAGAAAGACGATGTGGACAGCCTTTCCCGGATGCTGCCGGACGTGGAAGCATGCTTTGTTCGAATGGTCAACGAGGATGCCAGTTCCCACATGATCGGCAGTGCCATGTCGACCATTGGGCGAAGCTTCAAGCAGCGCCTGCTGGAGTTGGCGGAAGAGGCGCTGGGCCCACCACCTGTGCCCTATTGCTTTCTCGCGCTGGGCTCGATGGCCCGCGATGAGCAGTTTCTTTATACCGACCAGGATAATGGAATCGTACTCGACGATGCTTTCGATCCCGACTTGCATGATGAATATTTCGCAAGCCTTTCCAGGTTTGTCTGTGATGGCCTGGCAAACGTCGGGTACCGGTATTGTTCCGGTGACATAATGGCTACCAATCCGCGCTGGCGAAAGCCCCTCAAGGACTGGAAGGAACGTTTTCGCAGATGGATCGGCAACCCCCGGCCCGAAGCCCTGCTTCACAGCTCCATATTCTTTGATCTGGACGGGGTACACGGCCAGGTCCGGCTCGCCGATCAGCTCAAATCGGAGATTGCAGAGGTAGCCAGTTCTTCCCAGAGCTTTCTCGGCTGCCTGGCGCAAAATGCGCAGAAACGAACGCCGCCACTTGGTTTTTTCAAGAACTTCGTTCTCGAAAGGGGCGGGCGACATGCAAACTCGATCAACCTGAAACGCCGGGGAACGGCACCACTTGTCGATGTAATACGGGTGCACGCACTGGCCAGCGCGTCTGAATCCCAGAATTCCTTCAATCGGCTTGAAGACACCATTGCCGCCGGGTTCCTGACCCCGAGCATGGGCGGCGACCTGCGCGATGCCCTGGAATTCATATCCATCATCCGGGCTCGGCATCAGTCGTTCAATATCGAAAACCGCCGGAAACCGGACAACAACATCGACCCGGAAATCCTGTCGGCCTTTGACCGGCGTAATCTGAAGGATGCCTTCGGGGTGCTGGCCAATGCCCAGAAGTTTCTCAAGTTTCGCTATCGCCCCAATAGAGGCACCTGAGGACGGTGATCTTCTCAAAATCCACAGCCGCCCCCGGAAACCTGGTCGATATCCCGGAATGGCCAATACGGTTTCGAGAATTGACTGATACCGCCATCACTCCGTCCATCAGGGAATTCTATGCCGCCGGTGTGGTATCCGGGGATACCCCGGCAAGGCAGGTACCATTCGTGGCGGTGGATTTCGAGACAACCGGCCTCAATTGCCGGGAGCACAGTATCGTCAGCATCGGGCTGGTGCCATTCAGCCTGGATCGGATCCAGTGCCATGGATGCCGTCACTGGCTGGTTCGCCCGCGACGGGAGATCGACCCCGGGACCATTCCAATCCATCATATTACCCACAGCGACCTTGAAAGTGCCCCGGATTTGGGCGGGATCCTGGATGAATTGCTCGGTTGCATGGCCGGTCGAATCGCCGTGGTGCATTTCCGCAGTATCGAGCGGCGGTTTCTTGATCAGGCCTTGAAGGTTCGACTCAATGAAGGTCTGGAGTTTCCGGTTGTCGACACCATGGAACTGGAAGCCAGGTTGCACCGCAGGCCGACGGGTTTCTTCGCCTGGCTGTTCGCCCGGCATCGGGTGTCCATCCGGCTTTCTGACAGCCGCATGCGCTACAACCTGCCGCTGTACCGGCCCCATCATGCTCCCACAGATGCCCTGGCTACCGCCGAGCTGTTGCAGGCCCAGTTTGCCCACTGGTACAAGCCCGATACCCCGATTCGTGAACTCTGGATCTAATTTGCCGCGTGGCCCACTAGCAAGGTCCCGATACAAGAGCTTTCCTGAATCCGGAAGTAAACTGGCCAATCGAAACTCGCAGGAGAAGCTCCATGACTGTTGCATTCACACTTCACCTTCTGGCATCAACCGTGTGGGTCGGGGGCATGTTCTTTGCCTGGATGGCCCTTCGCCCCGTAGCCTTGCAGCTGCTGGACCCGCCCCAGCGCCTGGAACTCTGGATGGGGGTATTCGACCGGTTTTTCCCCTGGGTCTGGGTATCGATCCTGATCTTGCCGGCAACCGGCTTCTGGATGATCTTTTCCGTCTTTGGCGGTATGGCTGCCGTTGGAATCCATGTCCACACCATGCTGCTTGTCGGGCTGGTGATGATCGTGATCTTTCTGTGGATCTGGTTCGTTCCCCGGGCCGGGCTTCGCCGGGCTGTTGACGCCAAAGACTGGGCTGCCGGCGGCAAGCATCTCGGCCGGATCCGGCGCCTGATCGGTATCAACCTGATCCTGGGAATGGCCGTTGTCGGGTTTGCCGCCGCCGGGCGCTGGTTCTGATGGACCGCAACTTTCCGATGGAGGACTGTGCGATTCAGCCTCGAGGGGATCGGCTTTCGGGCGGGCGCCCTTTTGTGGCATAATCCACGCCAAGACATTAGATGTGTGACATATATCACTTCCTAAAGAGCGAGGAGCGGTTTGACCATTTCGTGAAGGGGCCGGCGTTTCAAGACCCTGGGTTTTCCGGCCCCGGGATTGGAGTGAATGGAGGAGAATGTGACCGGCAAGGCTGGTCTGGGAAGCGTGAATTTCTGGCTGGCGGAACTTCGCCGCCGGCATGTTTTCCGCGTGGCTGGCACATACATGATCTGTGCCTGGATCGTGTTGCAGATCGCAGACATCGTCTTCCCGCCCCTGATGGTCCCACCCTGGGTAATGACCGTGCTTACGGTTCTGGTCATTGCCAGCCTGCCCCTGGTCGCCGTTCTTGCCTGGATTTTCGATATCACGCCCCAGGGCGTTGTCCGCACCGAACCGGCGGGAGAAGTTGCCAACCGTTCGTTCCAGTGGAGCGGGCGGTGGATTGACTACGTCATCATTTCCGCACTGCTGATCATTCTTGCTGTTGTTCTTGCACAGGCGCGCTCCAGCGACCTGCCCACCGATCGATCAATTGCCGTTCTGCCATTTGCGGATCTGAGCACGGATGGTGCCCAGGGGTATTTCTGTGACGGCATGTCGGAAGCGCTGATCGACAGTCTCAGCCGAATCCCGGAGCTCAAGGTTGCCTCGCGTACCTCCTCTTTTGCCTTTCGAAATTCCACGGTCGATGTTCGCAAGGTAGCCGAGCAACTCGGTGTGGGCACCATACTGGAAGGCAGTGTTCGCAAGGCCGGGGGCGACGTGAGAATCGATGTGCGCCTGGTCGATGGACGACGGGGATACAACCTGTGGAACGAGACCTACCAGGGGACCCTGGAGGATATCTTTTCCCTCCAGGACGACATTGCCCGGTCCATCGTCGAAGCCCTCGAAGTCAAGCTGCTGGGCAACTCCAGGCTGGTCGAAACCGCCACCCGGGACCAGGATGCCTACGACCTTTACCTGCGCGGCCGTGCAAAGTTGCGTGAGGCCGGTACCCTGGACAGCTTTGTCAGTGCCGAGGACTACTTCAACCAGGCCCTGGAGCGAGACCCGGTGTTCGCCCTGGCCATGGCCGGCCTTTGCACGACACGCTGGTGGCAGTACGAAATCACCCGGGACAGCAATCATGCCGAAAAGGCCATCGCCGTTTGCAAGGAAGCCCACCTGTACGATTCCCAGGCCGAGGTCCAGGTCGCTCTCGGCGGTTTGTACCGTGGAACAGGGCAGTACGACCAGGCCAGCGCTGCCCTGGAAAGGGCCCTGGAGATGGAGCCGCGCAATGCCGAGGCCCTGGCGGCCCGGGGTCGGCTCCATCAGGTCCAGGGGCGACTGGACCAGGCCGAGGCCGACATTCTCCGGGCGATCAGGCTCGACCCGGAATACTGGCGGCACTATTCCGACCTTGGTGTGGTTTACAACGCCATGGGCGATCATGAACGGGCCCTTCAAATCTTCTCCCGAGCCATAGAGATCGAACCGAGCAGTCCGCAGCCCTACAGCAACCTGGGTGGTGTCCTGCTATACAAGGGCCAGAATCTCAAGGCTGCCGATGCATTTCGAAAGTCCATCGAACAAGCCCCGACGGCAAGGGCCTATTCAAACGCCGGGACCAACTACTACTTCGCCGGCAATTATCCGGAGGCTGAGGAAATGTTCCAGGCGGCAGCGGGGCTGAACCCGGCCGATTACCGGTTTCAGGGCCATCTGGCCGATTCCATTCGAATGCAGGACGGTCGCCAGGAAGAGGCCCTGGAGCACTACCGGAAAGCGGTTGACCTGGCCCAGGAGCGGCTGGAGATCAACCCCAGCGACCATGTTGCCCGGGGGCTGCTGGCGACCTACCTGGCCAGGCTGGGTAACGAAAATGCGGCCAGAGAGGAGCTTGAACGGCTGTCTCGGTCCGAGTACCTGGGGGCGATTGAATGGCACGGCATGGCTACTGCCTACCTTTTTCTCGGAGAGACCGAAGCGGCCATCGAAAGCTTTGAGCAGGCCGTGGCAGAGGGATTTCCGCCGTCGCGTCTTGAATCCGACCCCAACCTGGATTCCCTGTCAGCTCATCCCGCCTTCCAGGCGCTTATCGCGGACCAGGCTCAATGACCCACCCACAAAACACGGAGAAAGACTCATGATATTCAGGAACTGGAGAAGTCTGTCAGTTGGTCTACTGCTGCCGCTATCGCTGCTCTTTGCAGCCGGTTGTGATGCAAGTCAAAACGACGAAAGGCCATCGCCTGGCACCCAAGCCTGTACCGAAAATTGCGAATTCCGGATCGGCCTGCCCGACGATCACGATCGTGCCCCCGAACCACCGGAGGTGATCCGGGTTGCAGAAGGCACGGAGGTCAACTTCACGATTCCCCGGGAAGGACAGGAGGCCAACCGTACCGTATTGTCCTTCCAGCAGCCGGCATTCCTGGATGAGGATAGAAACCCGGTGTATACGCTGGAGCTTGGGCCAGGCGACAACAAGTATTTCACCCAGTCCTTCCGGGCCAATGTGTGCCACCCGCCGGAGGGCTGCCGGTATGTGGTGATCAACGTGGGCCGGCCGGGCCGGGCTTCCATCATTTCCAGTCCCCACATCATTATCGAACAGCGCTGATCCTGCATCTCTCGGTCCCGATCCGGCTCTTGCCCCCGGCATCGATTGCCGGGGGCATTCTCAGATTTGAGAATGCCAATCCCAGAAGTGATCCAAAGCACTCTGACAGATCCATAATGTGATCTGCATCACTGTTTAGCGTTGTGGCAAGGGCGGAGGGGGCCACGGCCGGTTTGCTTCATTTGAGACTTCTCAAATTTGAGAATCATTCAACCCTACAACTTTTTCGACGAAACGATTTCCCTTTTGTTTTCATAGACATAAGCGTCATGGCATGCATCGTGCATATTTGCTGTGAGCGCAATCTCGCGCGATGACAGTCAAACTTTCCCAAAGGAGAAGTTGCCATGAATGTTCCAGTCTTGAAAGGACCCGTCCATCGGGTGTGTACCACTTTGCTCGTAGCGCTTGTCGCCGCCGGCTTCTCCTTGCAGGGGATGGCTCAAAGCGGCTGCGGCGGGGCCATATCCATTTCCACGGATATCGGCAATTTTAGCAACCCCATCGTCTTCTGGGAGTATCCGCAGGGAGAAAACGTCCGGGTGACGGTAACGCCGGCCAAGGGTACCGGAACCCATCCGCTGCTGATTGACCACGTGGACTATGCCCTGGCCTGTATCGACAACCAGGACCTGGTGCCGTGCCTTTTCGGCAACGAAATCGGGGCCAGCGGCAACCCGCCGATCGAATATGGCGGCAACGTGGCAGGCAGTTGCGGTGCCACCTCCGGCACAGAGAATGACGGCACGGTTGTTTTTGATTTTGATCCCCTCGAACTGGATGAGGCCGGCTGTACGGTATCCTTTGACGTTATCGTCAACGACAAGGGCACCGACAGCAACCCGTACTTTCTTACCCCGGCAGCGCAGGCCACCGGCACCTGTCTGGACGGAGCGCTCCAGGGCTCGGCCCGCGGCAGTACGGCCATCATCCTGGTCGAGCCGGCCATCGAGGTGACCAAGTCCGGGCCGGAAGTTGCCAAGCTTGGTGATGTCTTTGAGTACGAAATCAGCTTCGAAAACATCGGCAACACGGACGTGGAAAATTGCCAGGGCTTCGACGCATTGCTTGGAGGCGACCTGGGCGAATTCTTCCCGGGCGTGGCCCGCAGTTTTGAATATACCCCCGGTGCAGGCGATCCAAACCCCCTGGAGAACACGGTAGAAATCACCTGTGCTGTGGTTGATAAAGGAGCGATCACAGTTACCG
>SLIZ01000264.1 GCA_007135395.1 Wenzhouxiangellaceae bacterium | reverse complement strand
AGCAGAAGGTTTCACCCCGGGCCGAAGGCCGCCAGCGTGCTATTCTCCAAGCCATTCAACCTCCAAGTGAATTCCCGACCATGACTCGATACCTGTTCCCCTGCCTGGCTTTCGCCCTGATTCTTTCCGCCTGCGATTCCGGCCCGGCCCCCGAGACGACCCCGGCGGAGCCGGAAACCACTGAGACGGAGAACGATGCGGCAACCGAAGCAGAAGCAACTGCCGACCGGGCCGGTGAGCTGGAAGAACTCTACGAGGAATTTTTCGAGCGTTCCCTGGAGCTCAACCCCTTGCGGGCAACCTTCATGGGGGATCACCGCTGGTCCGACCGCTGGCCCAACTCCCTGGGCGAAGCCCACCGGGAAGAGTCCCTGGCCATGAACCGGGATTACCTGGACCGGCTAAGGGAAATCGGTGATGAAGGGCTCGAAGACCAGGACCTGCTCAGCTATCGCATGTTCGAAAGCGACCGGGAACGGGCCATCGAGGGTGCACAGTTTCCCAGCCACCTGGTACCCATCAACCAGTTCCGTAATCCCGTCAACACGCTGGTCATGCTTGGATCCGGGGACGGTGCCCAGCCGTTCAACACCGCCGAGGATTACGACAACTGGCACCAGCGGGCCACCGAATGGGTGACCTGGGCCGACCAGGCCATTGCCAATATGGAACTAGGCATGGAGCAGGGCATTGTCCCGCCCAAGGTTCTCATCGAACGAACCCTTGAACAGATCGACAATCACCTGGTCGACGACCCGACCGAAAGTCTGCTCTACCGTCCCGTGGAAGATTTCCCCGACGAGGTGGGCGAAGAGGATGCCGAGCGCATCCAGGCCGAATACCAGGCCCTGATTGCCGACACCCTGGTTCCCACCTTCCAGCGCCTGCGGGATTTCCTGGCCGATGACTACCTTCCCGCCGGCCGGGACACCGATGGCATGGCCGGGATGCCCGGGGGCGAGGAATGGTATGCCTGGCTGGTGGCCAATACCACCACCACCGACCTGACGCCGGCGGAGATCCACGAGATCGGCCTGGAGGAAGTCGAGCGGATTCACGGGGAAATCCGGGAAGTCATGGCCGAGGTCGATTTCGACGGGGACATGGACGAATTTTTCGAATTCACCCGGACCGACGAGCAGTTCATTTTCGACTCGCCGGAAGATCTTCTGGCCGCCCACGAGGCCCTGCGGGACGTGGTGGATGCAAAAGTCCCGGACTACTTCAAGCTCCTGCCCGAGGCCGATTACGAGATCCGTCCCGTCGAACCTTTCCGGGAACGTTCGGCCGCCGGTGGCTCCTATATGCGCCCGGCCGCCGACGGCTCCCGGCCCGGAATCTTCTACGCCAACACCTATGACCTGAGCGCCCGGCCCACCTGGGGGGTGGAAAACCTGTTCCTCCACGAAGCCGCCCCGGGGCATCATTTCCAGATTGCCCTGCAGCAGGAAACCGAAGAACTGCCCCGTTTCCGCCGCTTTGGAAGCTACACCGCCTATGTTGAAGGCTGGGGTCTGTATGCCGAATGGCTGGGCCACGAGATGGGCATCTACGAAGACCCCTACGCCCGTTTCGGTGCCCATGCCGCCGAGTTGTGGCGGGCCATCCGCCTGGTCGTGGACACCGGCTTGCACTACCACGACTGGACCCGGGAAGACGTGCTGGAGTACATGTACGCCAATTCACCGGCCGCCGAGGCCCGGGCAGTGGCCGAAGCCGAACGCTACATGGCCATCCCTTCCCAGGCGCTGGCCTACAAGATCGGTGAGCTGAAGATCCGGGAATTGCGCGCCGAGGCCGAAGAAGCCCTGGGCGAGGATTTCGACATCCGGGCCTTCCACGCCCGGGTCCTGGAAACCGGGGCAGTGCCCCTGGACGTACTGGCCGCCCATATCCGGGACTGGGTTCGGGACACCCGGCAGCAGGCCGATACGAACGCAGGCTGAATCCGGGAGTTTCCGATTGAAGCCCCTGATGCAGGCAACCGCCTTTTCACCGGCAAGCGTGGGCAACGCAGCGGTAGGCTTCGACCTACTTGGCCATGCCATCGACGGCCCCGGGGATGTGGTTACCGCCACCCGCCGGGACCGGCCCGGTGTGGTGATCGAATCCATCACCGGGTGCGTGACCGACCTGCCCACCGAACCGGCGGAGAACACCGCCGGCCAGGCGGTATTGAAGTTTCTCGAGGCAACCCGGCCGGGCTTCGGGATCGGCCTGGCGATCCGCAAGGGCATTGCCCTGGGATCCGGGCTGGGCGGTTCTGCCGCCTCGGCAACCGCCGGGCTGGTAGCGGCCAACGCCCTGCTGCCCGACCCCCTGGGCCGGCACGGGCTTTATCCCTTTGGCCTGGCCGGCGAGGCAGTGGCCAGCGGAAGCGCCCACGGGGACAACGTGGGCCCCCAGCTTCTTGGCGGGCTGGTCCTGGCCATGCCCGACCGGCTGGTCTCCCTGCCCGTCCCGGACAATCTGTTCGCCGTAGTCGTCCACCCGGACTTTGCCATCGAGACCCGCCAGGCCCGGAAATCCCTGGAAGCACCGTTTCCCCTGGAAACCATCGTCGCCCAGCAAACCCGCCTGGCCCTGGTCCTTTGCGGCTGCTTTCGCAATGACCTGGAACTGATCGGTGCCGGCCTGGAAGACGTGCTGGTCGAACCCCGCCGGTCGACCCTGGTGCCCGGTTTTGCCGATGTCAAGCGCTCGGCCCTGGCCCATGGCGCCCTGGGTGCTTCCATTTCCGGGGCCGGGCCCAGCATCTTCGGCTGGTTCAACGGCCAGGACCGGGCCCGGGAAGCCGGTGACCACATGGTCGCCGCGTTCGAAGACCATGGCCTTGAAGCCCGTGCCTGGGTAACCCCGGTGGATGCCCCGGGCGCCCGGCTTCTGGAGAATCCCCGGCACTGACATGCGGTTTCTAAGCACCAGGGACGAAAGCGATAACCCGGCAACCGTTGATATCTGCCGGGCCCTTCGCTCCGGCCTGGCCGCCGACGGGGGGCTGTATGTGCCTGAAACCCTGCCCGATCCCGGACCACTGGACCTGGCCGAATCCAGCGGGCTGCCGGAGACCGCGGCGAAGGTCCTGGAGCCCTTTTTTGCCGACAGCGGACTGGCCGCAGTACTTCCGTCCATCTGCCGGGAGGCCATGGACCTGCCCCTGCCCCTGGACGAATTCGAACCCGGCGGGACCTGGATGCTGGAGCTGTTCCATGGCCCCACGGCGGCATTCAAGGATTTCGCCGCCCGCTTCCTGGCCAGCTGCCTTGGCCACCTGCGCACCACCGGTGACCCGGTCCAGACCGTGCTGGTGGCAACTTCCGGGGACACCGGCGGAGCCGTGGCGGCCGCCTTCCACCGCCGCCCGGGATTCCGGGTAGTCATCCTGTACCCGGATGAGCGGGTCTCGGCCCGCCAGGCCCATCAATTGGGAGCCTTTGGCGACAACATCCACACCTTCCGGGTCCAGGGCGATTTCGATGACTGCCAGCGGCTGGCCAAGCAGGCCCTGGAGGACCGGGAACTGAATGAAACCATGACCCTGACCTCGGCCAACAGCATTTCCATCGGCCGGCTCCTGCCCCAGGTCACCTACTACGTCCATGCAATTTCCTCAATGTACCGGAAGCTGGAAAAGCCCGTCGACGTCATCGTGCCCACCGGCAACCTGGGCAACGCCCTGGCCTGCGATCTCGCCCGGCGAATGGGCATGCCCTTGGGTGAGCTGGTGCTGGCGACCAATGCCAATCGAACCCTGAGCGAGTACTTTTCCGGTCGCGACTACCAGGGCCGGCCCGGCCTGGCCACGCTGGCCAATGCCATGGACGTGGGCGACCCGAGCAATTTCGAGCGCCTGGCCTGGTTCTACCGCCACCAGGACCTTCGCTCGGCGGGAATCTCGGCGGTCAGCATCGACGATGGCACCATCGGCGCCTGCATCCGGCGTGTCCACGCCGATACCGGCCGGGTCATCTGTCCCCATACCGCCTGCGCAGTGGCGGCCCTGCACCGGCGCAGGGAAGCCGGCAACACCGACCCCTGCCTGGTGGTCGCTACCGCTCATGCTGCCAAGTTTGATAACGTAGTCGAGCCCTTGCTTGGGAAAATCGTCACACCGCCACCGGCGTTGGCAGCGCTGCTTGGACGAAAAAGCCGGGCCGGGAGAGTCGGCACCGGGTTCGATGAGTTCAGGGAAATCCTGCTGGATTTCCCACAGGGGTCCTGACAAAACAAGAGGGAGAGCTTGAAAATGACCAGAATCCTTTCAATAGGCCTGGCCGTACTGGTATCGGGCTGCGCGTCCTACGTCGATCCGGTGCCTGATGACTACACCGGGGAAACCGCACTGATCAATGACACCTTCGAACAGCCCTTTGCCGGACGGGGATATTTTTTCTATCTCGAAGAGGTCGATGGACAACCGGTTGAAAATGCCAAGTACAAGACCGAGCGGCACACCTTCGGTCAAGGCCGGTCCCTACTTGGTACTGGTTACATTCGGGAAGTTCCCGCGCAGCCTTTGACCCTGAAGCTCACTGCCAGGCGGCTGGAGTCAAGGCCGATTGCCTATGGCATGACAAACTACGAACGATCCGAGGGCGAGGTGGAGCTGACCCCCCAACCGGGACAGTTTTACCTGGTACGCGGCATCGTGACCCAGGAATTCGCGGCAGTCTGGGTCGAGGACATCCAGGGCAACCGGGTCACCCGGGTGATCGAAAGCACTTCGTTGGGTCGTGATGGGGCAGCACCCTACAGGGCATCCATTCCCACAAGGGCTGAGGCCGGGGAAGACTTCACACGGGAAGACGCCTTTGCAACCATCCGGGGTGGAGAACACTACCGAGTGGTGACAGCAAAGATCGGCGAGCCCGACGAAACCGACTACGAGCCCGCAGTTCCCTTCTCGAACAAGCTAACCGATATGACCACTTTCCACTATGCCGATCTCGGGACCATTGTATTCAATACATTCGATGATGATTCCTTCGCAGCCGAGGTGACTTTGACGACCCGGTCGGCAGAAAGCCTGACCCCGGATGCTTTTGAACGCAGGCTCGATACCTGGAATGGTCATATCATTCGTCATGAAATACAGGAGCTATACCGCAACGAGCTGAAAGACCGTGAGATCCTGGATGTTGCCGCCCAGCGGCTCTGGGAAGGACGCCATGCAGAAGATGACCCGATGTTGGATGCCATGGCCTGGATCTGCCAGCTTCTGGGTCAAAGCGGCGATGCTCGTTACCGTGAGCTGCTTGACGAAGTAGCCGAAATCTCAGAGGTTCGCAAGCTTCATCGTCATGCAGCCAACAACCGGGAACGACTGCGAGAGGGTAGCGACGAGCCCTTCAGGCCGGCCGCAGACGAGGAACCCGGCTGAAATTACACATCAGCCCCGAGCATCCATACTCGACCCAAAAAAAAGCCCGCCGATCGGCGGGCTTTTCCATTTCCCGGCCCGGGATTGATCCGGACCGGCTGATAACGTGAAGTATCAGTTGCGCCGGCGAACCGTGAGTTCGACCCTGCGGTTGCGGCTGCGGTTCTCTTCCGAGTCGTTATCCACCCGGGGCTGGCTCTCGCCATATCCACGAACGGTCAACCGATCCGGGTCCACCCCGCCTTCCTCGACAAGATAGTCACGAACCGACTGGGCACGACGCTCGGAAAGTCCCTGGTTATAGGACTCGCTGCCCAGGTCACAGGTGTGGCCGGCCACTTCGACGTTGCGAACATCCTCGTCCTGGTTGAGCATGGCAGCGGCTTCGTTGAGTTCGGCACGGGCGGCGGGCAGAAGCTCGGAAGAATCGAATTCGAAGGTCACCGCCGAGTCAAACTCGAAAATCACCTCCGGTTCTGGTTCCGGCTCAGGCTCCGGCTCGGGCTCCGGTTCCGGCGGGGGCGGATCCGGCTCCCGCTCGGGCTCCGGCGGGGCGGCCCGGCGGGGTGCGCCCAGTCGGAACTGAACGCTGCCCATGGCCAGCCAGTCACCGAATCCGCGCTGGCGGGGGAGACTGTCCCGATCCCGGTCATACCGGTAACCGAGCTCGAACCGGGTACTGATCGTATCGTTCAAACGGCTCATTACGCCCAGGCCGAGCGATCCGTACCAGTCGGTTCCCCGGTCCAGTACATGCTTGTGCCGCTGCTGGCCAATGCCGAAAGCGGCATAGGGGCGATTGTCACCCTCGGTAAAATGATATCGACCGACCACACCGGCCGATTCCAGGCGATAGGTATCGCTTTGGCCATCATCCAGAAAGCCCCGGCCGTACTTGGCCCGGGTCCGATCCAGCTCAAGGTCGAGGCTCAGATTGGGGGTGAAAAAACGACCTGCACCCACCCGGTAGTTGAAACCGGCCGGCCGGGTTTCCCGGGCCCGGTCCGGGCGCATTACCCCGAGACCACCGGTCAAATACCAGCGCGAATCATAGCCATCGAGCCATTCTCCGGCAGCGGCTTCGTCAGCACCCGCGGCCGGACTCAGCGCCAGAAAGAATACTGGCAATAGAACTGTAGCCAACCATTTATTTTTCATTGAAAACCTCGCTTGCCATACTCTATGGAACATTCGGATTTCGCTCCCCTGCGGGGCATCATAGCACGCGCCATGAAAGCCTCATTCTGTGACACTTGTGTGAGTGGAAAGTGCACAACGAAACGGGTGGTGGGGTGACTTTTTGACGAATCCGGACCGCCCCGCTTATGCTGCCCCTGTTTGCTCCGGGGCCGTTTCAACCTCTGGCCCCCGGAATGAGGCCTGTCGCCAACTACGAGGGACGATCCGATGAGTGATACAAAGTTTGCCAAGAAGGGCATGACGTTTCGCAAGAGTGTCGAGCACATGGTCGATCATGCCATCGAAATCATGGAGCTTGATGAAGGAATCGGCTCGGCCCTGAAGGTTTGCCAGAGCGTTATCCAGATTTCGTTTCCCGTGGAGATCAACGGCAAGGCCGAGATCTTCACCGGCTGGCGGGCCACACACAGCGACCACCGGCTTCCTTCCAAGGGGGGTATTCGCTACGCACCCATCGTCGACCAGGATGAAGTCGAGGCACTGGCGGCCCTGATGACCTACAAGTGCGCGATTGTCGACGTGCCGTTTGGCGGGTCCAAGGGCGGGCTGGTTATCGATCCGCGAAAGTATGATCGCAACCAGCTTGAAGCCATCACCCGTCGCTTTGCCCGGGAACTGATCGGCAAGGGTTATCTGAGCCCGGCCAAGAATGTTCCGGCACCGGATATGGGCACTGGCCCACGGGAAATGGGCTGGATGACCGATACCTATCGCCGGCTTTTCCCCGATGACATCAATTACATGGGTGCGGTCACCGGCAAACCCGTCGAACACGGCGGGGTTCGCGGCCGCAACGAGGCAACCGGTCGGGGCGTTCAGTATGCCCTGCGGGAATTCTTCCGCCACGGCGAAGAAGTCAAGAACGCCGGGCTCGAGGGTTCACTGGAAGGAAAGCAGGTGATCGTGCAGGGACTGGGCAACGTGGGTTACCACGCGGCCCACTTTCTCCAGACCGAGGACGACTGCAAGATTATCGCCATCATCGAACGTGACGGGGCCGTTCTGGATCCCGACGGGCTTGATGTGGACGCGGTGTTCCATCACATGCGGGAAAACGGGGGGGTCAAGGGCTTTCCGGATGCACGATTCGAATCCGATGGCAGCAGCATTCTCGAAATGGAGTGCGATATCCTCATACCGGCTGCGCTGGAAGGGGTGATAACCACGGACAATGCCGACAGAATCAAGGCCCATTTGATTGCCGAGGCCGCCAACGGCCCGGTGACCTTCGAGGCCGACAAGATCCTTCAAAAGCGTGGCGTCGAGATCATTCCCGATGCCTACTGCAATGCCGGTGGTGTTATCGTTTCCTACTTCGAATGGATCCGGAACCTCAACCATGTCCGTTTCGGGCGGATCGACAAGCGCTTTCACGAATCCCGGGGCGAGCATATCCTGACTGCCATCGAGATGGCGACCGATTCAAAGGTTCCCGACTGGCTGCGAGACCAGATTGCCCGGGGGGCCGACGAGTTCGACCTGGTCCGTTCCGGCCTGGACGACTCCATGCGCCAGGGCATGCAGGAGATCATCGAAAAGCGGCGCAGCCACCCGAAGATCGATGACTACCGAATGGCCGCTTTCGTGATCGCCATCGAAAAAATCGCCCGCTCCTACCGGGATATCGGGTTCTGAACAACACTATCAAGGTGAACCGACTTCCATGAATTCCATGAACCGTTATCGGATATTCCTGTCCGGACTTGTTGCCTGCATGATCTGCGCAGACGCTGCTGCCGATGAATCGAAATCCGGGCTTTCCTGGGAAGACCTGTGCAAGACAACGGTCTGCCGGGCCACCGGCCATGACGGGGTCATGGAGGTGAGAATCTCGGCCCGGGGCGATCGTGTGGCGATGACAGTTCAAACCGGTACCGATTCGGAAATTCATCTCCACAGCCTGGAAGATGAAACCTCCGGTCATCTGGCCGAGGGCCACTCGCCGTACTGGTTTGCCGATGGCCAGTCCATCGTCTATATCCACGACAGCGACCTTTGGAGGATCCAGCCCGGTTCCGACGAACCGACCCGGTTGACCGATGACGACCATGATGTCCGGGCGCCCCGGCCATCACCGGATGGGGAGGAAATTGCGTTTTACAGCAGCCGGTCAGGCTACCAGGACATCTGGCTGGTCGGAAGGGATGGCAATGCCGGGCCCCGGCAGCTGACCCGGAGCTCGATGAGCGTGGACGAGCCGCGCTTTGTCCACGCCTGGTCACCGGACGGCAGCCAGATTGCCTACTTCTCCAACCAGGCTGAATACTTCCATGACGATCTGTGGGCTGTAGAGGTGAACTCGGGGGAGATGCGCCAGTTGTCGAATACTTTCATGGGCCGCTCGGAACCAGCCTGGTCACCAGATGGAAAAACCATTGCCGTATATGGATCCGACAAGTCCGGTTTCTGGTACGGCGACCTGGCCGATCTGTACCTGGTCGACCTGGACTCGGAAGAAGAACGTGCCGTGGAAATGTCCGTTCACGCGATGGATATCGACCGGGTGGTCTGGTCCGCCGACGGGGATTCACTGGTTTTTCCCGTTCACGAGCGCGGCGAGATCGAGCTGTGGCGAGTGCCCGCATCGGGAGGTGTTGCCACCCGGATGACCCACGAAGGCGGCGTGATTCACGGATTTGATGGCAATGGCGATGCCTTCGTCATGGCCCGCTCCACCGCCGCCCGGGGCCGGGAGGCGGACTACCTGGACGGGGCGGGAGGGCCGCTTCGGCAACTGGGTGAACTTGCCACGCAATGGTCGGGGTTGACCGAGCCGGAGGAAATCAGCTATCGGAGTTTCGACGGACACTTCATCCAGGGTTTTCTGGTCAAGCCGCCGGATTTCGACCCCTCCCGGAGCTATCCATCCCTGGTCCAGGTCCACGGAGGGGGCACCAATTCCTATTACAACGGCCTCAACCTGGTGGAACAGCGACTGGCCCGAAGTGGCTACGTGGTACTGGCAGTCAACTACCGGGGCGGGTCCGGGTTCGGCCGGGCCTTCCAGGATATGGCCGTCGAGGACTGGGCCGGTGATCAGGCCCTGGATGCCGCCGCAGCGGCAGATTTCATCCGTTCCCGGCCCTGGTCGGATGGCAAGGTCGGAATCTACGGTTACAGCTACGGGGGCATCATCAGCCTGGCGGCCGTCACCCGGGCCCCGGAAGCCTTTGACGCGGCCGTGCCGATGGGGGGTATCTACGACTTTGCCGATGCCTGGGAGACCGCCGACCGGCTTGGCCGGCTCTTTACCCGGGAAGGCCACGGGGGCAGCCCCGAGGAACAGCCGGAGGTCTACGCCCGGAGCGATTCGGTGGCCCGGATCGAACAGGTCCGCACCCCGATATTGATCATGCATGGCCAGGCCGATGAGCGTGCCCCCTATCGCCAGTACGGACTGGTCGTCGAGGCCCTGGAAGAACACGACAAGACCTTCGAAAGCCACAGCTACCCGGACGAGCCGCACCAGTTTCGGGACCTGGAAAACCGGGTGGACATGTACCAGCGCCTGGAAGCCTGGATGGATCGCTGGTTGAAGGAACAGTGACTTTCCGGCAACCGGAGCAAGCTCAACCATGGTCCGGCTTTTTCCACAGCCAGCGGGCGATAAGCGGGTCCAGGCGCGCCATGAGAAAATAGGCAAATCGCTGCCAGAGCCGTT
>SLIZ01000036.1 GCA_007135395.1 Wenzhouxiangellaceae bacterium | reverse complement strand
TTGACCTGAGCGGAGTTGGCGGAGATTACCCGTCTATTGCACTGGGCACAGCCAATGTTTCACTATTGGAGCTGGTAAGCGCATATACCACATTTGCTAATCAGGGTGTCCATATCGACCCGATTGCAGTAACGAGAATTGAAGATAAGGAAGGAAATGTACTCGTTGAATATTTCCCCGACTACAGTGGTGAAGCTATAAGCCCTGAAACTGCTTACCTGATGATTGATATGATGCGTGGTGTAATTCGTGGTGGTGATGGATTTCACGGAACAGGTGTCCGCATGAGAACTCAATTTAATATTCAACAGGATGTTGCCGGTAAAACCGGAACTTCGCAAAATAGTGCTGATAACTGGTTTGTTGCCATGATGCCTCACATAGTGATGGGTTCCTGGGTTGGAGGTGAAGATCGCCGGATACGATTCCCCGTAAACAGGCCGGGCAGTATTGGGCAGGGCGCCAGGACAGCGCTGCCAATCGTTGGCACATTTATCAACTACGCAACAGATGACCCGGAATCCCCCTGGAGTTACGAACCGTTTCAACCCCCTGCCGGCTTCGTAATGCCTGAAGACCCGGCAAGCGCCCCCCAACAGGTTGATGAACAACGCGGGAGAATTGGCTGGTAACTAGCTCTAAGCCCTTATGCTATGCTGGTTTGTTAAAATCCAAACTACAACCGATTCCTGAACTGAAGCTGAATTGATTAATTCAGGATTTTACAGGAGCCGCCTATTTATATTCCTCATGGGAAAATCTGCATACTAGTCAATGGATTGGATATTAAATCCACCTCTCAGGCCTCTCAAAAGTCTATCCTTTCGCAGTTATTCTAAAGTAATAAGCCTGGCGCTTTCCCTTAACTACCGGTTAGTGTGCAGATCAAAAATTTATTAAAAAAACGTTCCAATTTGGCTTAAAAACACCCTATATTGGAACCTTTAAAACTGACTGAATTCAGAACGATTACGTTGGGCAGTTAAATGCCTTTCAAATCAATTTTTTGATCTTTATGATTGAACAATACATGCCAATAGTTGTGTTGCTGGGTGTAGCAATTGTATTAGCCATTGCATTCATGGCCCTGTCCAGGTTTTTAGGCCCATATCGGCCAAACAAAACAAAATTAACTGCATATGAAAGCGGTATGGATCCCGTTGGCGAAGCGAGGGAGCGGTATTCGATTGCATTTTACCTCGTTGCCATGGAATTCATCGTTTTTGACCTCGAGGTTGTTTTTATCTATCCCTGGGCAGTGGCATTTTTAACTCATGGCGCCGGAACATTTTTTGCAATGGTTATATTTATTGTAATACTATTTATAGGCCTTGTTTACACCCTGAAGGCGGGGACTCTCGAATGGGATATGAAGAAATTTAAACATGAAGCAATATTCAAGTAGAAGGTTATGGGTTTAGAAAGTGCACTTGGAGAAGGATATTTAACAAGCAGGGTTGATAGCCTGGTTAACTGGGCGAGGGCTAATGCCGCCTGGCCCATGCCGATGGGCCTTGCCTGTTGTGCCATTGAAATGATGGCGTTTGCCGGGCCTAAGTATGATGCCGCCCGGTTTGGTTCTGAAGTGATGAGATTTTCCCCCCGGCAAAGTGATGTAATGATTGTTGCCGGCTGGTGTACCTATAAAATGTCGCACGCCATTCGCAGGATATGGGATCAAATGCCCGACCCGAAATGGTGCATTGCAATGGGCGCATGTGCTTCTACCGGCGGGATGCACCGCTGCTACGGTGTGGTGCAGGGTGTGGATAATTTCCTGCCTGTCGACGCCTACATTTCCGGCTGCCCGCCCCGCCCGGACGCTGTCCTTCATGCATTAATGAAGATTCAGGACAAGATCAAAACCGAACACTCTGTAATGCTTGATACCTAATAGCCTGATATGAGTTTAGAATTAAGCGAATCTCTTCAACAAACAATTGATGATCTCTCAGAAAATTTTTCTGGCAAATTAATCGAAGTATACCAGTCTTCAGGTGATACTTTTGTCCGGATAGAAGCTGATGCACTCATCGAAATCTGTACATTTCTAAAAGAGCAACAGCACTTTACTTACCTTAGCGATATTATCGGCACCGACCGCTATACTTCTGATGAACGGTTTGAAATCATTTACAACCTGTTATCGCTGAAAAACAGTGTACGCCTGTTTCTTAAAGTCCGGTGCAGTGAGGAAGATCCAGCGATTGACTCTGTAACATCGATCTGGCCGGGAGCTAATTGGAATGAGCGGGAAGTATTCGATATGTTTGGCGTTCAGTTTAACAATCACCCCGACCACAGGCGTATATTCCTGCCTGAAGATTTTCAGTATTTCCCGCTCCGCAAGGAATTCCCGTTGCTTGGCATCCAGGGTTCAATTGATTTGCCTACCACTACACCGGATACAGAATAAGAGCACATTATGAAATTATCTGATATTCAATCCAAGGTTCATTCCACTTTTTTCACGGAGCACCAGAAAAAACTCTACCAAAGCCTTGAAGATAAGCACACCACTATTGAGGCATTGGATAGTGATGACCCGCTTAATTCAAAAATGATTTTG
>SLIZ01000194.1 GCA_007135395.1 Wenzhouxiangellaceae bacterium | reverse complement strand
TCCGGGACGCCGATGAAGACTGCTGCCGGGTGCTCCGAGTGACTTGTGTTGCGGAATCCGATGAGGACCGCAGGGTCTGTCGGGTGGAATCGGCGCTGCGATCGGCAGAAGGCGACCGGCTCTCTGCCGAAGCCGCCCGGGACGATGCCGCAGTCCTGCGGGAATCTGAATCCGAATCGCGACCGGAAGCACCAGCGGTTCTGCTGGTGGTCTCTGCAGACCGGCTCCGGGCCTGGCTGCGATCATCCCTTGCCATCCGGGTCGAATCCCCCTGGATCTGCAGGTTTTCCCGGCGCTGGGAAGCCCATTCCCGCTGCTGGGACCGGGGCTGTGCATCACGACTGCGCGCCTGGCGAATTTCACCGGACCGGGAGCCTTCCGCCGAACGGGTCGTGGAGGCGCTGCCTTGCTGGCGAACAAACCGGTCCTGATCAACACCCTGGCGATAGCTTACGCCCCGGCGATGGGTCGGATTGTGCTTCCAGTGGGTCGAACCACTGTAACGAGCCACTTCACGGCCGGAACTGAAGTGCCGGCCACTGCGGTGATAGTGGTGGTGATGATGATGGACCACCCGCACCTGCCGATGAGACCAGTGGAAGGAACTGAAGTAGAACGTGGGACGGACCCGGTATCCGCTGCCCCAGTAAAAACTGATGCTGGTGCGGAATCCGGGGGGGTGATGCCAGTAGACCGGCGGGTAGGCCGACCAGCGCCAGGAACCGTAGACATAACGCGGGTCGTAGTAGGGCACATACACCACCCGGGTACGGGCCGGCTCGATATAGATGTATTCGGTCTCCCGAACCACGCGCACATGCTCGTTGGATTGCAGGGAGCCGTGCTCGTAAGCCTGGGCTCGGAGGTACTGAATAGTGTCGATGACTTCCTCTTCCTGCACCAGGAAGGCATCACCCATTCGCTGGGTCCATTCCAGGTCCTCATCCAGGCGGGCTAGCAGCTCCGGAAAGGCGACAAGGGCCATGACGCTGGGATCCCAGTCCCGGTGCTCGACTGCAGCCACCGCATCCTCGCCGCTCAATCCCGGGTTGTTCCGGGACCACCGGGCTGCCTGGACTACTTCCAGCGGATAGGTGGATGCGATCAGGAGATGGGACAGCACCGTGTCCGGGTACAAGGCCACCGGTGCGAGCATCTGATCGAGTTCTGCCTGGGTGAAATAATAGGAGTCCTCGGCTGAAGACGGGTTTGAAACCGCCAGGCCCAGAATAAGGAATCCGTATAAAACCAGTGCCTTGAGTGCTTTCATGGTCTGTCTCCTTGCGGCAGATTGGCCGCATTGCAGCCCTTTTATAAGCCAGGGGTGCTGAAGACAGGCTGAACGGGTCCTTTCCCATCCACTGCCGGGACAGGCGGCAACTGGCTACATGGCCACGGCCCGGTCACCCAGGAAGTCGAACCGGAAGCTCTGTTCCCGGGACTTGCGTTCGGCGTAGTCGGCCAACCGGTTCAGTCGGGCAGGAAGTTTCATGAGGGCTTCCTGGGCCTGGGCACCTACGGCCCGAAGACCGGTAAGGCTGCCCACGTTCCAGAATTCCAGCAGGTCGGCGACAATCTTCTGGTACTGGCGGGGGCCGAAAATGTCGGATTTCCTGACCACGTGGCTCATGGCCTCGAATCCATCGATGGTGTTTCCGGGCATGGCGAAATCCAACGCAACCCGGTTCAGGGATTCAAGGGCCTGATCCGGGTCCGCTTCCAGGACTGCGGCAAAGGACGAACGGTAAAACTGGTAATGCCGGCCCTCGTCAGCGGCCAGGTGGGCCAGGGACCGACGAAGAACCGGCTCGTATTTGCCGGCCAGCCTGCCCGTGTTGGCATGGGAGACCTGGGTGGCCTTTTCCTGCAGGCTGGTATAGGCCAGAAGCCGATAGGGATCGGAGTCCCATTCCGGGTCAAAGCCCGCCTCGATGTACTGGTACTGGAGCTTCTCCAGCGCCCCCATCTCAAACAACCGGGCATCCCGGACATAGTCGCGGAGCAGGCAGCCATGGCGGTCTTCCTCGGCTGTCCAGAGGTAATTCCAGTCCGACCAGGGGCTGGCAGGCCCCATGTGAACGGAGATCAACCGGTGAAAATGGGGCAGGCCTTCCTCGGTCAGCAGGTTCAGGGCCACGGCAACCCGTACAGGGTCCGGAATTCCCCGGGCCCGGTCCCGAATCTGGGCCAGCTGGGCCTCCTGCTCCGGGGTGTTGTCGAAACTGGCAGGCAACACTTCGTTGGGAAACCACAGGGTCCGCCGTTGCTTGTGGTCTTCGATCAGGTCGGTGACCTGATCCTCGATGGAGGCAAGCACCTCGATTTGTGCAGGCGTACCGAATGATCCGGCTTGGGGGGAAACAGACATGAATTTCTCGCTTGGTGACATGCACCGCCAACATTAAGGTGCACTGAAGATCGATAGCCTAACCCACGATGGTTGCCGGCGTCGAACTGCCGTATCTGCACCCCCCTTTGTCCTGTCCCCGACCCGGCCGGCGAATGATGAGGTACCATTCACTCATGCGTTTTCCAGTTTTTTTTGCCACCTTCCTGGTCGTCGGCGCAACGAT
>SLIZ01000056.1 GCA_007135395.1 Wenzhouxiangellaceae bacterium | reverse complement strand
GGCGACTGGCCTTTTCCGGCTCGTCATTGCGGGTCGTCAGGGCCTTGGCTGAAGTAAAACCACCATAGGCAGTGGGTGTGGTTCCGTATTCGGATCCGCCGGCCACCATGACATCGGCATCTCCATAGGCAATCATGCGAGCGGCATCCCCGATGTTATGGGTTGCCGTTGTGCAAGCTGTAACTATGGAAATGTTGGGGCCCTTGAAGCCGTAACGGATCGAAAGGTTTCCGGCAACCATGTTGATGATGCTGCCCGGAACGAAAAACGGGGATATCTTGCGTGGCCCACCTTCCAGAAACGCGCCGTAGGTTTTTTCGATGGTAGCAATGCCTCCGATACCGGCACCGATGGCAACCCCGAATCGTTCGGGATTATCCGGATTCTCCTCGAAACCGGCATCGATGATGGCCTGGATGGCCGCCGCCATGCCGTAATGAATGAAAATATCACTCTTTCGGGCATCCTTGGGCGAAAGGTAATCGGTGATGTCGAAGTCACGCACCTCACCGGCAATCTGGCAGGGAAAACGGGTAGCGTCAAAAGCCTGCAGCGGTCCAATGCCGCTGCGCCCGTTGCATATACTGTCCCACCCCGCAGAAACCTCGTTACCCACCGGGGATACCAGGCCCAGGCCGGTTACGACGACTTTTCGATCACCTTGCATGTTGTCGCTCTTCTCTAGACCGGCACGTCGGCATTGGAAAGAAACGTTCTACTTTTCAACGTTGGCCTTGATGTAGTCAATGGCCTGCTGAACACTGGTGATCTTCTCGGCTTCCTCATCGGGAATTTCGCACTCGAATTCCTCTTCAAGGGCCATCACCAGCTCAACCGTGTCGAGTGAATCCGCTCCCAGGTCGTCTACAAATGAAGCACTGGGGGTCACTTCCTCTTCCTTGACTCCCAGTTGCTCGACGACGATCTTCTTGACCCGATCTTCAATGCTGCTCATTTTTGGTTTCCTCTGTCAGTTGCCGAAAGGCGCGCTCATTGTATTGAAGATGCGCTACTCATTCCAGTTGACCATGATTGACCGACGCCACACCATTTTGGTGGGCGCGCCCATAAAAAACAAATACTTTCAACGGGATATATACAGAAGCATAGAATTATACCATGTACATTCCGCCGTTGACATGCAAACTTTGCCCCGTAACGTATCCGGCTGCAGGTGAAGCCAGAAATGCAACCATCCAGGCCACGTCTTCCGGGCTTCCCAGGCGGCCGGCGGGGATATCAGCCATGAGCCGCTCACGCTGGTCGTCATCCAGGGCCCGGGTCATGTCCGTATCGATAAACCCCGGTGCCACGGTATTGACCGTGATATTGCGCCCGGCGACCTCCCGGGCCAGTGCCCGGCTGAACCCTGCGAGCCCCGCCTTGGCGGCCGCATAATTCGACTGCCCCGGGTTGCCGCTGTGTCCAACCACCGATGATATACCGATGATACGTCCGAACCTGGCCTTGAGCATGCCCCTCAGGCAAGCCCGTGAGACCCGCATGGCGCCTTTGAGATTGGTATCCATGACTTCATCCCAATCCGCGTCTTTCAGGCGCATCAGGAGTTGATCACGGGTGATGGCCGCATTGTTGACCAGGATTGTCACCGGCCCGGCCTCGTCGCGAACCTGGCCGATGACCCGGTCAATGCTGTCCGGATCGGTGACGTTCATCGCCAGTCCCCGGGATGCCCCCAGGCGGCCGGAGATTCCGTCTGCGCCGGATTCCGAGGTGGCCGTACCGAATACCGCTGCACCCTGTCGGGCCAGAACGTCGGAGATTGCCTGACCGATTCCGCGGCTGGCGCCGGTCACCAGGGCGACCTGTCCTTCCAGGCTCAGCGGTTGTGAAGTTGCGGAGTTGTCACTGCTCATCAGTTGTCGTTCCACTCCAGTGCCGTGTCTTCAAGCCGCTCCGGGGTTTCCAGGGAAATGCAGGTCAGGGTTCGGTCAATTCGGCGATTGAGGCCGCAAAGCACCCTTCCAGGTCCGCATTCAGCCATATGCTCAAGCCCCTGGTTCTTCATGTGGTTGATTGTCCGGGTCCATTGCACCGGAGAGACCAGTTGATCGGTCAACGCCTTGCGAATGGAATCCGCTTCAGGATGCTGTCGGACGTCCACGTTGTGAATCACCGGCAGCTTCGGGGGGCGGATATTGACGCTTTCCAGCCGCTCCTGCAAGTCCCCTGCGGCCGGTTCCATGAGGGAGCAGTGGGAAGGAACACTGACGGGCAGGATCATGGCCCGGCGGGCACCGGCTTCCTGGCAGGCTTCACAGGCCCGCTCGACTGCCTCCCGATGTCCGGCAATAACCACCTGACCCGGGGAATTGAGATTGGCCGGTGCCACCACTTGGTCACCGGCAGCCTTGCTGCAGATTTGCGCAAGGAGTTCATCATCAAGCCCCAGGATGGCGGCCATGCTGCCCTGTCCCCGGGGGACGGCCTGCTGCATGAATCGACCCCGGTCTGCGACCAGGGATACGGCTTCCTCGAAATCCAGGGCCTCGGCACAGACCAGAGCGGTGTATTCACCCAGGCTGTGCCCGGCCAGTGCTGCCGGCATGGGCCCGCCGGCTTCCTGCCAGCTGCGCCATACGGCAACCCCGGCGGCAAGCAGGGCCGGCTGGGTGATCTCGGTCTTTCCCAGTTCTTCTTCGGGTCCTTCACAGGCAAGCTTCCACAGATCGATGCCGAGCACCTTGCCGGCCTGCTGAAAACATGCCTTGACCTCGGCATTCCTTTCGGACAGTTCAGCCAGCATGCCGACGCTCTGGGAGCCCTGGCCCGGAAAAAGCATGGCAAATTCAGTCATGATCGGATCCCATGGGAGGATTCTTGGCAAGAGTAACGGAGTTCATCGCAAAGCGCTCAGTATCGTACCAGCGCAGCCCCCCAGGTAAACCCGCCACCGAATGCTTCCAGAAGCAGCTTCTCCCCCCGCTTCACCCGGCCGCTGCGAACGGCCTCGTCCAGGGCCAGGGGCACCGAGGCTGCGGAAGTGTTGCCGTGCTGGTCGACGGTGACGATGACCTGGTCCATGGACATGTCCAGCTTGCGTGCCGTGGCCTTGATGATGCGCAGGTTGGCCTGATGGGGGATCAGCCAGTCCAGATCGTGTTTTTCCAGGTTGTTGGCCGCCAGGGTTTCGTCAACAATCCGGCCCAGGGTGTTGACAGCCACCTTGAAGACCTCATTGCCCTTCATCTTGACTCGAACGCCGCCTCGTTCCTCGGCCTTGAACCCCCTGGATACACCCACCGAGGTGCCCAGCAGGTCGCTGTAATGGCCGTTGGCATGAATATGTGTCGACATGATGCCCGGCTTCTCATCGGCCGCCAGAACAACCGCACCGGCTCCGTCTCCGAACAACACGCAGGTGGACCGGTCATTCCAGTCGAGCATTCGTGTGAGGGTCTCTGCCCCGATCACCAGCACCTTTTCGGCCGTCCCGGCACGAATGAACTGGTCGGCAACTGAAAGCCCGTAGATAAACCCCGAACAGGCCGCGTTGAGATCGAAGGCGCCGCATTCGCCAAGACCCAGCCGGGTCTGCAAAAGGCATGCTGTGGACGGAAAAACCAGGTCCGGAGTGGTGGTTCCGAGGATGAGCAGATCGATTTCGGAAGGATCAACCCCGGCGGCTTCCATGGCTCGCCGGGCGGCCATTTCTGCCAGGTCGCAGGTGGTCTGGTCCGGAGCGGCCACGCGGCGCTCCCGAATGCCGGTACGTTCACGGATCCACTGGTCGGTGGTGTCGACCCGCTGCTCCAGTTCCGCATTGGTAAGGACTGTCTCCGGCAGGTAGCTCCCGGTACCGATTATTCTTGAATATCTCAATTCCTTCCCTCAAACGAATTCTGCCGCGTGGCGGGGCACACTAGTAGCTCGCCCAGAGCTGGCGCTCGATTTCTCCGATCATTTCACGCCGGCTTTCCCGGACGGCAAGCAGGATTGCATTGCTGAATGCCGTCGGACCGGCTGCACCGTGGCTTTTGATAACAATACCATTGACGCCGAGCAAGGGGGCTCCATTGTGACCAGCCGGGTCCAGGGAGTGAAGCAGGCCTTCCAGTGAATCCCGCACCAGCCGTGCCCCCAGACGAGTCTTCAGGCCACCGGAAAGGGAGGTCTTCAGGCGTTCAAGCAGCAGACCGGCCAGACCCTCGGCCCCTTTCAGAAGTACATTACCTACAAAGCCATCGCAAACGACCACGTCGACGCTCCCGGAAAAAACATCGTGGCCTTCCACGAAGCCGGCAAAATCCAGGTCCGATTCGCTGATCAATCGGGCTGCCTCCTGGACCACATCGCTGCCCTTGCTGGTTTCGCTGCCCACATTAAGCAGCCCCACCCGTGGCATCTGGCCACCTTGCATGGCTGTAACCGCGGCAGATCCAAGAAGGGCGAATTCGAACAGGCGACGGGCATCCACGCCGATGTTGGCCCCCAGGTCGAGTAACCAGACTTCCCCGTTTCGGGCCGGCAGCCGGGACATCAGTGCGGGACGATCCACGCCTGGAAGCATGCCCAGGAGGTGGCGGGAATAGGCCATCAGGGCACCGGTGTTGCCGGCACTGACTGCTGCATCGGCACCCCCTTCCCGGACCTGTCGAACCGTTGTTGCCAGTGACGAGTCTCCGCCCTGGCGCAGTGCTCTCGACGGTGTCATGTCCCCGGGGATGCTGTTGCTTGCATCGATGATGGAAACGCGGCCTCCGGAAACCTCCCCGGCCGATTCCATCCGCCGGGCGATGGCGTCACCGGGACCGACCAGTCTCAGCCGGAGTCCCGGTTCCTGCTCAAGGGCCATGATGGAACCTTCCAGGGTGACTTCCAGCCCCCTGTCCCCGCCCAGTGTATCCACGGCAACCTCCACTGACTGGCGTACAGGGAGCTGGTCAGTGTCTTTTACCCGGGTGTGATGACCCCGGGTGGGATGACCCGTGGTGCCCGGCCGGGAGTTTGCCGCCATGGCGAAAGAAAGCTGATCAGCTTTCGGTTTCGTCTTCTTCGTCGATCTCGACAGCCACCTCGACCACCTGGCGACCGCGATAGAAACCTTCCTTGGTCACATGATGGCGGCGATGGGTCTCCCCTGTGGTCGGATCAACGGACAGGGTCGGCCCGGACAAGGCATCGTGGGAACGACGCATGCCACGGCGGGACGGGGTTTTTCGGCTTTTTTGAACGGCCATTGCTCAATTCTCCGGATTGCGGTAGTTCAACAGTTCATTTGTCCTTCTTGCCTGCCCTGAGTTCGGCCAGACCGGCAAGCGGACGATGAGTATCTTCCCGGGGTGCCTCCTGGGCAACCGGTTCGGAATTCGGGTCACGCGGAACCAGCGGCATTGCCAGCAGCAGTTCCTCTTCGACCAGGTCAACCAGCCGCAGCCGATTGTCCGGGCACAACATGGGTTCGTAGTCACCGGGCAAAGCCCGGGCCAACTCCTCGTTGGCGACCACGCCAACCGTGGACCGGCCCTGGATCGGCTGCATGTAAACCTCCAGGCTTCGCTGACAGCGAAGTTCGACTGTGGCCGAAACCTGCACATCCACCCGCACCTGGCGCTGATCGTCAAATGAAAAGGCGAGGCCAAACCTCGCCTCGCCCGAATCAGATTCCAGCACGTCGACCAAGCGACTCATTCGCTCCAGCGGCATGGTGCCGTTAAACTCCCGACGGGCCGCTGCAGCCTTGACCGGATCCACCCAGTCTGGAAAATCGCGCGACATAACCCACGAATATTAGCACTCGAACACTACAGGTGACAAGTAATATGGATGCACCCTGCCCCCTCGTTCTCGCCTCCCGGTCCCCTTACCGGAAGACTCTGCTGGATCGCCTCGGACTCGACTTTGACGTTCACCCGGCTGATATAGACGAAACCCCCCGGTCCGGCGAGCAACCCGCCGAACTGGTTGAGCGATTGTCCCTGGAAAAGGCCCGGGCTGTTGCCCGGACTTATCCCGAGTCGGCCATTTTCGGCCTGGACCAGGTCGCCGAACTTGCCGGTGAGAGTCTGGGCAAGCCCGGATCGGCGGCTGCGGCGGTTGAACAGATTCAGCGACTTTCGGGCCGAAGCATCGTGTTTCATTCCGGACTTTGCCTGTTGTTCCCGGGCGCTCGACCCCGGCTCGAGCGCATCGAAACCGAAGTGGTCTTTCGCAGGCTGGACTCCGACGAGATCCGTCGCTACGTGGACCGGGATGCGCCCATGGACTGTGCGGGCGCGTTCCGCTCGGAAACCCTCGGCTCGACCCTGGTGGAGCGTATCACCAGCGATGATCCATCGGCACTGATGGGTCTGCCCTTGATCGCAGCGGCCCGCATGCTGCGCGAAAAAGGCTGGCAATTGCCCTGACTGGCCCCGCAGCCCGCTGGACAAGCGGCCCGGATTGCCCACAAGCGCCGTCGAGGGCCTTATACTGAAAACATCAAGACGCCCTCACAAATTCACGGACGGGAATCGGAAATGGCGCAAGAGAACCTCGACCAGGCTCCACGCAACTGGCGGCTGGAATACGATCAGGACAATATCGCATGGCTTTTCCTCGACCATGCAAGCGACAAGGTCAATACCCTGGGTTCGGAGGTCCTGGCTGAACTGGAAGGCATCATAAAGCGGCTCAAGTCGGACCGCCCGACCGGACTGGCCCTAATGTCCGGCAAATCGGGCAGTTTTATCGTCGGCGCCGATGTTCGGGAGTTCGACCAGACTGATGATGTCGATGAGCTCCGTGCCAACGTCAAGAAAGTCCATCGCTTGTTCCAGCAGATCGAAGACCTGGAGTTTCCAACCGTCGTGGCCTTCGAGGGCTTCTGCCTGGGCGGTGGGCTGGAGCTGGCCCTTTGCTTCGACTGGCGGATTGCCCTGAATGCTGAGCACACGCGCATCGGATTCCCCGAGGTCAAACTGGGAATCTATCCCGGTTTCGGGGGATCCGGACGCAGCATACGGGCGATCGGCGCCCCGAAGGCCATGGAACTGATGCTGACCGGCCGGATGTTGCGAGCCGGTCAGGCCAGAGGCCTGGGCCTCGTCGATCAGCTCACAAGCCCCCACGGCTCCCTGCGCTGGGCCGCCCGCCAGGCGGTGTTGAAGGGCAAGTCCAGCTCCCGCCCCGGGATCGTGGCCCGGGCTGCGAACACCGGGCCGGCCCGCAAGCTGCTGGCCGGCATGATGCGCAAGAAGACCGCCGCCAAGGCCCGACCGGAACACTATCCGGCGCCCTTTTCCCTGATCGATGCCTTCGAGGAATGCGGCAACGACTGCCTGGCCATGATTGCCGAGGAAAGCCGCCGGGTACCCGAATTGCTGGCCGGAGAGACCTCCCGCAACCTGCGCAGGGTCTTCCGGCTCATGGAAGGCCTGAAGGCCGAGGGCAAGCGGAGTGATTTCAAGGCACGCCGGGTGCACGTGATCGGAGCCGGCGTGATGGGAGGGGACATTGCCGCATGGTGTGCACTTCGAGGACTCGAGGTAACCCTCCAGGACCGAGAGCAGAAGTTCATCAAACCGGCCATCAAGCGGGCCGAAAAGCTGTTTGCCCGCAGGTTGAAGAAGCCGGACCTGATTGCCGCAGCCCGGTCTCGCCTGCTGGCTGATCTGGAAGGCCGGGGTGTTGAACGGGCAGATGTAATCATTGAAGCCATCTACGAGGACCGGGATGCCAAGCGGGAGGTATTTTCCAGGCTCAATGGGCGAGTGAAAAATCACGCAATTCTCGCCACCAACACTTCGGCGATTCCCCTTTCGGAACTTGCCGATGTGCTCGACGAACCCCAGCGCCTGATCGGTTTGCACTTTTTCAATCCCGTCGCCCAGATGCCCCTGGTCGAAGTCGTCCAGGACAAGAAATCAGATCCGGGGGTAGTCGACGATGGCTGCAGCTTCGCCACCCAGATCGGCAAGTACGCCCTCCCGGTTACCAGTACACCCGGATTCCTGGTCAACCGGGTGCTGGCTCCCTACATGCGCAACGCCATGGCCATGCACCGGGACGGGGTCCCCAAGGAAGCCCTGGACGAGGCCGCCGAGCAGTTCGGAATGCCCATGGGGCCGGTTGAACTGGCCGACACCGTGGGCCTGGACGTGGGCCTGAGTGTTATCGATACCCTCATGGGCGATGAGGCCGGTGAGGAAAAGAAGATTCTCGAGGATATGGTCTCATCCGGCCACAAGGGGAAGAAAACCGGGGAAGGCTTCTACGCCTGGCGCAAGGGCAAGCCGGTAAAGGATCGCAAGGCCATTGAGGGGCAGGACCTTGACCTGTTGGCTGAAAAGCTGATGAAGCCCTATCTGGACGAATGCCGGGCCAGCCTGGACGACAAGGTCGTGCGCAGTGCCGACCTGCTCGATGCGGGCATGATCTTCGGAACCGGCTTTGCCCCCTTCCGGGGCGGTCCCATGCATTACCTGGAGGCCCTCAAGGCCGGCAAGGAAAAACCCACGGCCACCACGCCGGACCCGGCAGACCATCCCGCCGATGAATCCAACACCGACGAGGACTCCAAAAATGGATGATCGCAAGCTCCGCCGAATCGTTATCGCAGGCGGCAGCCGCATTCCGTTCTGCCGCGCCAACACGGTCTATTCGAGCCAGTCCAACAAGGACATGCTGGCTTCGGCCATCCAGGGGCTGGTCGATCAGTGCGGACTTGAAGACAAGGTGATCGACAAGGTCATCGGTGGTGCGGTCACAAGCCATTCCCGGGACTGGAACCTGGCCCGGGAAGCCTTGCTGAGCACCCGCCTGTCCCCGCTGAGTTCCGGCATTACCCTGCAGCAGGCCTGCGGCACCAGCCTCCAGGCGGCCCTGCTGGCCGGTGCCGAGATTGCCACCGGACAGATCGAGTGCGCCATCGTGGGCGGGTCGGATACCGCCAGTGATGTGCCGGTGGTTTTCTCCGACCGATTTGCAAGGCGCCTGGTGGATCTGTCCCGGGCACGCAGTCTTGGCGAAAGGTTCAAGGCTTTCAAGGGCTTTTCCTTTGGTGAACTGGCACCCCAGCCCCCGCGCAATGCCGAGCCGCGAACGGGACTTTCCATGGGCCAGCATTGCGAACGCATGGCCCGGGAATGGCAGGTAACCCGCAAGGAGCAGGACGAATTGACCCTGGACAGTCACCTCAAGGCAGCAACAGCCTGGGATGACGGTTTCTTCGACGACCTGGTCACCGGTCACAACGGAGTTCTGCGGGACAATAACGTCCGCCCCGATTCCACCCTGGAAAAACTCTCTTCCCTGCGCCCGGCCTTTGACCGCAGTTCTTCAGGCACGCTCACGGCGGGCAACTCGACCCCCTTGACCGACGGGGCCGCGGCAGTCCTTCTGTGCTCGGAAGACTGGGCGCGGAAAAACGATCTACCCGTCCTGGCCTACCTGAGCGAGGGACGAACCGCTTCGGTGGATTTCGTGAACGGGGACGAGGGGCTGCTGATGGCACCTACCGTGGCCGTTGCCGAAATGCTTCAGCGTGCCGGGCTCGACCTGCAGGCATTCGACTTCTACGAGATCCACGAGGCCTTCGCCGCCCAGGTCTGCTGCACCCTGAAGGCCTGGGAATCGGAGCGCTATTGCAAGGAACGCCTGGGCCTGACAAGCGCCATGGGTTCCATTGACCGCAGGCACATGAACGTCAAGGGTGGCAGCCTGGCGGTCGGCCATCCCTTTGCAGCCACCGGCGCCCGCATTCTAGGCACCCTGGCCCGCATTCTGGAGCAGGCCGGGTCCGGCCGAGGCCTGGTCTCGGTCTGTACTGCCGGGGGCATGGGTGTTGCGGCGATCGTCGAGCGGCCCAATGGCAAGTCTTCCGGTCAACGCGGCGGGTCGAGCTCGAAGACCGAAACCGCCAGAAGGAAAAAAGCAGCCGGGAAGAAGAAAAAGTCGGCGGGCAAGAAGAAAACGGCAAAGGCCGGTTCAACCGGAAGTTCTTCGGAAAAGCCCGGGGAAACCGGCCAGGCACCGAAGGACACTGGCACTTCGGACAAACCGGCGTCGGATTCCGACTGATCTTCGTGAGGTTGCCCGGCTACTGACCGGTCTGTCCGGTCAGTAGCCGGGGTTCAGGCTCCTCCAGGGAAAGTCCGAACCGGTCCAGGCGGTCGTCAGCCCCGGAAAGAACACCACCAGCACCAGAACCACGGCCAGGCATGCAACCAGGGAAACGGATTGTCGTGCCGGCTTGCCCGGCCCGGGATCTGCAATGCCGGCTCCGATCTGCAGGCTCAGCACGAATGCGATGGCGAACTGGAGCGGATGGATTTCAAAGGCCAGCGCCAGGGGAACGGCAAGCGGAGCAAGCAGGATCAGCCCGCCCATCATCCCGGCAACAGCGCCCATAAGCACCAGAACAAGCGCCCCGATCAGAAGAAACCCGGTTCCATTGAGCCAGGAATCCAGCCAGCCGTGGATGATCCCTGGTGTGCCCGTGTCGACCAGGTAGTTGCTGGTAAATAACCCGAGCCCGAGCAGGATCAGTACCGCCCCGCAGGGAATCATGGCCCGACCGGCAAGCGCAGGCAGGTGCGACAAGGCCACTTCCCGCCGCACAAGGCATACCGAAACAATCACCCAGACCACGGCAAGCGCTGCCGTTTCAACGAGGCCCGGAAATCCGGAAAAGACCGCCCCCAGGACGATCAGCGGCAGCGACAGATCCCACAGCGCCCGGCCCGGATTCCAGTCACCGTCACCAGGCAATACCCCCTGGGCTGCCCTGGCCTCTCCTTCCCCCTGCTTCCGGATTGCCTGAAACGAAAAAAGCCCGACGGCGAGAATTGCCGGAATCAGGCCGGCCAGGAAGACCTGGTCAAGGGTCACCCGCCCGGCCGGCGCCACCTCCCGGACCAGCACCGCAAACAGGATCAGGGCTGCCGATGGCGCAAGCAGATAGCCGGGACCGAGGCGGCCATAGGGGCCAGGCTTGCCCACGGCTCCGATTGCCGCCCCGGTGCCGGCCAGTACCAGTCCGGCGGTCAGACCGCCCATGGCTGCCACAAACGTGCCGGCAAGAAGCAACCCGAGGCCCGGCGCACCGGGTACCGGCGACAGGATTCGTTCGGCCAGCTCTACCAGCCGCCCCGGCGTGCGGCTTTGCCCGAGTACCACGCCGGCAAAGGTGAAAAAAGGCAACGCCAGAAGGAGTTCCATTTCGGCAACCCTTAGAAATTCCAGGATTACCAGGGTCGGGTCGAGCTGCTGGTCCATCGCGGCCGCCAGGGCACCGCCGGCAATGACGGCAAACAGGGGCATGCCAAGCAAGGCCAGTAACACCAGCAGGACGGCAATCATTGACGCCTGACTCCTGGTGAGTTGTCGGATCCCGGGGGCTGGAGCAGCAGGGCCACAAGCGGGGCTGCCGCCCGGGCCAGGAAGCGGGCGGCCATCAGCAGGAAACCAAGGGGCACAATGAGCTGGACATACCAGGCAGGCAGGTCAAAGAACGTGGTCTCGCTGAACGCCCGTTCGAGCCCAACGGCCCGGAGGGAATAGCCCATCAGGAAAAGACAGGCCAGCCCTGTCATGGCCAGAAGGATCCGGTGGATCAGGCAGGCCCAGAGATCGGGCAATAACCGATCCAACAGACTGATGCGCAAGTGCCCGGCCTGACCGGCGGCAATGACCGCACCGACCATGATCAACCACAACAGGCCCGCAGCTACCGCCTGGGGTATCCAGTCCGGCGGGCCATCGGCCAGGTGCCGGAAAAGCCCCTGGACGAGTACCAGGCCGGTCAGCGCTCCGATCAGCAGCAACGCAACAGCCCGCTCGAGAATCTGCAGATGCTGACCCAGCTGGGCGAAGCCGATCAGAAGTTCCTGCAGGAATCCCGGCTGCTTGCGGTTATCGATACTCATGCTGGTTCAAGTGCTCAGCCGCTGGCCGGAGGCTTGATCACTCCAGCTCCACGGTCAGACCGGATGCCTGGGCAGTATTCTGCATCAGGGTTGCAACGGTCATCGGCCCGACCCCTCCGGGGACCGGCGTGATCCAGGCTGCCCTGCGGGCGGCCTGTTCAAACTCCAGATCACCGCGCAGCCGACCATCGCTGCTGCGGGATATCCCGATGTCCACGACCACACAGCCGCGGGAAATCCAGTCGGCATTGACGATGCCCGGCTTGCCCACGGCCACGCACAAAAGCTCGGCGCGACTTGTGTGAAGCTCCAGATCCCGGGTAAAACGGTGACACACGGTGGTGGTGGCTCCGGCCAGCAATAGCTCCAGGGAAAGGGGCCGGCCAACGATGTTCGATGCGCCCACGACCACCGCGTGCATTCCCTTGGGGTCAATGCCATGGGCCTTGAGCAGGGTCAGGACACCTCGGGGGGTGCACGGGCGAAGGCCGGGCTCGCGAAGGGCCAGCAGTCCCACGTTGGTGGCATGAAATCCGTCCACATCCTTGTCCGGCCGGATTCGGTGAGTTACCTCAGTTTCATCGAGATGCCCGGGCAGCGGAAGTTGAACCAGGATGCCGTTGATATCTTCGGATTCATTGAGATGATCGATCAATGCCAGCAGCTCTTCCTGGGTTGTTTCCGGGGGAAGGCGGTGGCTTCGGGATGCAATTCCAGCCCGCTCGCAGGCCCGGATCTTGTTGCTCACGTAGACTTCGGATGCGGCATCGGTCCCCACCAGCACCACGGCAAGACCGGGTCGATGGCCACCGCCGGATGTGTGGGACTCAATCGCCTGGGAAACGGTATCAATCAGTCGATCGGCAACCTTCCGGCCATCGAGTATCCTGGCTTGTTCACTCATTCCGACTCCAGTTTCAGAATGGATCGCCGAATCCGACCGGCGGCTTCTGGTATTGTACCTTTTCACCCGATTCGCGGGGTCGCCAGCCCGATGCGTAAAGGAGGAGAATCCCGGTGAATATCTTCGAATACAGCTTCAAGTCGCTCCAGGGTCCCCCGATGACCATGCAGCGCTTTCGCAACCAGCCGGTTCTCGTGGTCAATGTAGCTTCCGAATGTGGCTTCACACCCCAGTACGCAAAGCTCCAGAAACTTTACTTCGACTACAACCAGAGCGGGCTTGTGGTGCTGGGGATTCCCTCCAATGACTTTGGTGAGCAGGAACCGGGTGACGAGGATGAAATTGCCGACTTCTGTGCCCGGGAATACCAGGTTCGTTTCCCGATGACTGCGAAGTATCCTGTCACAGGTGCCGAGGCCCACCCCCTATTCAAGGACATTGCCCAGGAGTTCGGTTCGGATGCCCTGCCGAAATGGAACTTCCACAAGTATTTTTTCGACCGCAAGGGACAGCTTGTCGAACAATGGCCATCCAGGATTCAGCCCGACGACACCCGAATCACCAATACCATCGCCCGCAATCTCCAGTCCTGGACGCTATAGCTGATCCGGGCAAACCCTGCTCAGGCTTCGCGGCAAAACGCCTGGTAGTCGGGGTATCCGTCCGGAGGGCTGCCACTGCACCAGGCACATTCCGGATCCCGGTCGAGCCGGGCCGTGCGGGTTGAAGCAGACAGCACATCGATGGACAGCAAGCGTCCCTGGAGGCTTTGCCCCAGGTCGAGTAGGTACTTGACCGCTTCTGCGGCCTGGAAGCATCCGACGATGCCGGGCATCAGGCCAAGCACGCCGGCCTCGGCACAACTGGGAGCATCCCGACCAGACGGTGGTCGGGGAAACAGGCAGCGATAGCACGGTCGGGAGCCGTCGCCGGCATGAAACACTCCGACCTGCCCCTGAAACCGGAAAACGGCACCGTAAACCAGCGGCAATCCCAAGCGGATACAGACATCGTTGAGCAGATACCGGGTCGGGAAATTGTCCGAACCGTCCAGCACGATGTCGTAACTATCACCCACGATGGACTCGGCATTGGTGGCATCCAGGCGAACCGGGTAGGTATCAAGCCGTACATCGGGATTCAGGGCGTGAATTCTTTCAGCCGCCGAGGCGGTCTTGGGATGACCAACGGCGGCATCGGTGTGCAGAATCTGGCGCTGGAGGTTGCTGCGTTCGACCCGGTCACCGTCAACCAGCCCGATCCGTCCCACGCCGGCAGCGGCCAGGTAGAAGGCTGCCGGTGAACCCAGGCCGCCGGCACCCACGATGAGCACACTGGATGCCAGCAGCGTCTTCTGGCCCGCCTCGCCCACTTCCGGCATGGCCAGGTGGCGGGCATAGCGTGTCCGGAAACGGTCCCCGTCCACGCGGGGATATTCGATTGGAAGGCCGGCTCCCTTCCAGGCCCGGAAGCCACCGACCAGGTTGTAGACCCGCTGGTAGCCCAGTTGCTGCAGGGCCTCGGCGGCCAGCAGGGAACGCTGACCACTGGCACACATCAGGATTACCGGCTGGTCCGTTTCCGGCAGGTGGGACTGGATTTCAAGCTCCAGGCTGCCCCGGGGAAGATGAGTCGAACCTGCAGGCGTCCCCTCTTCGAGCTCGTGAGGCTCGCGAATATCGACCAGGCAGGCGCCTGACTTGTACAGGTCGGCTGCCCGGTGGGGTTCAAGCCCCGCGATCCGGTCGGAGAGCTCGGCCAGGCGCCGATCGAGTCCGTCACGGGGCCGGGTACCCGATTCCTGCCGGCCGGATTTTTCCCTATCGCCTGGCACGCTTCCTCAGCCGCTTGCGCTTGTCGACCTGGCGCTGGCTCAACACATTCTTGCGGCCAGCATAGGGATTGTCGGAATCCTTGAAGATCAGCTTGATCGGCACGCCGATCAACTTGAAGGTCTTTCGAAACTGGTTGACCAGGTAGCGCCGGTAGCTTTCCGGCACATGCCGCGTACGGTTGCCGTGAATCACGATGCGGGTCGGCTGGATTCCGCCACTGTGGGCAAATCTGAGCTTGGGCACAAAACGCTGGCTGGCTGGCGGGGGGTGGGCTTCCACTGACCGCTCCAGGCAGCGGCTGAGGGCGGAGGTGGGTAACACCCGTGTGGCCGCCTCCCAGGCCCGCTCGATGGCTGCAAACAACTCTCCCATCCCGGTTCCGTGGAGCGCGGAAATGGTCACGATCTGGGCAAAGCTGGCAAATCCCAGCCGCTGGTCGAGCTGCTCCCTGACCTGCCTGCGCTGATAATCATCGAGCCCGTCCCACTTGTTGACCGCGACGACCAGGGGTCTGCCGGCATCAAGGATGTGCCCCAGCAGGCCCGCATCCTGATCGGCAATACCTTCCCTTGCATCAGTTAAAAGGACCACCACATCGGCTTTTTCGATGGCTTGCAGGGCCTTGATCACGCTGAACTTTTCCACTACTTCGTGGATACGGGCCCGGCGCCGGATTCCGGCAGTATCCACGACCCGGTAAGCCCGCCCTTCCCGCTCGATATCGGCATGAACCGGGTCCCGGGTCGTACCGGGCATGTCCATGGCCAGGGAGCGTTCCTCGCCGGCCAGGCGATTGAGAAGCGTCGACTTGCCCGAGTTCGGCCGGCCGATCAGCGCCAGGCGTACACCGTCAAAGGGTTCCGGGTCGGTATGGTCTTTTGCTTCGGGAGGCAGAACCGCAAGCAGTTCCGAACCCAGCGCATCAAGCCCCCTTCGATGCTCGGCGGAGACCGGAACCATGGCGCCCATGGCAAGTTCGGAGGCTTCAAGCATTGCCTGTTGAACATCCAGACCGTCGGTCTTGTTGAGAACCACGATGACCGGCTTGTTCTTGGTCCGCAGCCGGGCACCGATTTCCAGGTCATGGGCATTGAGCCCTGCCCTGCCATCGATTAGAAACAGGATGGCATCGGCTTCGTCGATGGCCTGTTCGACCTGGCGACCGGATTCCATGCTGATCTGGTCCGGGTCTTCAGCCAGCCCGCCGGTATCGACCAGGACCAGCTTGCGATCCTCGATGTTTGCCGTGCCGTAGATACGATCCCGGGTGACCCCGGGCATATCCGCGACAAGTGCATCCCGTGTCCGGGTCAGGGCGTTGAACAGGGTGGACTTTCCCACATTGGGACGACCGACGATGGCGACGACCGGCAATGGATTCATCGCCGGTGTCCCGCTGGCGGATATCCGGCTGAAGCGTTTCGGGGGATTGTCAGGAGTCGATACGCCACGCAGCAACAGTGCCATCGGCGGAGTGGGTAATCATCAGGCTACCCACGACCAGTGGCGGTCCGGTGAACCGGTCGTTTCGGGTTGCCCGGGCACGGTAAACAAAATCGCCCGAATCGAGATCCATCCAGTGCAGGTAACCCTGCTTGTCGCCGACGACCAGGTAGCCATCGTGGAAGCTCGGACGGGTCAGCTGGCGCCGTTCCATCCTGTCGTTTTGCCAGAGGGTGGAGCCGTTTCGACGGTCGACCAGATAGACGTGGTCATTCCGGTCGGTTGCCGCCAACCGGGTCCGCTCGGCAATCACCCCGGAATGGGAGGGCAACTCCTTGACCCAAAGGGTCCGGCCCGATTCCAGGGCCATGGAAACCGTGCGCCCGTGATAGCTGGATGCAAACAGATCGGTGCCGACGATAAACAGGTTGCCATCGATATCGGCCAGGCGTTCGAGTTCCGTTCGCCCCTCACCAGAGCTTATCCGCTGCTCCCAGACCACATCGCCGGTGGCCACCTGCATGGCACTGACTTTGCCGTCGCTGTGTCCCAGGTAGACGATGCCCCCCCGGACCAGCGGATCGCTGAGACCGCGCAGGGTCAGGCGCGGAACACCGTGATCGTGGACCCACAGGCGGCTGCCATCGGCCACGTCGAAGCCGTAGGTCCGCCCGTCGATGCTACGGGCAATGACAACCCCGTCTTCCAGTACCGGCAGGGCAAGGACTTCCGATGACAGGCGAGCCGACCAGCGCTCGTTTCCGGTTTCCGCATCGAGCACCAGAAGTTCGCCGTCAAATCCCCCGAGAAGCACCAGGTCACCAAACACCGCAGGACCGGAGGACAAATCGATGTCCACCGTAAAGCTGCGGATCTCCCGGCCCGAATCCCGATCCAGTGCCACTACGTTGCCACGGTGGTCGGCAACCCAGACCTTGCCGTCCTCATGGAATGGTCGAAGCCGGGGCGCACTGCGATCGACTCCGCGCCCGACCCGGGTCGACCAGGCCTGGGTAACGGAAATGGCCGGCTCGAATTCCACCAGATCGGCCGGCGGCTCGGCGTCATCAGGACTGAACCAGCCACCGATCGTCTGGCAGCCGGCCAGAAGGATCGACAGGCCGGCCACCAGCAACCAGCGGACCAGCACCCGGTTCATGAACCGCTCCCGGCCCCGTTCTCGATGGGGCCGCCCACATGGTCAAGCTTGATCTGCAGCATCTGGGGATTCCCCCCGTCCCCGGGCATGTTGTCCAGGGCGCTTTGATAGGCCACTCTGGCGTCTTCAGTCATGCCCTGGGCCAGGAGAATATCCCCCCTGACCTCATCCCAGGCAGCCCGGAAGCCTTCCGGTGGTCCGCTTTCATCAAGCACATCCATCGCATCACCGGGCTGGTCCATGGCCAGCAGAACCCGGCTCAGGCGAAGGCGGGCAACCGGGTGCAGGCTCGATGCCCGGCGGTGGTCCAGCACAGTCCGGTACAACTCGGACGCCTCCTCAAGGCGCTCGTCGGCCACGTAGGCCGATGCCAGCCTGAGCGCTCCCAGGGCAGTGTAGATCTGGCGCCCGAAGTCGGACTCAAGGGTCTCGTACTGGGCTTCGGCATCAGAGATCCGGCCGGCGGCAACTTCCATCTCCAGCGCACCGTAGGCCTCCGAGGCCGCTAGCTGCTGCCCATCCTGGAAGTCCAGCCATTGGCGCCAGCCAAATATGCCGGCCAGGGCCAGGATGATGGCAAAAACGACACTCATGCCGTTTTCCTTGATCCACTTCTTGACCCGCTCGGATTGTTCGTGCTCGTTGTAAAGTTCTACAGCCATCGGAATTCGGTTTCCTTGCAATTCATTGTTTCTATCATACGGCCCGCGTCTTTATCGGGCCAGCACACCGGCCGCCTCGTCCAGCGACAGCCTTTGCTGCGCAGTTTCACCACGCAAATCCTTGATCACTACCATATTGTCCGCCAGTTCGTCCTCACCCAGGACCAGGGCTTTCCCTGCTCCGCTGCGGTCGGCCCGCTTGAACTGACTCTTGAAGCTGCCGCCGGACAGATCACAGGCCACTTCCAGCCCCGGGCATCGGTTTCGAATTTCCTCGGCCAGGGCCAGGCCATGTTCGGGATCCACAGCGCAGACGATATAGACAGCCGGGCGCGTGGGAAATTGGGCATCTTCAAGCGAAACCAGTTCAACCAGCCGCTCGACACCCATGGCAAACCCGATGCCCGGAGTTGCCCGGCCTCCCTGGATCTCGACCAGACCATCATAACGACCTCCGGCGCACACGGTTCCCTGGGCACCGAGATCATCGGTTATCCACTCAAATACCGTCTCACAGTAGTAATCCAGCCCCCGCACCAGTCCCGGATTGATCCGGTATGCAATGCCCAGGGCATCCAGCAGGCGGCGCACCTCGTCGAACCGCCGGGCAGAGTCCTCATCCAGGCTGTCGGTCAGTCGCGGTGCATCGGCCATGATCTGGCGGGTCCGGGAAACCTTGCTGTCGAAGATGCGCAATGGATTGGATTTCAATCGCCGGCGGCTGTCGTCGTCGAGCTGGTCTTCGTGACCGGCCAGATATTCAACCAGCTTTTCCCGGTAGGTCCGGCGGGATTCGGGGGAACCCAGGGAATTGATTTCCAGGCGGATCCGACCTCCGATCCCCAGGGCCTTCCAGAGTCGCTCACCGAGTGCGATCAGTTCCACGTCCACGGCCGGCGCCTCGATACCGAAGACTTCCACACCGAACTGGTGAAACTGGCGAAGGCGGCCCTTCTGGGGGCGCTCGTGACGAAACATGGGGCCGTGATACCAGACCTTGAGGCCGGGAACGTGAAGCAAGCCATGCTCGATGGCTGCCCGGACCACGCCGGCCGTGCCCTCCGGACGAAGACTCAGGGAATCCCCGTTGCGATCCTCGAAGGTATACATCTCCTTTTCGACCACGTCGGTGGCATTTCCGATGGCCCGGACGAACAGGTCGGTTTTCTCCAGGACCGGAATCCGGATTTCCCGGTAACCGTAGCAATCCAGAACCTCCCGGACCGTATGCTCGATCCCGCGCCAGAGCATGGACTGGTCGGGAAGCAGGTCATGCATGCCGCGAACGGACTGGACGGATTTCATCTTAGGATTTCCAAGGAATCAGGTGGAAACTCTGGTCAACAGGAACACAACGACCCGCCGTATCGGCGGGTCGAGTCAGTTACGACCGAAATAAATCAGGCCAGGTCGAAGGATAGCAGGATCAGTACAGAATTTCCCCGCCGGAGGCCAGTTCGAACCGGGCCACATCGCCATCAATGGTCTTGGAGATATCAACCTGCACTCCGTCGATACTCACGCGGGCCGAAGCAGCCCGGCCAAGCAGTACGGTGAATGGAGCCTCGCCCTCAAACCGGTGATGGCCTGCCTCGGCCAGATCATAGGCAATCCGCACTCCGTTGGCATCGCGTATGTCGACCCACGAGTCCTCCTCAAGCTCCAGCTCGACCAGGTTCTCGCGGGGCATTATTGGTGTCGGTGAATCGGCGACCGCCGCGGAAATCGGGCCGGATAGCTCGAAGAGAGGCGACCCGGCCTCATCGGAACTTGGCGGGTCATCGGATGACCTGGAACGCATGGGAATGGCGGATGCCGTCAGGTGGGTCGGCTGACTTGCCGACTCATCCAGGAAAAGCGCATGGGCGAGCCGCTGGCTGACGGGGCCGGAATTCGAATCGTTACCGTTGTCGGACTCTGCAAGGGGTTCCTCGCTCTCCTGGGTAATCTCGTGCACTTCCTTTTCTTCCGACGGCTCGAAGAAGCGGGCACCGCTTTCTACAAACATCCACACCAGCGGCAATACGATCACCGCGGTGACCAGCAGGTAGCTGGCTCCCCGCAGAGCCTGTTCAAAGCCCGCATTGTGACGGGGCGTGGGCAGGACTTCCTGCAACTGAGGCTCATTGCCTTCGGCAGCCGGGATCAGGCTGAGCACAGCCCGTTCGTCCAGGTCGACCTGTCGGGCATAGTTCCGGATATAGCCCCGGCGATAAATGGGGGCGAGTCTGTCGAGCTGATCGTTTTCTATGTAATCGACTACGGTGGTCGGGAGTCGGAGCTGGCGGCTCAATTGAAGTCTGCTGAGCCCTTTTTTCTCCCGGCCCATTCGCAATACGCTTCCAACGGTCTGGGTCTTCGGTGGTTTCTTTTCAGTAGTCATCAGGCATTTCGCGTTTGAGGTCATCCGCCTCTCCGGAATTTGGAAAATCCCGTTCCAGGCGGTTTGCATACGCCATGGCATCTGATGGATTGTTCAGGGCCATCTCGACGCGATAACCCAGCAGAAGTGATTCCGAATCATGGTCGGATGCGCTTTCGAAACGCTGTAAAAACGCTCGCGCTGTCAAGGCGTTCCCCTGCTGGTAAGACAACTCAGCCATGTGGAAGAGGGCGTCGGTATGATCCGAGCGTATTTGCAGGGCCTGCCGAAAATACTCCTCGGCTTTTTCCTTGTCGGGAATCCGCATGGCACAGACGCCCGCGTTGGCGTAGGCCGATTCGCGAGAATCGTAAAGCGGATCCTCAATCGCGACATGGAAACGGCGATCTGCTTCTTCTAATTCTCCTCTTCTACACAGATACACTCCATATATATTCTGCGTTGGTCCGTCCTTCGGTGCAAGTCGGGCCGCCCGCCGATAGTAGCGGTTGGCCACACTGTCCTCCTGCAACTGCTCATGAACCATGGCCAGACCAACGATTGCCGGCACATGGTCCGGGTCGTGATCAATGGCCCGTTCCAGCCGCTCCTTGGCGATCCTGAGATCCCCGCGGCGCAGGTACCCCAGCCCAAGCTGGGTATTGGTTTCGGCGGCCTGGACCGGGCTTGTGCTGTTCATCCCCACCCGGGTATCGCGCTCACCGCCGGTTGTCGCGCAGGCAACCAGCAGACAGGTTGCAAGGACTGCCAGGATTGACCGTATCCCGATCAAGATGCCGCCCTCTGGGCTAACTGCTGCTGAAATCCGGCCTGCCGCCGGGTCCGGTCCAACACCTTGCCGGCAAGCTGTCCGCAGGCCGCGTCGATATCATCTCCGCGGGTCTTGCGCACGGTGGTAAGAACCCCGCCGGCCCGGGTGATTTCCTTGAACCGTTCGATGCAATCCGCCGGTGACTGGCGAAAAGTGGTCCCGGGAAAGGGATTGAAAGGGATCAGGTTGAGCTTGCTCGGCATTGGAGCCAGCAGCCGGACAAGCTTGCGAGCGTGCTCGGGCTGGTCGTTGACCCCGTCGATCATCGTATATTCGAAAGTGATGGAACTGCGCTTGCGCTCCTTGAGAAACCGCCAGCAGGCGTCAAAAAGGTCGGCGATCGGATACTTCCGGTTCAGGGGCACAAGGCGGGTGCGCAGTTCATCTTCCGGTGCATGCAGGGAAATCGCCAGGGCCACGTCCACCCCCTCGCGCAGCCGGTCGATTCCCGGGATGACGCCGGCCGTCGACACAGTCAGTCGCTTGGCGGCCAGGCCGAAGGCCAGTTCGTTTCTGAATACCGACAGGGCCGGCTCCACCGCATCCAGATTCAACAGCGGCTCACCCATGCCCATCAGAACAACGTTTGTGATTCGCCGCCCGCCGAGGCGCTCTTCCCGCAGCAGGCGGGCCGCCTGCCAGACCTGGCCGACGATTTCCCAGGAATCCAGATTCCGGTTGAAGCCCTGGGTGGCCGTTGCGCAAAAGGTGCAGTTGAGCATGCAGCCAACCTGGGAGGAAATGCACAACGTGCCCCGGTTGGGCTCGGGAATGAAAACCGTTTCCACCGCATTGCCTTCGGTAGAGGCCATCAGCCACTTGACCGTGCCATCGACCGACCGGTTCTCCGACAGAATCAACGGCGGACGAACCTCCGCGATTTCCTTCAAACGGGCTCGAAGGTCCCTGGACAGGTCGGTCATCTGCTCGAAATCATCGACAAACCGGTGATGAATCCACTTGAGGACCTGCCGGGCACGGAAAGGCTTTTCACCGATTCCGGCGAAAAAAAGTTCCAGACCGGCCTGGTCCAGGCCCATCAGATTGGTTTTTTGGAAACCTGCTGGCATCAGCTCGTAGTCCCGTTCTACCGGGAGTGTATCTCCTCGGGCTTAAAAAAGAAGTTAATTTCCTCGGCTGCCGTTTCCGGCCCGTCGGAACCGTGAACCGCGTTGGCGTCGATGCTGGAGGCAAAATCGGCCCGGATGGTGCCCGGCGCGGCCTGCTTGGGATCCGTGGCCCCCATGATCTCCCGATTCCGGGAAATGGCATTTTCTCCCTCCAGAACCTGGACAAGAACCGGCCCGGAGGTCATGAATTTCACCAGGTCCGGGAAAAACGGTCGTTCCCTGTGCACCGCATAAAAGCCCTCTGCCTGGTCCCGGGACAAGCGCATCATGCGCGCAGCCACGATTTTGAGGCCGGCCTTTTCGAATCGGGCACAGATCTCCCCGACCACGTTCTTGGCAACAGCATCGGGCTTGATGATCGAAAGGGTACGTTCCATGAATTGAAGCTCCTTGAACTGGAAAAACGAGAACCGGAAAAACGAGTTTGAGTCAAATCGCACCATTGTACGGCACAGAGGCCCTCCATGCACGGTCAGGGACCGGCCCAATCGTGCTTGCGAAAGGCCCCTGACAAACGTATGATTGAAACGCTCGTTTGAATCCGGCGGATGCCCCTGCAATGACTGATACCAATACATCCAGCAAGATTCTTGATGCCGCCGAAACCCTTTTCGCCAACCAGGGCTTCCACGCCACCACCTTGCGCCAGATCACCCGCACCGCAGGCGTCAACCTGGCAGCAGTGCATTACCACCTGGGTTCCAAACAGGCCCTGGTCCACGCCGTTTTCGAGCGCTATCTGGACGATCTCAACCGGCAACGGCTCCGGCAACTCGAAAATGCCGTTACCGAGGCATCCGGCCGGCGGCTGGAAAGGATCCTGGAAGCACTCGTGGAACCTGCCCTGCTGCTCGGGGGACAGGACGACAGGAATTTCGCCCGACTCCTGGTCCGGGCCTTTGCCGAAAACGATCGGGATCTGCACCGTTTCGTGCGGGATCGCTACTCCCATGTGATGAAACGATTTGCCGCCGCCATTTCCGAGGCCCTTGAACAGGCCGGTGAAAAAAAGCCCGACGATGCCGAACTGCGCCGCCAGCTCGATTTCATCGTTGGCGCGCTGACCTACGCCATGACCTACGATGCCGGTGATGGCAATCCGACCCAGGTAGCGGCAAGCCTGGTCCGGTTTGCTGCCACCGCACTGCGGGGGACCCACGGGAGTCCCGCCCTGACACCCGAACCTGCCGAGGCCTGACTACATGACCCTACTTTACCTGGCGACAACTCTGGTAATTCTCCTTGCGCTGGCCTTCCTGGCTGCCCCGGCATGGCTGGCCGCTGTGAGCCTGGCCCTGATCGCAGCCGGCGGGTGGCTGGCCGACATGCCACTCACCGGCCCGGTAATCGCGAGCGTGGCAACCGGGGTGCTGGCCCTGTGTGCCGCCCCGCCCCTGCGGCGGAGGATGATCAGCGACCGGTTGTTCAACTGGTTTCGCACGGTCCTGCCGTCCATGTCCCGAACCGAGCAGGAGGCACTCGAGGCCGGCAGCGTATGGTGGGATGCGGAACTGTTCAGCGGCCGCCCCCGCTGGCAACGATTGTTCTCCGCCCCGCGACCGGGCCTGAATACCGAGGAGAGGGCATTTCTGGACGGGCCGGTTGAAGAGCTTTGCAGGATGCTCGACGACTGGAAAATCAACCGGGAGGACCTGGACCTGCCGCCGGAAGTATGGGATTTCCTTCGCGAGCACCGCTTTTTCAGCATGATCATTCCCCGGGAATACGGGGGACTGGATTTTTCGGCCCAGGCCAATGCGGCGATCGTGGCCCGGATTGCCAGCCGCAACCAGGTGGCGGCCACCACGGTCATGGTGCCCAATTCCCTGGGTCCCGGGGAATTGCTCAACTATTTCGGCACCGAGGATCAGAAAAACCATTATCTGCCCCGCCTGGCCCGGGGCGAGGAAATACCCTGTTTTGCCCTGACCTCGCCCCTGGCCGGCTCCGATGCAGCCTCCATGCCCGACGAGGGTGTTGTCTGCAAGGGCATGTACGAAGGCGAGGAGGTTCTGGGTCTGAGGGTGAACTGGGACAAGCGGTACATCACCCTGGCGCCGGTGGCCACACTTCTCGGCCTGGCCTTCAAGGTCTCCGACCCGGACGGCCTGCTGGGAGACGACAAGGCCCCGGGCATCACCTGTGCCCTGATCCCGACGGATACCCCGGGGGTGGAACTCGGTGCCCGCCATTTGCCTGGCGGCTCGGCATTCATGAACGGCCCGACCCGGGGCAAGGATGTTTTCATTCCCCTGGACTGGGTCATCGGCGGACGGGAACGGGTTGGCCAGGGATGGCGCATGCTCATGCACTGCCTGTCGGCTGGCCGGGCAATCTCCCTGCCCGCCCTGTCCATTGCCAACGGCAAGCTGGCATCCATGACCACCGGGGCCTATGCCCGCATTCGTCAGCAATTCAAGCAACCCATCGGAGCCTTCGAAGGCGTGCAGGAACCCCTGGCGCGAATCGGCGGTGAGACCTATCGGATGGATGCCGCCCAACGCCTTACCCTGGTAGCCCTGGATGAAGGTGAAAAGCCGGTCGTGCTCTCGGCCATACTCAAGTACAGCCTGACAGAAGCCAATCGTCGCCTGCTCAACGATGCCATGGATATCCATGGCGGAAAGGCGGTCGTAGAAGGTCCACTGAATTACCTGGCCTCGGCTTACCAGGCCATCCCCATAGCCATTACCGTCGAAGGGGCCAATATCCTGACCCGGACCATGATCGTTTTCGGACAGGGCGCCATCCGCTGCCATCCATGGCTGCTCAAGGAAATGGAAGCAGCCCGAAACGACGATACGGCCGCGCGGCGGGCATTTGATCATGCGCTTTGGGGCCATGCAGGCTATCTGATTTCCAATTCCGTTCGGGCGCCGCTCCTGGGTCTGACCGGCGGACGGCTTTCCCGCAGCCCCATCTCCGGCCCCACAGCCTGGGCCTGTCGCAGGATCAATCGCCTGGTTGCGGCTTTTACCCTGATTTCCGACCTTTGCCTGCTGATCCTGGGAGGGAAATTCAAGTTCAGGGAAATGCTTTCGGGCCGACTGGCCGATGCGCTGAGTCACCTGTACATGGCCTCGGCGGTCGTCAAGCGCTTTGAGGATGATGGCCGGCCGGACGCCGACCTCCCCCTGGTCCAGTGGGCACTTGAAGACAGCTTCCACCAGGTTGAAGAGGCCTTGCAGAAAGTGCTGGACAACTTTCCCGCACCGGCCCTGGCCCCGGTCATTCGCCTGCTCGCCTTTCCCTTGAGCCGGTCCAGCCGCGCGCCGTCCGATGACCGGCTCAAGGAGGTCGCGGCGCTGCTGATGGACGACACCGAAAGCCGCCGGCGCCTGATTGACGGGGTATTCGAATCCACCGCAGACGACGGCACGGGCCTGGTCAACAAGGCCTTCGCTGCGGTCCTGGCCGCCGAACCGGCTGACCGGGCCGTACGCAATGCGCTGAAAACCGCCATCACGCCGATCAACTACGAAGCACTTACCGAAAAAGCCGTGGCAAGCGGAGTCATTACCGCCGCCCAGGCCGGCGAGATCAGCCGGGCCCAGGAACTGGCCGGGCGCGTCATCGCCGTCGACGAATTCGCCCCCGATGCCCTGGAAAACCTCAATCAGCCGGCACCGGACTTGCGTGCAGCCGGCAATGAATAGGGCCGGTTGAAGCAAATTCATTCAGGTCACCCGACTTACAAGGAATATTCTCCAATGTCACAGAATTTTTCACCTGTCCGAAAAGCCGCAGTGCTGGGTTCCGGCGTCATGGGCGCCCAGATCGCCGCCCATCTTGCCGCCGCCGGCATTCCGACCCTGCTCTTCGACCTGCCCGCCGACAAGGGCCCAAGAGACGGCCTGGCAAGGAACGGCATCGAGAGCCTGGGCAAGCTCAAGCCGCCGCCGCTGGCTAGCAAGAATCTCGTCCATTACCTGCAACCGGCCAATTTTGAAGATGACCTTGACCGCCTGGAGGACGTGGATTTCGTGATCGAGGCGGTAGCCGAGCGGCTGGACATCAAGAAATCCCTGTTTGAAAAGCTCGCACCCCATCTGAAGGACAGCGCCATCCTGGCCAGCAACACTTCCGGGCTGTCAATAACCGACCTGGCCCGGACCCTGCCCGACTCGCTTGCGTCCAGGTTTTGCGGGGTGCACTTTTTCAATCCGCCTCGCTACATGCACCTGGTTGAACTGATACCTCACTCGAACTCTTCACCTGAAATGCTTGATTTTCTTGAGGAGTTTATGACCAGCGGGCTGGGCAAGGGGGTCGTTCGGGCCAAGGATACGCCCAACTTCATCGGTAACCGGGTGGGTGTGTTTGCCATGCTGGCGGTCATGCATCACGCGGAGGAATTCGGACTTGGATTCGACACGGTGGACGCCCTGACCGGCCCGGCCATCGGCCGGCCGAAATCGGCCACCTTCCGCCTGGCCGATGTAGTGGGTCTGGACACCATGGGCCATGTCATCGGCACCATGGCCGACAAGCTTGAAGGCGACCCCTGGCATGGCCACTACCGACGTCCCGCCTGGCTGAAAAAGCTCATCGAGGCCGGCGCCCTGGGTCAGAAAACCGGGGCCGGGGTATTCCGCAAGGAAGGCAAGGCGATCCGGGTTCTCGACCCGCAGTCCGGCGAGTACCGGGACACCGACTACAGCCTGGACGATTCCGTCAAGGCCCTGTTGGCCGAAAGGGATCCGGCAAGGAAGCTGGCGGGTCTGGCTGACAGCGATCGGCCCGAGGCCCAATTTCTTTGGGCGATCCACCGGGACCTGTTCCACTACTGCGCCACCCACCTGGCCGAAATCGCCGACAGCGCCCGGGAAGTGGACCTGGCCATGCGCTGGGGCTACGGCTGGAACCTGGGCCCCTTCGAGCAATGGCAGGCCGCCGGCTGGAAAGAGGTTGCCGCTCGAATTGAAAAGGACATCGAAGCCGGCAGGTCCATGGCCGGCACGCCCCTGCCCGGGTGGGTGGCAAAGATCGAATCCGCCCACGGCCCGGAAGGCTCTTATTCCGCTGCCGATGGCGCCCCCCTGCCCAGACCGGACCTGGAAGTCTTTGATCGGCAATACCAGCAGCCCCGCCTGCTGGGTGAAAGAACCGACTCGGGCACCACGGTGGCCGAAACCGACGGAGTGGTCCTGTGGCACCTGAAGGATGATGTTCTCATTGCCAGTTTCCGCACCCGGATGAACGTCATCAGCCCGGCAGTCATCGACGGCATGGTCGAGGCCGTCCGAAGAGCGGAAAAGGATTTCCGGGGGCTGGTCATCTGGCAACCGGAAGGGCCGTTTTCGGCAGGCGCGGACCTGAAGGGGGCCACGGCCATGATCGAAAAAGGCGACCTGGCCGGTGTTGAGAAAATGGTGGCCGATTTCCAGGCTGCCAACCTGGCCATGCGTTACTCCACCATCCCGGTGGTTGCCGCAGTACGCGGGCTGGCACTGGGTGGCGGACTGGAAGTTGTCATGCACTGTGATCGGGCCGTGGCCGCCCTGGAAAGCTACATGGGCCTGGTCGAGGCCGGCGTGGGACTGGTGCCTGCCGGCGGCGGCCTGGCCACCCTGGCCCGCCGGGTCGGCGAATTCACCCTTGCCGGCGACACCTACCCGCTGCTGGAAAAGCTGTACAAGCAGGTCGCCATGGGCCAGGTGGCCGGAAGTGCCATGGAAGCCATGGAAATGGGCTACCTGGAACCCGGTGACCGGATCGTTCTCAACGAGCACGAACTGCTGCATGCCGCCCACGGACAGGTCCGGGCCCTGGATGCGGCCGGTTATCGCCCACCCCTGCCGGCCCGGATTCCTGCTGCCGGAGACGTGGGCATTGCCACGCTGCGCATGATCCTGACCAACATGCACGAGGGCGGATTCATTTCCGACCACGACGAGGAAATCGGCAAGCGTATCGCCACCGTCCTGTGTGGCGGAGCAATCGACCGGGCTACGATGATCGACGAGGCCTGGATTCATCGGCTGGAAAGAGAACACTTTGTCGCCCTGGCATCGATGAAACCCACCCAGGAACGGATCGGGCACATGCTCAAGACCGGCAAGCCCCTTCGCAACTGATCAGCACTTGAATTGAAACCCCTGGCAACCAGACCTGGAGCACCTATCCCATGACCAATGCCTACATCGTCGCCGCTGTCCGAACCCCGGTTGCCCGGGCCTTCAAGGGCGGCTTTCGAAATACACGGCCCGATGACCTGCTGGCCCACGCCATACGCGAAGTGATGGCCGACGCACCGGGCGTGGACCCGGCGCAGGTCGACGATGTCATCGTCGGCTGCGCCATGCCCGAGGCCGAGCAGGGGATGAACGTGGCCCGCATCGGCGCCCTGCTGGCCGGACTGCCCGATACGGTGCCGGGCATGACCGTCAACCGGTTCTGCTCTTCCGGCCTCCAGACCGTGGCCCTGGCCGCCGACCGGATACGCCTGGGAGAAGCAGACGTCATGATTGCTGCCGGCACCGAAACCATGACCATGGTGCCCATGATGGGCCACAAGGTGGCCATGAACCCGGCGGTATTCAACGACGAGAACCTGGCCATCGCCTACGGGATGGGCATAACCGCCGAAAAGGTGGCCGAGAAGTGGAAGATCTCCCGCCAGGCCCAGGATGAATTCGCCTACAACAGCCATCAAAAGGCAATCGCGGCGCTGGATCGGGGCACCGGACCGGAAGTTCGCCCGGTAACCACACTCAGCCACCAGCCGGACACGGCTTCCGGTGCCATCCGCAGCATCGAGCAAGTCGTTGATGCCGACGAGGGGCCACGCCGGGATACCAGCCCGGAGGCCCTGGGCAGGTTGCGCCCGGTGTTCCGCGCCGGGGGCTCGGTTACCGCCGGCAACAGCTCCCAGATGTCTGATGGAGCCGCTGCCCTGCTAATCGTCAGCCAACGGGTCGTCGAGGAACTCGGCCTGGAACCACTGGCGGTTTTTCGGGGCTTCTCCGTGGCCGGGGTGCCGCCTGAGATCATGGGGATTGGCCCGATCCGGGCCATACCGAAAGTGCTCGAGCAGACCGGAATCAATCGGGAGGAGCTGGACCGGATCGAGCTCAACGAGGCCTTTGCCGCCCAGGCACTGGCCGTAATCGGCGATACCGGGCTGGATCCGGACAAGGTCAACCCGGAAGGCGGAGCCATCGCCCTGGGCCATCCACTGGGCGCCACCGGGGCCGTGCTCAGCGCCAAGCTGATCCACGCCATGCGCCGGGACGGGCAGCGTTACGGCATGGTCACCATGTGCGTGGGCACGGGCATGGGTGCGGCGGGGATCTTCGAGGCGCTCTAGTGGGCCACGCGGCATAAAAAAAGCGGCGACCTTTGGGAAGGAACGCCGCTTAAGCTCAAGGCGGGGAGCCTTGATATGCCCCACCAGCTAGGGCACGTATAGTTTCTCCCGAGCACCGGACCGGACACATTGGGAAATCGACTCGCTGATCTGTAGGAAAACGGCTCGACAGTTTGTAGGAAAACGTCCCGACGACCTGTAGGAAAACAGCTCGCTAACCTGTAGGAAAAAGGCTCGACAGGTCGCGAGGCTGCCCTGCTGCGGGTTTCGAGCCGCCGGCGGTCAGCGCTTCGGGACTGACTCCCGGATTGACGCACGCAAGCTTCGAAGGCCGTCAGCCGCCTGACAGGACCAGTAGTAGGCCTGGGCGGCAGCCATTCCGGCCACACCGCCGGCATGAACCGGCTTCCAGCGGGCAAAGGCCTCGAGACGCTCGGGGGACCCGCTCATGGCCTCGGCCAGGATATCCCCGGCCATGGCCGTCGGCGCCATGCCATGGCCGCCAAAACCGGTGCAGAGGAAAAATCCCGGTTTCCATTCACCCAGGATTGGCATCTGGTGTCTCGAGTAACTCATCCGGCCGCTCCAGCACCGGTCAATCCGTATATTCCGGAGCTGGGGAAAGACCTTCAGCAAGTCCCGTCTCAG
>SLIZ01000053.1 GCA_007135395.1 Wenzhouxiangellaceae bacterium | reverse complement strand
CGGTCAATCCTCGGGCGGCCTGGAGACAATGACCCGGGCCGGCCTCAACAAACGATCGTTCAGGCTGAAACCCTTCTGAAGGACCTGAACCACCGTGTCCGGCTCGTGATCAGCGCTGGGCTGGGTGGTCATGGCCTCGTGCCAGTTCGGGTCAAAACCCTCCCCTTCCGGATCCAGAACTTCCAGCCCCCGGTCCTCGAGAACCTTGAGTAGCATCTTGCGAGTCATGCTCATGCCCTCCGACAACCGGGCCGGGTCCGCCTCATTACCGGTCGACAAGCCCTGGTCCAGGCTGTCAATCACCGGCAGCAGGTCCTGGATGATCCGCTCCTGACCGAAGCGGCGAACCTTTTCGATCTCCCGCTCGGCCCGCTTTCGGGCATTTTCCGCATCCGCCCGGGTCCGCAGGAGAGCTTCACGCAAGCCGGCGATCTCGTTCTTGAGTACCGCCACGGCATCGCCGCCCAACTCGTCCTCACCGTGCATATCGGGATCGGTTTCCAGGTCGGCCTTCCTGGAGAGATCTTCAGGCTCCCTGTCGCTCCCGGCGACCCTGTCGGGTCCCTGTTCAGGTTCCTGCCCGTAGAGGTCTTCAGTATCCTTTTCGCCCATCACTCAATCTCGTTGTCCAACGGGCGGGAACATGGGGTCTGGCTGCTGTGAATCCAACCCGTGGCAACGGCCGGCAAACCCTTTGTCACGGTATGGGCGCCGGCCAGGATGTTCTATACTGGCCCGCGTCCGTACCCTGGTACCGATCCATGCTGCGTCTACTTTCCATCCGGCAGTTTGCCCTCATCGATGAACTCGAGCTGGAGTTCGTCGATGGCTTTTCCGTGATCACCGGGGAGACGGGGGCAGGCAAGTCGCTGCTGGTGGATGTTCTGGACCTTCTCGCCGGGGGCCGGGCGGAATCCGGACTGGCCTCGCCCGGGGCCGATCGTGCCGAGCTCAGTGCAGTCTTCGAGATTCCGGACAATCATCCGGCGCGGCGCTGGCTGTCGGATCGGGATCTGGAGGATGGCTCCAGCCTGGTTCTGCGCAGGACCCTGCCTGCAGCCGGCAGCTCAAGAGCGTGGATCAACGGCTCGCCCAGCCCTATCGGCCAACTGCGGGAACTGGGCCTGCAGCTCATCGAAATACACGGCCAGCACGAGCACCAGCATCTCAACGATGCCCGGGCACAGATGGACTGGCTGGATCGACAGATCGACCCGAAACTGCTCGAGGCCACCTCGAAAGCGGCCGAAGCATGGAAAAAGGCCCGCCATGAACTGGATACCCTGGAGACGGAGGCCGGCGATCCGGAAAAGACCGAGTTTCTGCGTTTCCAGCTCCGCGAACTCGAAGCGCTTGACCTGAAACCCGGTGAGTTTGCGGAGATGGAAGCCGAACACCGGCGGCTTGCCCGCATGGATGAAATTCTCGCTGCTGCCTCTTCTGCGGTGGCTGCACTGGATGGAGACGATCCACCAGGGGCCGGCACACAACTCAACCGGGCCATCCAGGCGCTGGAATCGGTCATGGAGTTCGAACCAGAATTCGAGACAACCCGGGCCATGCTGGAAGAAGCCCGGATCAACCTGGACGAGGCCAGACAGGAACTGGACCGGCAATCGGAAAACGCCGAGGCCGACCCGGAGTCCCTGGCCCGGCTGGACCGGCGCATGGGCAAAGCCATGGACCTGGCGCGCAAGCACGGAGTCGAGCCGGATTCGCTGCCCGGGGTACAGACCCGGATCGCCGAACGAATCGAGCAGATCGATAGCTTCGACGACCGCCGGCAGGAACTTGACCGGGCCCTGGATGAGACCCTTGAACGCTGGAAGAAGGCGGCTGCAACCCTGGCCCGGGCCCGGCGGAAAGCGGCGAAAGGCCTGACCGGAGAGATCGGCAATCACCTGCAGTCGCTGGGCATGGAACAGGCTGCCCTGGAGATTCGAATTGAAACCGATTCTCCGGATTCGGTCAGCCCCCGGGGCCATGATCGGGTGGAAATCCTGTTTACTGCCAACTCCGGACAACCCCTTCAGCCCCTGCGCAAGATTGCCTCGGGCGGCGAGCTTTCCCGCTTCAGCCTGGCCCTGCTGGCCACCGGCAAGCGTGATGACCACGCACGGGTGAGAATCTTCGATGAAGTCGATGCCGGTGTAGGCGGCGAGACCGCCCATTCGGTGGGAAGCTTCCTGGCCCGGGCGGGGGTCGAGGGGCAGGCATTTGCTGTGACCCACCTGGCCCAGGTTGCTGCACGGGCCGATCATCACTACCGGGCCAGCAAGGAAACCCGGGACCAGGTCACCCGCACCGGAGTTCGGCGACTGGACGGTGACAAGCGGCAACGGGAAATCGCCCGGATGCTGGGCTCAAGCCGGTCGGAAAGAAGCCTGGATCACGCCGCGGAGCTGCTGGAGTCGGCCTCCTGATCGAGCCACGAAGGAGCCGCTCAGGATTTCACGAATCCCGGGGCCGGACGTAGATGACCAGGGAGTGGTCGACGATTTCGTAACCATGTTCCCGGGCAATCTGTTCCTGGAGCTGTTCGATTTCATCGCTGACGAACTCAATCACATTACCGGTATCGACACACACCATGTGGTCGTGGTGTCCACCTTCATCAAGTTCATAGTAGGCCTGACCGCTTTCGAAGTTGTGCTTGACCACCAGTCCCGCGGCTTCGAACTGATTGAGCACACGGTAGACCGTGGCCAGCCCGATCTCCTCACCCTGCTCCATCAGGGCCCGGTAGACATCATCGGCGGTCATGTGCTTCTGTTCGTGCTTTTGCTCGGCACTTTCGAGCAATTGCAGGATACTGAGCCGGGGCTTGGTGACTTTCAGTCCGGCTTTTTTCAGTTCCTTGGACTCGTCGGGCATGAATGCGGTCTTTGGCGTGGGATTTTCTGCATTCTACCCCAACACGGGGAACCTGAAGGCGGGGCTGGTGACCAACCGGATAGCTTCCTGGCAAGATTCTTGCCGTGCCCGGTTGGATGCCACCGGGCTGCCTGCGGTATCATCCGCAAACCCGAAACCAACAGCCGGAGCCATTTTGACAATCATGCGCTTGACAATCCTTGCAGCACTGCTGGTCGCAATCAGCGGCTGTGGAATCGTATACAAGCAGGATATCCAGCAAGGCAATGTGCTTGACCCGGACGATGTGGAGCAATTGAGGCCCGGCATGACCAAGCGCCAGGTCACGGTTCTACTCGGCACGCCCTCGGTCTCAAGCCCGTTTCACGAGGACCGCTGGGACTACACCAGCACCTTCGCGCCCCGGGGGGGGTCGGCCACCAAGCGTCATCTGAGCATCCGATTCGAGAACGACCAGGTGGTGAGCATAGAAGGGGATTACCTGGCGGAAGCGGATCTGACCGATGATGCCCTGGAGGCCATGCAGGCCGAACAGGAAGAAGAGGCCATCGACGATGCCCTGCGCCGCCCACCGACCCCCACGGATAATGACACTCCAGGCCCGGTCCCACCACCGGACCAGTAGACTCCATCGGTTCTGGCCCCGAATCCAGCTCTTCAGGCCTGCTCGCCGGGCGAAACACGGGCCGAAACCCCTTTGAGTTCCGTGACAAAATCCGCCCCGAGCAGTTTTGAGGGTGTCTGAAAACCCGGTTCCGGCGACGAATCCAGAATCTTGCAAACAATGGTCACCGCTGCGTCGGCGGTCAGGTCATAACCGTTGGGTCCCCGAATCTCCCCGGTCACCGTCCGGCCTGCCGCGTTGCTGGCCTGGCCCCAGATTTTCGAGCCGGAGGACTGACGCCGACTCTCGTCCGGCCCGCGGGTCTGCCTGCCCACCCGCCGGGCCAGCAATGCCCCCACCGGCTTCAAACCAAGCAACCAGTGAAACTTCCGGAGCTTTCGCAATCGCTTCGAGGTAGCCGGCGGAACGGCCATGAAGACTTCCACATCCGGGATTCCGGTACTTACATGGGCGGTATAAACATCCCCCCAGGGAATGGTCATGGCGTGCCGCGGCCCATCGGAGAAAGGAATATCCCGGGTCTTCCAGGCCAGCGGCACTGACCGGATTTTTCCGTCCCGGCGAACCCGGCCGCCCTGGATCAGACCCTCGACGGAGGTTTTCGCTGTGCCCGGACTGGGGCCGCCACCGGCCTCGAAGGCGAGAACCAGGCTGACCGCGTCCGGCAAGCTGCGGGCGAGCATGGCCGCCAGGCAGTCGGTGGGCACCACATCGAATCCGGTCCCGGGGAAGAGCACAACTCCAGCCTCCCTGGCCTCCGAGTGCCTTTCATGGCAGGCCTGGAAAACAGTGATTTCTCCAGTGATATCCAGATAATGGACCCGCTCGGCCAGACAGGCATCCACCATGGGTTTGGAGGTCCGGGAAAAGGGACCGGCACAATGAAGAACCAGCGCCATGCCGCGAACCCCCTCCCGTGTTGCTTCGGGATCGTCGAGATCAAAAACGCGGTGTTCCAGCGACAGCTCCGAGGCCAGCGAGACAACGGCCTGTCGATTGCGCCCGGCCAGGACCGGTTGCAGGCCCCGGTCAACCGCCTCCCGGGCAATCAGCCGGCCGGTGTAGCCGTTGGCCCCGTATATGATCCATGGTTTCATTCTGGTTTACTCCTCTTCTGCTTTTGGTCACCACCACGTCGAGTGGTCATGCGAACCAGGGTCCTGAAATAAAGCTCCGGAAAAAACCTTTTCAAGCGCCAGAACCATCGGGTATTGGTATGGGTGAGCAACAGAAAACGTGGCTTTTCGACCGCCGCGATCACTCGCCGGGCCACATCCCGGGCACTGACCCCGGAATTCTCCATCCAGCGTGTGACCCGCTTGCGATGGGAAGGGTCGGTGGAACGAAAAGTCTCGAGCAGATTGGTCTTTACAAACGCCGGGCACAACACCGAAACCTGTATATTCGATGGTTTCAGTTCGACCCGCAGGGATTCCGACAGGGCTACCACGGCGGCCTTTGAAACCCCGTAGGCTGCGATGTCCGGCGCACCGGCAAGCCCCGCATAGGAGGCAACATTGATGATGTGACCTCGCCGGGAGGCGCGCAGCAACGGCAGGAAGGCCCTGCACCCGCGGACCACTCCCATGAGATTGATGTCCATGACCCAGGACCAGTCATCCAGGGGCGTATCCTCCACGCTGCCGGCGGCAGCCACCCCGGCATTGTTGACCAGTACATCCAGATACCCGAACCGCTCACCGATCCGGCCTGCTGCGGCCTTGAAGGCCTCCGGGTCGGTGACGTCCAGTTCCAGATCCATGGCCTGACCACCGGACCGGATAATGGCTTCGGCAACCGCCCGGGCCCGGGCGGCCTCCCGGTCGGTCACGATCACCATCCACCCGCGGGCGGCGAATTCCCCGGCCATCGCCTCGCCCAGGCCGGAACCGGCCCCGGTAACCAGGACCGTTGAAGGGCCCGTGTCAGACATGCAGTTTTCCCTCGGGATTAGTGGATCGAACTCCGAGACGCCCGGATTCCCGGTCTGTCAGGAACCGTTATAGCGCCGGTAGAGGATGTTGACCCGGCGAACATACTCCCGGGTCTCGTCGAACGGGGGAATGCCGTCATGCCGCCGGACAGCGTTCTCACCGGCGTTGTAGGCAGCCACGGCCAGCTCGATATTCTGGTTGAATTCGTCCAGCAGCCAGCTTAGATAAGCCACGCCTCCGGTGATGTTGTCGACCGGATCGAAAGGATTGCCAACACCGAAACGCCGCTGGGTAGCGGGCATGAGCTGCATGAGTCCCTCGGCACCCATGTGGGAGACCGCCGATGGATTGAACCAGGATTCGGCGTGCATGACGGCCCGAATCAGGGCCGGATCGACCCCGAAGATATCGCTGGCCGATTCGATCTCATCGGCAAACTTGCCGTTCTGCAAGGGGGTATTGTTCCAGTCCACGCCTCGACGGCAGATCCCGTAGCAACCGATGTTCCGGGCCCTTTCGCGCATTTCCTGGGGCGGACGGTCGGTCAGATGCACGATGCCTTCGTCATCGACATACTTGTACACCTGGGCTGCTACCGGCAACGGGGCCAGTACAAGGCAGCCGGCAAGGGCAATGATTGCCAATCTTGCGTTCAAGGTCCTAAAACCCTCCCGTTGTGGTGATTCCACCGTCTGCAACAATAACCTGTCCATTGACCCATCCCGAATCCGGTGAGACGAGAAAGGCAATAACCCCGGCAATATCCTCCGGTTCGGCAAGACGCCCCAGGGGCGTTGCCTGCTCCATTGTACGAACCCTGTCCGGATTGTCGAGCAGGGCCTGGGCAAAATCCGTTCGCACCAGCCCCGGGGCGACTGCATTGACCCGAATACCCGACGCGCCCAGCTCCAGGGCAAGATTGCGAACCAGTTGCAACTGGGCCGCCTTGGAAATGCCATAGGCGCCGATCAGCCGATTGCCGAGCAGCCCGGCGATGGACGAGACGAATACCAGGCTGCCCTCACCGGCTGCTTCCAGGTGCGGCCGGGCCAGATGGGCCAGCCGCATGGCACTGAAAACATTGTTGCGCATGATCATGGAGAACGCTTCCTGGTCCACGACCTCGGAAGGACCGTACACCGGGTTGCTGGCAGCATTCATGACCACCCCGTCGATCCGGCCGAAGCGTGCAATGGTTTTTTCAACCAGGTCGGCCAGCTGGTCTTCCTTGCCGATATGGCAAGCGATGGCCGCCGCCTTTCCACCTTCCTCCTCGATCGCCCGGGCCGCCTCATCGCAGGCCTCCTGCTTGCGGCTTGATATCACCACCGCAGCACCACGGCCGGCCAGCTTTCGGGCTGCCGCCAGCCCGATTCCCCGGCTGGAACCGGTAATGATGAAAACCTTGTCATCCAGTGCACTCATGGAGCTTCTTTTCCTCAGGCCAGGGTGTGAAGTCCGTCGTCATCGCCGAGATGACGAACACAATTGAAAACGTCCAGTTCCCAGCCGTTGGGCCCGGACGCCAGACGGCAGACCGCACAATTGTAAAGGGACAGGTTGGCCGTTCGCTGCCAAGCAAGATCCCGACCGGCCAGTTCAGCCAGCAGGGTGGAAATGGTTCCGGCCGACGAGACCACCAGCATGCGCTGACCCGCATTCACAGCCGCGGAAAGTTTCTCCGCTGACTTTCGGACCCGGTCATGAAAACGCGACCAGGGTCCGTTGAATTCATCCTCCAGCCGACCTTCCTGCCAGGCCGCCAGAACCGCCGGAAACCAGGCCATGAATTCCGGCAGGTACTTTTTCGGTTCGGCCAGCATGGTCGAATCCAGCGGTGGAATATTCAGCCGACTTCCGTCGGCCAGGGCCGCCTCGACCAGCGAGGAAACCCGGTATTCATTCAGTCCGTCATCGACGGTCACGGACTGACCGCGGACCAGACCCTCCATGCTCTGGTGGTGGCGACGGTGGGTTCCATGCAATCCGGTCCAGGACTCACCCAGTTCCAAGTCGATCCTGGAGCGCAGCAATTCGATCTGGCGATAACCCAGCGGCGAGAGCTGGTCATAGTCACCAGCACCCAGACTGGCCTGGCCATGGCGTACCAGGATCAACTCTCCCTTCGCCGGGCTTGTACCAAGAGTATTCATCCGATCGAACAGACCCGACCACTTTTTGCGAGGTACTGCTGATGGTATTCCTCGGCCCGCCAGAAGGTCGTCACCGATTCGATTACGGTCGCTATCGGCTTCGAATACGCCCCGGAGGTATCAAGGGCCTGGAGAACTTCCCGGGCGAGTTCCTCCTGCCCGGAATCGTGGATGAAGATTACCGACCGGTACTGGCTTCCCGTATCCGGACCCTGCCGGTTTATCTGGGTCGGATCGTGCATTTCAAAAAAGGTGCGGACCAGGGTCGGATAGTCCACCCGGTCGGGATCGAAGCTGACCTGGACCACTTCGGCATGGCCGGTGGAATCGGTGCATACTTCTTCGTAGGTCGGGTTGTCCTTGTGCCCGCCCATGTAGCCGGCCTGGGCATCGACAACTCCGTCGAGTTCACGGAAACGGGCTTCCACGCCCCAGAAACATCCTGCACCAAAAGTGGCGAGCTGCATGCTGAAAAAACCTCCTCAAAAAAAGGCTGGACCCTGGCCGGAATGGCTGACAAGCACAATTGGACAGGCCCTTGCCATCAACGGTTCCGGGCCGGTTGTTTCAACGCTGTCCGGTCCGCCGGGATCGGGAAAAACCACCCTGGCCGGTCAGGTTCGGAAACATCTTGCCAGCCGGGGCATCCAGGTCAAGGTCCTTTCACTGGACGACTTCTATTGTACCCCCCGGCAACGACAGGTGCTTGCCGCCACCTGCCACCCGGACCTGGCCCGAAGGGGCCTGCCGGGAACCCATGACCTGGAGCTTCTGGAAGATTGCATCAGCGGCTTGTGCCAGGGTCAGCCGGTTGACCTGCCCCGCTTCGACAAGGCCCTCGACGACCGACTGCCCGGCCGCGGTCGCCGGGTCTACCCGATTCCGGACGCCATCCTGCTCGAAGGCTGGTGCCTGGGGGTGCGTCCGGTCGATGCCCGTGCAGCCGGACGAGCCGGCATGCCGGTGGAAGTGTCCGGGTTCGTCAACACACAGATTCCCCGCTATCAGGCCCTGGTGGGCCGGAGTCACTTTTTCCTGCAACCACCGGAATGGGCCGCCGTGGCAGCCTGGCGGGCAGCGCAGGAACACGGAATACCCAATCTCTGCCAGCGCATGGGACGGGCGCAGGTCAACGAGTTCCTGCAATGGTTTCGACCTTTCGTCTGTGACATGATTACCCGGCCACCGTACCCGGCCCGGGTAGTCCGGCTGGACTACCGGCGAAGACCTGCAACTCTGGAGACGCCATGCAACCGAGCTACTTCTGGCATGACTACGAAACCTTCGGCAGCGACCCCCGGCGCAGCAAACCGGCCCAGTTTGCAGGGCTGAGAACCGACGAAAGCCTCGAGCCCATAGCCGACCCGGTGGTCTGGTACTGCAAACCCACAGACGACCTGTTACCCCACCCGGATGCCTGTCGCATCACTCGCATTACCCCGCAGATTGCCCGGCGAAAGGGTATCCCGGAGACCGAATTTGCCGCCCGAATCCACGCCGAGCTTTCCACGCCGGGGACCTGCGGGATCGGGTACAACAATTTCCGATTTGACGATGAGGTCGGCCGACACCTGTTTTACAGGAATTTTCTCGACCCCTATTCCCGGGAGTATGCCAACGGCAATTCCAGATTGGACCTGATCGACGTGATGCGAATGGCCGCCGCCCTCCGGCCGGAGGGCATCCACTGGCCGGAACGGGAAGACGGCACTCCGAGTTTCCGGCTGGAGGACCTGGCCGCAGCCAATGACATGGATACAAGCCGGGCACACGATGCCCTGGCCGATGTTGAATTCACGATTGCCATGGCTCGCCTGCTTCGCAAGCACCAGCCCCGGCTGTGGAACTGGGCGCTTGGCCTGCGAGACCGCTGGAATGTCGAACGCCTGCTGACCGCCGGCAAACCCTTGCTGCACGTGTCTGCCCGCTATCCGGCGTCCAGCCATTGCATCGCACCGGTGGCGGTCATCGATCAGCATCCCCGCTTTCGAGGCCAGTGGTTGCTGTGGGACCTGCGAGTCGATCCGGAGCCTTTCATGGCCATCGACCCGGACCTGTTGCCGGACCTCCTGTGGACCCCGGCTTCGGACCTTCCCGAAGATTTCCAACGGCTGCCGGTCAAGGTCGTGCGCAGCAACCGGGCCCCGATGATTGCCCCCATTACCATGCTCCAGGCCCCGGGGACGCGGAACCTTGCCATGGACCCGGAAGCTCTGAAAACCAATCACCGCTGGCTGAAATCCAATCCGGATTTTGTCAGCCGGCTCAGGGAACTGTTTCACCCGGCGCCCGACGGAGAAACTGCAGACCCGGAGCTGGCCCTTTATGACGGTTTCATCCCGGATGCCGATCGTCGTCGAATGGCCCTGGTCCGATCCCTGGAAGGCCCGGATCTTGCAACCACACCCATACAATTCGACGATCACAGGCTGGAAACCCTGCTTTTCAGGTACCGGGCCAGGAACTGGCCGGAAAGTCTGGACGAAGAAGAAAAAGCGGCATGGCATCGCTACCGGCGGTCCAGGCTGGTCGACGATGAACACCTGGGCGGGGTGACCCTGGCCGGCTACATCGAACGACTGGGCGAACTTGACCGGGCTGGAGAACTGCCCGGAGAGGTCTCCAGGGACCTGCATTCCTGGCTTGAGGAACTGGATCCGGGCAAACAATGGCGACGGGAGATCGGGGTACCGGAAAACCCGTAAATCCCTTCCAGGGCAAAAACGAGAAATCAATTAGTTACAGCTCTTTGTTAAATGCAACCTTCGGACGTTATGCACAACTGCATGATTGTGAGTTGACAAAACCTTCACAGGGCCAGAAACCGGCCGCGGCTGCTAAAAACCCGATAAGTTACTGATTTCTAATAGGATGGAAAGT
>SLIZ01000166.1 GCA_007135395.1 Wenzhouxiangellaceae bacterium | reverse complement strand
TAGCGCAGCGCACCGGTGATCTCGAACTCGTCGGTTACCGGGAACAGCCACTCGGTGTACAGGGCGGTTACATCCCGGTCGCCGAATGAGCTGTTGCCAGCCGAGCCACCCACCAGACCGGCTTCGGAAAGCGAGTCGTAGCGGTCTTCGAAGTCCTCTTCGCGGTACTCGAATCCGACCACGGCCTGGGCCGGGCCTGCACCCATTTCGAAAACGTCAAATCCGGCACTGGCGTAGACTTCCCGGATCTCGAACTCGCTGACCCGGCTGATGGTCACGCGCATGCCGTTGAGGACGGACTGGTAGGCGGCCATGGCATCCGGGTCACCCTCGAAGCGGGTGCCGAACGGATCCATGGGATCGTAGGAGCCATCCTGCATGAACGCTGCCATGTTCGAACGCATGCCGTAGTTGCGGCCGATGTCCTTGCCCGAGTAGCGGCTGTAGTTGACACCGAAGTCCAGGTCCACCTGACCCATGCGGCCTTCAAAGCCCAGCAGGCCGGAGTAGACATCCGAGTCGATCTGGCTGTCCCGCGGGCCCATGGAGGCAAAGCGGTGATAGATCCGGCCCGGAACGTCGAACGGGTTGGAGGCATCATCAGCGGCAAGGTCCACGGTATCCGGCAGGGGGGCGTAGCGGCCGAAGGACTCGGTCCGGGTGCCTTCCATGCGGGTGTAGACGCGCCAGTCACGGTTGATCTCGTAGTCACCGGTCACGTGCAGGGACTGGTTGGAGATCGAGGCTTCGTCGGCCGAGACCGGGGTGAAGTCGTAGAAACACCCGGTGCCGCCGAAGAACACGTCATCGGGCATCTCGTAGAAGTCTCCGGAAATGGCTTCACAGCCTTCCGGCGACTGGGCCTGGCCGAGACCGATCGGCGTACCGTCATCGTCGAGCACGAACGGCACGAAGGTGGCCCCGAAGATGCTGATGTTGTCGGACTGGGAGTGGGTGGCGCCGATGGACGACTCCGACCAGGGACGCTGGTTGGCAAAGATGATCGAACGGGAGTTCTTCGATGCCACGGCCAGCATCCGGCCGCGGTCGCTGGTGGTGCCGAGCATGGCGTGGCCAGAGCGTTGCTTGCCGCCGTCACGGGAAGGATCGGTGTAGGTGTAGCTGACCTGTGCACCGTCGAAGTCCTTCCGGGTGATGATGTTGATCACACCACCGATGGCGTCGGAACCGTAAACAGCCGAGGCGCCGTCGGACAGGATTTCAATGCGCTCGACCGCACCGATCGGGATCGCGTTGATATCCTGGCCAGTACCGGAAAACGGGCTCTTGGGGAACCGACGACCGTCGATCAGCACCAGGGTCCGGCTGGAGCCCAGGCCCCGCAGGGAAACGGAACCGAAGTTCTGGGCCGAGGAACCGGACTGGGGCCGGAACGAGCCAAAAGAGTTGAAGGTGGTGTTACGCAGCAGGTCGGCGATGGAATTCTCGCCGGACATCTCGATCGATTCACGATCGATGACGGTAACCGGCAGCGCGCCTTCCACGTCGGTACGGGTAATACGAGAACCAGTGACCTGGATTCGGTCCAGCTCTGCGGCCTCTTCATCGTCCTGGGCATGAACCGGGGCAGCGGTCATCGCCAGGCTGGCAACCATGCCCGCTCCGAGAGCGTAGCGGATTGCCGAGGCAAGTGGGTTACGGTGTTGCTTCATGGGACTCTCCATAAGTGTGACTTTGTAATTTTGCGTTAAGGCATTCGATACGAATATCGACAGCAAGGACCGGAGCGGGGTTAAATTCAGGCCTGGCCGGCGTCCACAGAAAACCGGCAAGAGGCTCCCAACTCCGTCTCGCAGCGATACTAGCACCATCGGTTGGGGATGAAAAGGGGTTTGTTAAAACTTTGTGAAGCGGGATACCATGGATTCCATGAATACCAACGCACCGAATTTGCAGGATATTTCCGCCCTGACCCGGGACGCCGAGGCCGGAGTGGCTGCTGCCCAGTTCAACCTGGGCCTTGTCTGGCTGTATGGCGATGCGGGGGAACAGAATCCGGAAAAGGCCTGGAAATGGCTGGAAATGGCCGCCGACCAGGGCATTGCCGAAGCCCGGGCGGCACTGGGCGTAATGTGCCTGAATGGACAGCCCTTCGGCCAGACTACCGGCCCGGACGCCGGGCAGGCAAGGAAACACCTGGAAGACGCCTTCGAATCCGGCTCCGTCGAGGCCGGATTCCGGCTGGGTACCCTGCTGCTGACCGGGCTGGGAGTAGATCCGGAACCCGGCCGCGGGGCCGGGATGATCGAGGATGCGGCCCGTCGGGGACACATGCTGGCCCTGACCGATGCGGCCTGGTGCCTGGAACACGGCCTGGGTATGAAGCGTAACCCCGCCCGGGCCCTTAAAGCCTGGCAACTGGCTGCCGAGGCCGGGATGCCCCGGGGCTGGTTCACGCTGGGTATCTGGCTCATGGAAGGCCGCCATGTGGCCGCCGACCGTGCACTGGCCGGGGCCTGCCTGAGCCAGGCGGCCGGACAGGACTACCCCCTGGCCGCTGAAACCCTGGGGCAACTGCAAGAAGAATCGACCGCAGACCCCGGCCAGGCCCTGAATGTAAAGGTGAGGGAGGCCACCGGACCGGTACCGGCACAACCGGAGATCGAAACTCTCCGGGATTCCCCCCGAATCCGGCTGCTGCACAATTTCATCCCGCTGGAAGTCCGGGCCCACCTGATCGACCGGGCCCGCCGTCTGATCGAGCCCTCGAAGGTACTGACCCGGGACGGCACGGTCTCGCGCAAGGCCATCCGGACCAGTGGGGAGATGAATTTTCTGCCCGAGATGCGCGATATCACCATCTGGCACCTGGAACAGCGCCTCCACCAGGCCGCCGGAATCCCTTCAGAAAACGGCGAACCCCTGATCGTGCTGCATTACACGCCTGGGACGGAATACAAGCCGCACTACGACTACTTTGACCCGGCCGACCCGGGCCATGCCCGGGGCCTGCGCCACGGGGGGCAGCGGATTGTTACCATGCTCAGCTACCTCAACCCGGTAGCCGCGGGCGGGGCCACCGCCTTTCCCGAGCTGGATCTGACCGTTCCCCCGGAGCCCGGTATGGTGCTGGAGTTTTGCAACACCGCAGATGACAGCAGCATTGATCCGCGAACCCTCCACGCCGGATTGCCGGTCGAAGAAGGAGAGAAGTGGCTGGCCACCCGCTGGATCCGGGAAGACACCTTCATCCGGGACCCGGACGAGCCGGAAAGCTGACCTTTATATGGAACCGAACCCACAGCAACCGAACCTCGCCCGGCAGGCTGCCAGCCGACTCCGGACCGGCGACCTGCAAGGGGCACGCAAGCTCTACCTGGAGCTGATCGACCGGCATCCGGAGCCGGATCACTGGCTGACCCTCGGGCAGATTCACCTTGGGCTGGACGATTTTCCGGCGGCAACGGAGAACCTGCAGCAGGCGGCCAGGTCCCGACCGATCAAGCCTGAATTAACCGCCCGGATCTCAGATCTCCAGTTCGAGCTCGGACAGATCGAGCAATCCCTGGAAACGCTCCGCCAGGCCGCCGGGGAACTCCCGGACAACCCCCGCCTGCAACTGCTGCTGGCCCAGGCCCTGGAAGACGTGGGAAAACGTGACGAGGCCATGGCGACCTACAAGAAGGCACTGGACCTGTCCCCCGGCTGGAGCCTGGCACTGGGAGGCTTGCTGCGGGTGGCCCGGGAAAATGCCGAACCCGACTGGGTCGACCAGGCCGGTGCATTGCTTGACGACGACAAGGTGGCCACCGACGACCGGGCCGTCCTCGGCTACGGGCTGGGCCGGGTCCATGAACGCCGCGATGAGCCCGAAGCCGCCTTTGAAGCCTGGTGCAAGGCCAATCACCTTCGGCGCCGGATTACCGGCGGCCTGGACCACACCGCCGCCCGGGCCCACATCGACGCCCAGATCAAGCGATACAGTGCCCGGGCACTGGCCCGGCCGCTTGAACTGGAACACCCGGATCGCACACCGGTGTTCATTGTCGGCATGCCCCGCAGCGGGACGACCCTGGTCGAACAGATGCTCTCGGCCCACCCGGATGTGGCCGGGTACGGCGAGCTTCCGACCATTGCCCGCATTGCCGGGCAGCTTGAAGCGGCCGCACGGCGACACCGGGCCGATTCCGACCGGGCCAATCCAGTCAGTCCGGTCACCCGGCACCTGCCGGCGTCAGTCGCGCAGCAGGCAGTCGAAACCTACTACAGGGAACTTGAACGTCGCAGGGAAACGAAATCGCCGGTCACCGTCGACAAGGCACCCCTGAATTTCTTCCATGCCGGCCTGATTTCCCTGCTTTTTCCCCGGGCACGAATCCTGGTCTGCCAGCGCGACCCGCGGGATGTCTGCTTGTCCATCTACGCCGAGAACTTCGGCCTCAACCAGGCCTTTGCAACGGATCTGGACGATCTGGTCTGCTTTTATCGGCAATACCGGCGATTGATCGAACACTGGAAACATGCCATCCCGGACCGACTGCGGGAAATTCGCTACGAGGATCTCGTCGATGCCCCGGAGCAACAGCTCAAACCCCTGCTTTCCTGGATCGGACTGGAGTGGGACCCGGCATGCCTGGCCTTCCATCAACGCCCCGGGGCCGTCCTGACCCCGAGCAAGTGGCAGGTTCGCTCCCCCCTTTATCGCAGCAGCATCGGCCGCTGGAAGAAGTACCGGGACCGGATCGGGCCATTACTGGAGGCCTTCGGCGACGAGGCCAACTCCACGGACTGAGCCGGTCGTTCCGGTGCCTGTATAATCGCCGGCAAAGACGGGCGGGGTTTTTACATCCCTGCAATCGGCATCCATCGAAAACCGAAAAGACACTCGAACTATGGAATTCTCGCTCAATCCGGCGCTCGACCCGGACGAACTCGGCGCGGCTTATTCCCGACGGAAGAGGCTTCATGTTCCCGACCTGCTCGAACCGAACTCGGCCCGGGCCCTTTACCAGCACCTGGCCCGGGAGCTCGAATGGCACCTGACCTTTCGCAGTGAAGAAAAGTCCCACGAAATCACCTCCGAGAACCAGGCATCGGCGCCACCGGAGCGCGACATCATCGCCTATTCATACAAGCGGGCCCAGCAGGGCGCCTTCCAGTACTTGTACGACCACTACCGGACTTCCCGGGTGATCGACCAACCCGATGGCAGTCCAACCCTCTTGATCCGGTTCGTGAATTTCCTCAATTCCCCGGATTTCCTGGCGTTCATGCGCAAACTGACCGGCCACGAAGATATTGCCAAGGCCAATGCCCTTGCCACCCGCTACCGGCCCGGGCATTTTCTGACCCAGCATGACGATCAGGACGGGGAGGATCTGAAGCGAAGGGCGGCCTACGTATTCAATCTCACGCCGGGGTGGCGACCGGACTGGGGTGGACAGTTGCAATTCATCGGCGACGACGGGCATGTCGAACAGGCCTATGTCCCCCGCTTCAATGCCCTCAACGTCTTCTCGGTGCCCCAGCATCACGCCGTCAGCCTGGTCACCCCGTTTGCCGGCGGACCCCGGCTGTCGATCACCGGCTGGTTCAGGACCGAATAAAGCTCCCTTTCCGGGGTTCGGGAAAGGGAGCGAATTCGGGAAACGGCTGCTTCAGAGCCCGCCGCCGTGCTGCGGCCCCGCCATGGGGGATACAAAGCTGTCGTTGAAGTAATTCTGGAACCGGGCCTGGTCCTCGCGAATCTGCCCCCGGGTGCGGCACTCGGTCACCCTGAAGTGCGTGCCAACCGTCTGTTCCCGGCGGCAGATGACCTGGTCCTCGTCGCGCCCGGCAACCGTGGCGGTCAGATCCTCGTGCAGATTGAACACCCGCCGCTGCTGATCGGCATCAAGCTCACTGATGTCTTCGATGCCGGCAAGCATTTCATTCAGATTACGGTTGAGCCGCTCGTAGCGCCGCATTTCCCGCTCGTTGAGTTCCCGGGGCTTGCCGCGCTCCAGATGTTCCTGGAGATCAGCCAGAAACTCGCGATATTCAGCCACATCCACCACCTCGGCCTGGTAACGCGGTTCCGAAGAAGTCGCGCATCCGGCCAGAAGTGCAATTCCTGCCAATAAGCCAATGATTCTGTACATCTTGAAATCTCCTGAATATTTCTTGGATTGAATGCCTGCAACCGATTCCGGGGTAATGACCTGGACATCCGGTCCGGTACGTCTGACTTCATACGAAGTTAATCGTACCATAATCCAATCCGGGTCGCAGTGCAACCCGAACATGATTCGAGGGAGGCCTACAAGGCCTTGCGGGACTTTTCCAGTTCTTCGCGGAGGGTTTCGGGCAGTCGGCCGCTGAATTCTTCCAGGTACTTCTCGATATCGGCAATCTCCCGGGTCCAGCCATCCTTCGACACCGCCAGCAAGGTCTCCATGTCCGGCACTTCGTCGAGACCATCCAGGTTGATGTCGTCGGCAGCCGGGACCCGGCCAACCGGGGTTTCCCGGGCTTCCGTTTCGCCCTTGCAGCGTTTCAGGATCCATTCCAGGACCCGCATGTTCTCGGTAAAGCCCGGCCACAGGAAGCCACCGTCATCGTCGCGCCGGAACCAGTTGACCTGGAAGACCTTCGGCAACCGGTCCATGCGCTGGCCGAAACTCAGCCAGTGGGCCCAGTAGTCGGCAAAGTTGTAGCCGCAGAACGGCTTCATGGCCATCGGATCCCGGCGCACGACCCCGACCTTGCCGGTGGCCGCCGCGGTGGTTTCCGAAGCCATGGTGGCGCCCATGAGTACGCCGTGGTTCCAGTCCCGGGCCTCCATGACCAGGGGCACCAGGGACGCCCGGCGGCCGCCGAATATGATGGCGTCGATCGGTACGCCTTTCGGATTTTCGGCTTCGTTTGAAAAACTCGGGCAACGGCTGATCGGCACCGTGAATCGGGAATTGGGATGGGCTGCGGCCCCCCGCTTGGGGTCGAAGTCCCGACCCTGCCAGTCCTTGACCGGCCGGCGGTCATCCAGCCCTTCCCACCAGGGCTGGTTGTCGTCGGTAACCGCCACATTGGTAAAGATCGCATCCCGGTTCAGCATGGCCAGCGCATTGGGGTTGGTGTCCTGGCTGGTTCCCGGGGCCACGCCGAAGAACCCGGCTTCCGGATTGACCGCATACAGGCGGCCATCGTCTCCCGGGTGGAGCCAGCAGATGTCATCACCCACCGTCCAGACCTTCCAGCCGGCTTCCCGATAGGCCTCCGGCGGAATCAGCATGGCCAGGTTGGTCTTGCCACAGGCCGATGGGAAGGCCCCGGCAATATAGCGAGTCTCGCCCTGGGGATTCTCGATTCCCACAATCAGCATGTGCTCGGCCAGCCAGCCCTCGGTGCGGGCCTGGTAGCTGGCAATGCGCAGCGCATGACACTTCTTGCCCAGCAGGGCGTTGCCGCCGTAGCCGGAACCGAAGCTCATGATCGAAAGCTCCGTGGGGAAGTGCATGATGTAGCGGCGGTCCGGGTCCAGTTCCCCGGTTGAATGCAGCCCCTTGACGAAATACCCCTCCTCCTCAATCCGCCGAAGGGCCGGCGTGCCCATTCGGGTCATCAGTCGCATGTTGGCCACGACATAGGGACTGTCGGTGATTTCCACTCCCAGCCGGGACAGGGGGGAGTTGATCGGGCCCATGCAATAGGGAATCACATACATCGTCCGGTCAGCCATGCAGCCTGCGAACAATCCATCCATCAGGGCCCTGGCTTCCTTCGGGTCCATCCAGTTGTTGTTGGGGCCGGCCTCGTCCCGGTTCGGTGTGCAGACGAAAGTCAGATGCTCCACCCGGGCCACATCTTCCGGATCCGACCGGTGGAGATAGCAATTGGGGTGAGTTTCCTGATTGAGTTCAAGCAGATCACCGGATTCGAGCATCTGCGCGACCAGTTGCCGGTTCTCCGCATCATCTCCGGTGCACCAGTGAACCTGGGCAGCGCGAGTGTGACTGGCAACCTGATCCACCCATTCCTGAAGGGAGGCAAGGCTTGTTTTCATGGTTTTGTCGATCTTGGCGGGAAAACTCACCAGCCTAGCCACCAACCGGACAAAAAGCAAATTGCGCAACCAGGCCCGGTCGATGCAGGTCCGGGGGATGGCCATTCCCGGCGAGCAGGGCTGAATCCCGGGGAGACTCTGCCGTATCATCCCCCGGATCAAGCCCGGGCACGCGGCGTCGCTTTCAGGGCTGGTCGGGCAGAATCAGGGCCCGAATGACATATTCCACGTAGGTTTCAAATTCCGGATCATCCTTGGCCGGGGCCAGGGACTGGGCTTCAAGCTGCAAAAAGCCCATGTAAGCGGTGTAGGTCAGCCGGGCCCGATGGCGGGCTTCATCCGGGGACAGACTGTGCTCGGAAAATGCTGCGGTAAGGTTGTCGATCCGGCGGCGGGTCACCCGCTGGAGAACCTGTTTCACCCGCCCGTCATTGGGGGCCGCACAAAGGGCCGCATAGACCCGGTGGGTCAGCGTTTGCCGGCTCGTCCGGCGAACGAACTCGGCCAGCCGCTGGGCCGGCGGAAGGTCGGCGGAAAGGGCGATGCTGATGTGATCGGTATCCTGCTTTTCCCAGCGCTCCAGGCTCCGGACCAGAAGATCATCCCGGTTGGAAAAATGCCAGTAGAAACTGCCCTTGGTAATCCCCAGCCTTCGGGCAAGCGGCTCGACAGCCAGCGCACCAATTCCCTTCTCGGCGATCAGTGACAGGGCCGCCAGCTCCCAGTCCTCGGCAGTCAGGGTGGATTTCTCCACCGGTTCATTGCCCGGCTTGGCGCGTGGATGCTGGTTCATGGTCGCATGATACCCCACGCGGCGGCCGGTACGGTTGTAAATGGCGCCGGGAGCTGCATATTGACCCTTGTGGCAATCGACCCCATACTCATGCGTATGGACGCTGTTCGCAACATCAAGTCGCAGGTCCGCCGCCGACAGATCTGGACCGATGACGGAATTCGACTGAGCCTGGTCTACCAGGGCGATGTTCATGCGCCTTGCGTTTTGCTGGCCCACGGCTTTGGCCAGACCCAATGGGCCTGGTCGGAAACCGCTCGCTTGTTGGCCGAGTCCGGTTGGCAGGCAGTAACCTACGATGCCCGGGGGCACGGAGAAAGCGACCGGGCCCGCGACGGGGATTACGAATTCGAGGCATTTGTGGAGGACTTCCGTCGGGTTTGCGACTGCCTGCCCGGTCCGCCCGTAGTCGTCGGTGCCTCCATGGGCGGGCTCACGGCAATGATTGCCCATACCGAGCGGCCCAGGGTGGACCTGGCGGGAATGGTACTGGTGGATATCGCGCCGAGTTGGGATACCCGGGGGGTTTCTTCCATGCTCGACTTCATGCGCCAGCACCCGGAGGGCTTCGAGTCGCTGGACCAGGCCCGGGAGGCCATTCGCCACTTTCTTCCCCACCGGCGCAACAAGGGTTCCATGGAAGGCCTCAAGCGCAATCTCCGACAGGCCTCTTCCGGGCGCTGGCACTGGCACTGGGACCCGGCGATGTTGCCCCTGGCCGAACAGAGTGAAAAACTGCAGCGACGGCTGAAAAACGCTGCGAAAAAGCTCAAGCTGCCCACGCTGCTGGTCTCCGGGGGAGCCAGTGAAATGATTGGCCGCAAACACATCGAGGAATTCGGCAAGCTCGTGCCTCACGCCGGCCACGAACAACTTGCCGATGCCCGCCACATGGTCGCCGGCGATTCCAACGAGCCGTTTCTTGCCGCCATTGGCCCGTTTCTAAACGAGGTCGGATCGACCCGAGGAATCCAGACATGATCACTCTAGCGTTTTTCGCATCCATACTCGCCGTGGCCGCAGTCTGCGCCTACCTGGGCACCGGCCTGACCGTCTGGACCGGGCTCACGGCTGCCGTCCTGCTCGGATTCAGCCTGTTCGGCCAGCCCGGCTGGATTCTTCTGACAATCGCCTGGATCGGGTTTGTCGCCCTGGCGGCGCCCCTCAATTACCGTCCCTGGCGCCAGCAATTCATCAGCCTCCCGGTACTGAACATGTTCAAGGGCATGGTCCCGCAGCTTTCGGAAACCGAACAGGTGGCGCTGGATGCCGGCACCGTGGGTTTCGAAGGCGAACTGTTTACCGGCCGGCCCCGGTGGCGGCGGTTCATACGCAATCCGCTGCCGGAGCTGACGGTGGAAGAACAGGCCTTCATGGACGGCCCGCTGGAAGAATTGTGCGACATGGTCGACGAGTGGAAATTCACTCATGAAAAGGCCGGCCTCAGTGAAGAAGTCTGGGATTTCCTGCGCAAGAAGGGCTTTTTCGGAATGATCATCCCGAAAGAGTATGGCGGCCTGGGCTTTTCCGCCCTGGGCCACCGGGCGGTGCTGGAACGGGTTGCCAGCGTCAGCGCAGTCCTGGGCGCGGTGGTTGCCGTACCCAACTCCCTGGGCCCGGCAGAACTCTTGCTTCACTACGGCACCGACGAGCAGAAAAAACACTATTTGCCGCGCCTGGCCGATGGCCG
>SLIZ01000121.1 GCA_007135395.1 Wenzhouxiangellaceae bacterium | reverse complement strand
GGACAATCGCCTCCAGGCGCTTTCTCTCTTCCAGGTCGGCATAAACCCGCTCGCGCATGGCCTTGCGATCCAGCCCCCCGGACTCGTCAAGCACCTCATCACCAAACGCCTCCCGCACCGCCCCAAGCCCCTCACTACCCGGAGCAACCACCTCCCGGGCAATCACATCCGTATCAATCACCGGAACCCCCCGGGCAGCAAACCGCTCGGAAACTGCGGACTTCCCCGAAGCAATTCCTCCGGTCAGGCAAACGATGTAGGGGGGTGGGGGCATGGGGTGTCGTTTGGTCGCTTCGTCGTCTTGTCTAAATCAGTTCGTTGGTGTTTTGGTTTGTTGGTTTGTTGGTTAAAACCAAAACCGGAATCCCTTGGCCTCATGGCCACTTTTCCTTGTTCCTTCCCCCGCCTGCGGGGGAAGGTCAGGATGGGGGCATCTTTAACCCGCGCCCCCTCCCTGACCCTCCCCCGCTAGCAGGGGAGGGAATTAAACCGTGCGCCCAACGGCGCGTCGTATCGTCGTTTCGTCCGTTGGCCGGTTCGTTCGTTTTTTCGTTTGTTCGTTGATTCGTTAAAACCGAAAACCACAAAAATTCTTACCGCAAAGACGCAAAGTAAACTCATTGAGAATTTCTTCGCGCCCTTTGCGTCTTAGCGGTTCAGTGCTTGGATTTTCCGGAAACCGGAACCCGGAAACCGTTGTTTACAAGTTCCTGTAATTTGGCCCCGCACCCCCCTCCGGCGTAACCCATTCGATTACCTGGTAGGGGTCGGCGATGTCGCAGGTTTTGCAGTGGACGCAGTTGGCTGCGTTGACCTGGATGCGCTTGCCGTTTTCGTCCTCGACCTTTTCGTAGACGCTGGCCGGGCAGAACTTCGTGCAGGGGTTGCCGTACTCTTCCTCGCAACGATCAAAGCACACGTCCGGTTCGATGATCTTCAGGTGAATCGGCTGGTCTTCATCATGGTCGGTGGAGGCAAAGTACACCGAGGCCAGCCGGTCCCGGGGCGGCAGGTCCCGCTCGACCCAGTCGTAGCTGAAGTTGTGGCCATTGAGCTTGCGGTACTGTTCGTGATCGGCGTGATTGGGCAGGGTCCGGGGCAGCTTGCCCAGGGTGACCGTTTCCACGGCGGCGGTGAACATCCCCCGCCACAGGCCCTTCTGGAACCCGGGCCGGATGTTGCGCACTTTCTTGAGCTCGGCGGTGATAGGCGAGGCCCGCAGCCGGGCATCGAATCCTTCTGCACTGCCCTTCTCGGCAATATGTTCAGCGGCCAGCATGCCCGACTTCATGGCCTGGTGGGTGCCCTTGATCTTCGGCACATTGAGCAGGCCCGCCGAGTCGCCGATAAGCATGGCGCCCGGGGCCTCGACCCTGGGCAGGGACTGGTAACCGCCTTCGACCAGGGCACGGGCGCCGGCAGAAAGGATTTCCCCGTCGGCCAGCAGCTTCTTGATTTCGGGATGGTGCTTGAGTTGCTGGAAGGCCTCGAAGGGGGAGAATTCCGGGTCCTGGTAGTCCAGGCCGCAGACAAACCCCAGGGCCACCCGGTCCCGGTCCAGGTGGTAGATGAAGCTGCCCCCGTAGATGGAATTGGGCAGCGGCCAGCCCACGGTGTGCTGGATCAGGCCCTTCTCGGTCCGGCCTTCGGGCAGTTGCCAGAGTTCCTTCATGCCGATTCCGTAGGTCTGGGGGTCGCTGTCGGCATCCAGTTTGAACTTTGCGATCAGTCGCTTGGTCAGGTGGCCCCGGCAGCCTTCCCCCAGCACGGTCAGGGGGGCCCGGATTTCGATGCCCTGGACGTAGGTGTCCTTCGGCTCGCCCTGCCGGTCGACGCCCATGTCGCCGATGACAACACCCTGGACGGAGCCGTCCTCGGCCAGCGACAGGTCGGCGGCGGCAAAGCCGGGAAACAGGTCCACTCCAAGGGCCTCGGCCTTTGGCGCCATCCAGGCGCACATGGCGCCCAGGGAGACGATGAAGTTGCCGTGGTTTTTCTGCTGGGGCGGGGTGGGCAGCTTTCTCCGACCAGTCTTCGACAGCAGCAGAAACTCGTCCCGTCCGGCGGGAACGCAGATCGGCGGGGGGTCATCCCGCCAGCCGTCGAGCAGCGTGTCCAGGGGCTCGGGCTCGATCACCGCCCCGGAAAGAATATGACCCCCGATCTCCGAGGCCTTTTCGATCACGCAGACATTGAGCTCTTCCTTGAGCTGCTTGAGCCGAATCGCGCAGGCCAGCCCCGCCGGCCCGGCACCGATTATGACAACATCGTACTCCATGATTTCGCGATCTGACATGAGAATCGGGTTCTTGGCGGGTCAGCGTGGGATTATAACGGGCAAGCCGGCCGGGCCGGCAGAAAACATGCGCCGTCAGGACTTCACCAGATCCAGCTCCCGGGCCCGGCGCAGCATCTGTACCCGTGAATGGGCATTGAATTTCTGCAGTAGCGCCTGGGCGTGGTTGCGGACCGTGGCATGGGCGCAACCGAGCCTGTGCGCGGCCTGGGCGGTGGTCAGGCCCCGGTCGAGAAGGTCCAGGACCTCGCACTGGCGGGAGGTCAGCGACACGCCCCGGGCGGTGGTCGGGCGATGCCATTCCAGGCCCATGCGCAACCAGTGCCGGACGCACCCGGCCACCGGTGCGGG
>SLIZ01000094.1 GCA_007135395.1 Wenzhouxiangellaceae bacterium | reverse complement strand
GCCTCCCGTTCACCCGTACAGCCAACCAGCCAAACGGCAGAGAAAAGCAACAACCAGCGAAACATGAACATGAGCGGATCTCCCGGATCAAGAATCAGCGATGAGAAGTCATCGGACCATCGTGCAGCCGGTGATTCTATACGGAATGACAGGAACCAGGGGGGTCAAATCTTGTAATATATAGTTATTCCCGGGCTGTGAAAGCTCTGGAATTCCCTTTCAATTGATCGCACCGTCCCGGCACCAGGAAAAGGGCCGTCTGGGTCCGGTCCGGGTCTCCGGTGCTGGTTGGGAGAGAAACGGGGGAAGTAATAACTATATATTACAAGATTTGACCCCCCTGATTCCGTGGACGGGGCGGTGTGGTGACGAATCCGGTGACAAGGCAAAAAAAAGGCCCTGGCGGATGCGCGCCAGGGCCTTGATTTATCTGGCTCCCCGGGTCGGATTCGAACCAACGACCTAGTGATTAACAGTCACCCGCTCTAACCAGCTGAGCTACCGGGGAAGGGAAGCTGGGTATTGTCGCGTTGTTCGCCAAAGGCGTCAAGGGCTGCCGAGTGTTTTTATTGGCAGGTCCGGCCCGATGGTACATCGTCGACCCGGGCCCGGCCCTGGTTGGAGACGATGACCGCCCTTGCGTGTTCCAGGCCCCGGTCGTCGCAGATGACCAGGCTCTGGTTCGTACCCAGGGCCATGCCGTTTCTCAGATACCGGACCCGCAGGCGCTGGCCGCTTCGCATGGTCAGGGGGCGGGTTTGCCGGGTCGTTCGCAGGATGTCTTCGGGAGATGCGGGCTGTTCGATTCCGTCCCGGGGGACGAAGATCATCCAGCCCGAATCCCACCGGCCCTCGCCCAGGCAGGTCTGCTTGTCTTCGGTGGGGCAGACCACCACCCGGCCGTTGCGGGTAACGGCCTCGGTACGTGCCTGGTTGAGGTCGGAAACCATCTGGTTGACCGAGGCGGTCATCCGGTTGTCGTCGATTAGGTTGGTGATGGCGGGCACGCCGACCGTGACGATGATTGTCAGGATGGCCAGCGTGACCGCCACCTCTCCAAGGGTGAAGCCCATCTTGTGCTGCATGCGTTCCCTCCAACGTGCTTTGCCAAAAGCCGGGGACAGTATCCCTGCCCGGGCCGTTGGCTGACGATGGAAAAATTACGCGGCGTGCTGTAGGAAAATGGCTCGATTGCTTGTAGGAATCCGGCGACCGGACTTCACGGCTGGCACGTTACCCGATCGCCTTTCCAATCCGCTCCACGGCATCCTTGAGGGTATCCATGGAGCAGGCAAACGACAGGCGCAGGTAGCCGGCGGCCCCGAACGCGCTGCCCGGGACGGTCGCCACACCGGCCTCTTCAAGCAGGTATTCCCCCAGGGCCACGTCGTCGCGGATTTCCAGTCCGTCCATGGCCTCGCGGAAATCGGCCAGGGCGTAGAAGGCGCCGACGCCGGCTGCGCAACGGACCCCGGGCAGGGCGTCCAGGGCAGGGATGAGCCAGTCGTGGCGTTTCTGGAATTCCTTGCGCATTTTCTCCACGCAGGCCTGTGGCCCGTTGAGGGCCTCGATGGCTGCTGCCTGGGAAATCGAGCAGGGGTTGGAGGTGGACTGGCCCTGGACCTTGCGCATTTCCCGGATGAGTTGCTCCGGCCCGGCGGCCCAGCCGATTCGCCAGCCGGTCATGGCGTAGGCCTTGGAAACTCCGTTGACCACGACCAGCCGGTCCCTGAGCCCGGGACAGACCTGTCCCAGGGTCTTGAAGGGCGTTTCTCCCCAGTAGATGTGCTCGTAGATATCGTCGGTCATCACGACCACCCGGGGGTTTTCCAGCAGCACTTCGCCCAGCCCGGCCAGTTCCTCCTCCGTGTAGGCCCGGCCGGTGGGGTTGGACGGTGAATTGAGAATCAGCAGCCGGGTCTCGCTGTTGATCGCCGACTGCAACTGGCCTGGCTGGATCTTGAAATCCTCGGATTCGGGGGCATTGAGCGTCACCGGGGCACCGCCGGAAAGGCGCACCATGTCCGGGTAGGAGACCCAGAAGGGGGCGGGGACCAGGACTTCCTCACCCGGGTTGACCAGGGCCTGGAGCAGATTGAAGATGCTCTGCTTGGCCCCGCTGGAGACCAGGATTTCCGCCGGTTCGTAGTCGAGTTCGTTGTCGCGCTGATGCTTGGCGATGATGGCTTCCTTGAGCGCCGGGGTGCCGTCGACGGCGGTGTACTTGGTCTGGCCGTCCCGGATGGCCTCGGCGGCGGCCTTCTTGATATGCCTGGGGGTGTCGAAATCCGGCTCACCCATGCCGAGGGAGAGGATGTCACGCCCTTGTGCCCGCAGTTCGCTGGCTTTCATGGAGACCGAAATCGTGGCCGAGGGCTTGACCTGGGCTACGCGCTGGGAGGTTCGGATTGTCACGGTATGGCTTCCCTCAAGTGTTTTACTAATGGGGGTCATTAGTAAGTGTGCCAGTCTTTCCAGTACTAATCGGGGGGAGCGGCTCTGCCAGACCCACGGTTTGCCCCGCTTGCCGGTTTACTAACGAGATCACTAATCAGCAGACATTCAGCTTGTCTCTCAGCGTTCGTGGCAAGGCGTCGGCGCGCCAGGTGTAGCATGGTCTACATCAAGCGCCGAGAACGCAGTCCACGGACG
>SLIZ01000122.1 GCA_007135395.1 Wenzhouxiangellaceae bacterium | reverse complement strand
CGGAGCCGGCCGATCCACTTCCTTTTTTTCCACCGAGTCCACCCGGGCCGCCGGCGGCCCACGCTGCAGCCAGGCCTCAAGCTGTTCAAGGGCTTCGGGCTTGCCACAGGCCAGGACCTCGACCCGCCCGTCGGGCAGATTCACCGCGTGCCCGGAAATCCCCAGGGGCTGGGCCTGCTTGCGGGTCGATTCCCGGAAGAAGACGCCCTGAACTCGCCCGGTAATGTAGTAAATGCAGCATTGGCTCATCGGTCTTTCTCCAGCTTGTTGTAACCAGCGAAGTCAGCAATTACTCGATCCCGCCTACGACGACCATCCGCTCCGATTGCAGTTCCAGCAGTTCACCTTCCACACTACCGTACAGCCCATGGCATTCGAAACCACAGTCGGCCAGCAGCCGGCGAATTTCCGACGACGACCAGGCGTGGTGGGAAAACCGGGCCCGGTGGACTTTCTCGCCGGTGATGTAGAGCCATTCGTTGTCCAGGCGGGTCATTTCGTCGACCAGAAGGGGGCGCTCGACAAGAATGGACTCATCGTCGAACTCGGTCAGGTGAACCGGCTGAAGGGTGTGAGACAGGTGTTCGCGGCTGACCAGGTCCAGGACAAGGCGACCACCGGGGGCCAGGGATTTGCGCACGGACTCGAGTACCCGCACATGGTCCTGCGGGTCTTCGAAGTAGCCGAATGATGTCCACATGATCAGGACCAGATCGAAGGCCCCTTCCCGGCTGAACTCCCGCATGTCGTCGCAGACAATCTCGATGGCCAGGTCTTCGGCTTCGGCCTGTGTTCTCAGCCGGTCGAGCAGCCAGTCGCTGGTGTCCAGGGCGGTGACGCTATACCCTGACCGGGCCAGGGGAAGGGCGTGGCGGCCAGGGCCGGCACCCAGGTCGAGTACACTTCCGGAATCCTTTCCGGCCAGCCGGGCCAGGGCCCGGGCCTCGTCTTCGCCCCGGGCAAAAGTTTCTTCGTTGAACATACACGGGTAGAACGTGCGCCAGAAGGTTTCGTCCAGATACCAGTCAGTGTTGCGGTCCATTGCCATCCTTTTGATTGCCGGGGCTGCTGCCGGTTGCTCCACCCTGGGCTGGTATACCCAGGCGGCCCGGGGTCAGTTGGAGATTCTCGCCAAGCGGGAGGATATCGCAGATGTCATCGCCGATCCGCAAACCGACCCGGAAACGGCCCGTCGGCTGCAGCGTGTCCTGGAAATCCGGACCTTTGCCATTGACGAGCTCGGCCTGCCGGATAACCGCAGTTATACCTACTATGCCGACCTGGAACGGGAGGCGGTCGTCTGGAACGTCATGGCGACACCCCGTTTCAGCCTGGAGCCGAAAACCTGGTGCTATCCCATCGCCGGCTGCGTGAGTTACCGGGGCTATTTCCGCCACGACGGGGCCGCAGGCATGGCCGAAGACCTGGCCCGGGATGGCTGGGACGTGGCGGTGCTGCCGGTATCGGCCTACTCCACCCTGGGCTGGTTTGCCGACCCGGTACTCAATACCTTCCTCGGCTGGGAGGAGCCCCGCCTGGCCGGGGTTATATTCCATGAACTGGCCCATCAGAAGGTCTGGGTACCCGGGGAGACGGACTTCAACGAGTCCTATGCAACCTTTGTTGAACGGGAAGGAATCCGGCGATGGCTGGAGGCAAGCGACCGGCCCGGGGCCAGTGAGGAATGGTTCCGGACCGAGGCCCTGGCACGGGATTTTCGCCGGCTGATACTCGATGGCAGGCAACGCCTGGAAGAAATCTACGACTCGGACCTGGACGAGCCGGCCATGGAAGCAGCCCGTCAATCGGGCTTTGAAACCCTGCGGGCCGATTACGCCGGATTTCGGCAGCGCTGGGGGGACCATCGATACGATGGATGGATGGCCCGGGAAATCAACAACGCCCACCTGGCCGGGTTTTCAACCTACGAGGCGGGGACCGATGCTTTTGCCGGTCTGCTCGACGAAGTCGGGGGGGACATGGATGCCTTTCACCGGGCAGTTGCCGCGATGGCCGATGCCGATGAGGACACCCGGCGCAAATTTCTGCAAGATTCCGATTGAACAGTGCGCCGGCTTGTGACAACTTAGCGGGCTGATATTGCCGGACGATACTTTCTTGTCCCGATCACCTGGATCCCTGTTGTTGCCGCCCGCCCCGCCCTTTGTCCGGCGGCTGGGCAGTGCAATCTGTCTTGCCCTGGTTGCCGGGTATCTGGCATCCGGGCCGGTGCTTGCATCCGACGGATCCAGCGCGTCCCCGGAACAGGCCTGTGTTCCCCCGGGGGATATCCCTATCCGGGAAGCCATTTCCCTTCGGGAAGACGAGCCGATCATCGTCGAGTCCAGGCACAGCCTGGGTGGAACCACCGGCCCGATCAATTTTTCCGGGGACGTGGAACTGAGCCGGGGCGACCAGCGCCTGGTCACCCAGGAACTGGTCTACAACCCGCAAACGGGACGCCTGGACATTCCGACTGCACTGAACTACCGGGACGGGGTCATCGCTATCGATGCCGACAACGCCTGGTATTCCAGCCATGACGAGGAAGGCCGCTTTGAAAACGTCTTCTACCGCATCGCCGGTGCCGAAGGTTCCGGGCATGCCCGGAGCATTCACGTTTACGGCGGCGAGTACTCCCAACTGGAAGGCTTCGACTTCACCACCTGCGACCCGGAATCCCCGGACTGGCAGCTCAAGGCCGGCCGGGTGGAACTCGACCACGAAGAAGGCGTGGGCACCGCGCGCAATGCCCGGCTGGATTTCAAGGGCGTGCCGATTCTCTATTCTCCCTGGCTGAGCTTTCCCCTGGACAACCGGCGAAAATCCGGATTCCTGTACCCGGTCATGGGATTTTCCAGCGATGACGGGCTCGACCTGGCCATTCCCTGGTACTGGAACATCGCACCGAACCAGGATGCCACCTTCACACCCCGCTGGATCAGCCGGCGGGGCGGGTGGCTGGGTTCCGAATACCGCTACCTGGGACAGCGCCACCGGGGCCAGGTCAATGCCGAGATGCTGCCCAATGACCGGCGTACCGGGGACGACCGGTATTATGTCCGGGCCGAACACCGGGCACGCCTTGCACCCCGCTGGTCTTCGTCGGTCGACTTCCGCCGGGCCAGTGACGAGCTCTATTTCACCGACCTGGGCAGCGACCTGGAAGAGAGCACCATCCAGTACCTGCGCTCTTCGGCCCGGGTGACCGGGCGGGGCCGGCACTGGAATACCGAAGTTCTGGCCGATGCCTTCCAGGTCCTGGACGACTCGGTGGAACCGGGTCAGGAGCCCTACCGTCGTCTGCCCCGGGTGGGGCTCCAGGGGGACTGGCCCCTCGGAGCCGGCTTCGACCTGACCGTCGACAGCGAGGTCGTGTATTTCCACCGGGACGCGGGGATTACCGGCGCGCGGGGGGATTTTCTGCCCCGGCTGACCTGGACCTGGCTGCGCCCCGGCGGGTTCGTCCGACCGGGGCTCGGATTTCGTTCAACGGCCTGGGAACTGGACGGGGCCGAGGACAACTCTCAAACCCGAAGCCTGCCCATTGCCAGCCTGGATTCCGGGCTGTTTTTCGAGCGGACCACCGGCCGGGGCATGACCCAGACCCTGGAGCCCCGGCTTTTCTATCTCTACGTGCCCCGGCGGGACCAGTCGGATCTGCCCCGCTTCGACACCAGCGAACTGACCTTCGGCTTCAGTCAGCTTTTCCACTACAATCGCTTCAGCGGACCGGACCGGCAATCCGATGCCAACCAGTTGACCCTGGCAGCCACTACCCGGCTTCTGAATCCGGATACCGGTCGCAGCCAGCTGGAGTTCAGTGCCGGGCAGATCTTTCATTTCAGGGACCAGGCCGTCCAGCTTGGCGACGAGCCCCCGGATGATCGCAACCGCTCGTCGATCATCAGCGAGCTGACCTGGCGGCCGACCCAGGCCATTTCCACCCACCTTGGCCTGCAATGGGATCCGGAGGAAAGTGAAACTGAAGTGGCGGCTTTTGGTCTGAACTTCCGCGGACGTGACAGCCGCCAGTTCGCCCTTGGATACCGCTTTCGGCGGGACCGGGTGGATCAGGCAGATTTCCGGGTCCGCTGGCCGCTGACCGGGCAGCTCAACGCCATCGGTCGGGTCAACTACTCCTTCATGGAGTCCGAGGCCCTTGAACTGCTCGGTGGGCTGGAGTACGAAAGTTGCTGCTGGGCCGCTACACTGACCGCCCGGCAATGGATCAGGGACCGGCTGGGTGACTCCAGGACCGCAATTTTTCTCGAATTGCACCTCAAGGGACTGGGAAGCCTGGGCCGCCGCCCTTATGAAATGTTCAACGAGCCACGCTGAAAAACTCGAAACCAACGGATTCTCATGAGAAACATACCCGCATTCACCCGACTGATTCCCCTCGCCCTGGCGCTTGGCGCACTGGCTGCAACCACCACGGCGGCCCTGGCCCAGGAGCGACAGAAGGTCGACGAGATCGTGGCCCTGGTCGAAGAAGATCTGATTCTTCGGAGCGAACTTGACGAGGCCATCGATTCCGTCCAGGCCCAGATCCAGGCCCAGGGGGAATCCACGCCACCGCGAAGCGCGATGGAGTCCCAGGTCCTCGAACGGCTTATCCTTTCCTCCCTGGAAGTCCAGCGGGCTCGGGAAATGGGCATCCGGATTTCCGATGTGGAGGTCGACCGGGCCCTCAACCAGGTCGCCGAAAGCAACAACATGAGCCTTGCCCAGCTTCGAACCGCGCTGGAGCAGGACGGCTACGACATCGACGAGTTTCGCAACGAGATCCGCGAGGAAATGCTCAGTTCCAGGCTCCGGCAACGGGTGGCCGAGAGCATGAACGAGATCACCGAAACCGAGGTGGAAATCCACATGGCGTCCGAGCGGTTCGGCGGCGGCGAGATGCACCTGTCCCAGATCGTGATCGGGGTACCCGAAACCGCCTCTCCCCAGCAAGTCGAACAGGCCCAGGCACAGGCCGAGGAAGTCTACGAGGAACTGCAGGGGGGCATGGAATTCGCATCGGCGGCCATCAGTTTTTCCCAGTCACCGGATGCCCTGGAAGGGGGAGAAATCGGCTGGCGCAACCCCAATTCGATTCCGGCCCAGATCTCCGATGCCCTGGATGAACTTGATGTGGGCCAGTTCACCCGCCCGATCCGCACCCCGGCCGGTTTCGGCATCTATCGTCTCAATGACCAGCGCGACCACCGGGAAGTCATTGTCCAGGAATACCAGGCCCGCCACATCATGATCGAACCTTCCGAGTTGATCACGCCGGAAGAGGCCCAGATCAAGTCCGAAAGCCTGTACCAGCGAATCCGCGGCGGCGAGGATTTCGGCGAGCTGGCCCGTACCTACTCCGACGATGAAACCTCGGCCAATATCGGCGGCCGGTTGAACTGGTTCCCGAGCGGGGCCTACGGCCGGCAGATCCAGGAACAGATCAATCAGATGGAACCTGGTGACATCAGCCAGCCGTTCCAGATCCAGACAAGCTGGCATATCGTCATGCTCGAGGATGTGCGCGAAGCCGACCGGACCGATGAAGCCATTCGCTCCGAGGTGCGCGAAACGCTTCGCCAACAGCGCGCCGAAGAGGAAGTCGACCAGTACTTGCGCCAGTTACGGGGTGAATCCTTTGTCGAAATCCGGCTGTAGCTGCCTGGTATCGGGAATTTGAGCCTTCCCTTACTGATTACCCCGGGGGACCCGGCAGGGATCGGCCCGGAAATCGCCTGCCGGGCGTGCGCCGGGCATGCCGGACGAATCCTGGTGGCCGACCCGGAGTTGATCGAGACGACCGCCAGGCGGCTGAACCTGGACAATCCGGTCAACCAGGTCGGCGAGGAAAAGCCCGTCGGCCAGGATGGCGCGCTGAACCTGCTGCCTGTGGAACTGGCCGTTCCGGTGAAGCCAGGGACCCCGGAAAAGGCCGCCGCCCCCTACGTGCTGGCCACCCTGCGCAAGGCAGCAGCCTTGTGCCTGACCAGGCAGGCTGCCGGGCTTGTGACCGGGCCCATCCACAAGGGGATCATCAACGATGCCGGCATCCGGTTTTCCGGCCACACCGAGTTCCTGGCCGCCGAGGCGGGCATCGACCGGGTGGTGATGATGCTCATCGCCGGAGAGCTCCGGGTTGCCCTGACCACCACCCACCTGCCCCTGAAGGATGTGGCCACCGCCATCACCCGTGACCGGCTTCGCAAGACCCTGAAGATCCTCCACGCCGACCTGGACAAGCGCTTCGGGTTGAATGACCCGACCATTCTGGTCCTCGGCCTCAACCCCCATGCCGGAGAAGACGGGCACCTTGGCCGGGAAGAAAAGGACATCATTGAACCGATCATGAAGGAGTTGCGCAACCAGGGCATGACCCTGAAGGGGCCGGCCCCGGCCGATACGGCCTTCCTGCCTGAGGCAATGGAAGGGGTCGACGCGGTCCTGGCCATGTATCACGACCAGGGGCTGCCGGTCCTCAAGTATGCCGGCTTCGGCAAGGCGGTCAACGTGACCCTGGGCCTGCCCTTTATCCGCACCTCGGTTGACCACGGTACGGCAATGAATATTGCCGGCACCGGCAAGGCGGATCCCGGCAGCCTTGAAGCGGCCATCGAACTGGCGGGAACCCTGCAGCCATAGGCTGCCCCCAGGGGTATCCCCGACTGCCATGGCCCACCGTCCCCGCAAGCGCTTTGGCCAGCATTTCCTGGTCGACCCGGGAATCATCCGCCGGCTTGTTTCAGTAATCGATCCCCGGCCCGGGCAGGAGATGGTCGAGATCGGACCCGGCGAGGGGGTAATGACCCTGCCCCTGATCGAGGCCCTGGGAAGACTGGATGTGGTGGAACTGGACCGGGACCTGGCCGCCGGCCTGGCCGAAAAGCTGGGCAACCCGGCCGGCCTTGTAATCCACAGCGCCGATGCACTGGAATACGACTATGCCGCACTGGCCAGCCAGCCCGGCAGCCTGCGGGTGGTGGGCAACCTGCCCTACAACATCTCCACACCCCTGCTATTCCACCTGTTTGAGCACAATCAGGCGATCCGGGACATGCATTTCATGCTCCAGAAAGAAGTTGTAGACCGCCTTGTGGCGGGACCGGGCAGCCGGACCTACGGACGGTTGTCGGTCATGGCGGGCTTTCACTGCCGGATGGAGATGCTGTTCGAGGTACCGCCGGGGGCCTTTCGCCCGCCGCCGAAAGTCGATTCCGCAGTCATCCGGCTTGTTCCCCTGGAAAGAACCGCCGAGGAGCGGGCCCTTCTCCCGGCCCTGGGAAGCCTCGTGGGGGCGGCTTTTTCCAAGCGCCGCAAGACCCTGCGAAACGGTCTTTCCGGCCTGCTCGGCCCGGCCGAGATCACCCTGGCCGGCCTTGAGGGCACCGAGCGGCCGGAAACCCTGGGACTGGATACCTGGCTGCGCCTGGCCAGGCTGTATCATGCCCGCGGAAACTGAAACGAGTGCGCACATGCGCCAGATCTTCATCGGCGACCTCCAGGGCTGCCATCAGCCCCTTGAAAGACTGCTGGACAAGCTGGATTTCGACCCGGCCGGTGACCGGCTGAGGTTCTGTGGCGACCTGGTCAACCGGGGAGGCGAGTCCCTGGCCACTCTCCGGCGGGTCCACGAACTTCGATCGTCAGCCATGACGGTGCTGGGCAACCATGATCTGCATTTGCTTGCCTACGCCTTCGCCCGGCCGGACGGCGCCAGGACCAATCGGGAATTCGAACAGATCCTGGCCGACAGCATGGCCGAGGAACTGCTGGACTGGCTGCGCTGCCAGCCCCTGCTGTGGACCGATACGGACCGGCGCCTGGCCGTCGTCCATGCCGGCATCGATCCCCGCTGGGACCCGGAGCTGGCCAGCCGGTGTGCCCGACAACTGGAACAGACTCTGCAAGGGCCGGATTTCCGGGAATTTCTGGCCAACATGTACGGCAACCGACCACCGGCCTGGGAAGCGAACCAGCCATCCGAGGAGCAGCTTCGAACCATCACCAACGTGTTTACCCGGATGCGCTTTTGCGATGAACAGGGGCGGCTGGACTTCAAGACCAAGGGCGGACCGGACGATGCCCCGCCCGGCTATCGGCCCTGGTTTGACCTGCTGGATTCAGGCTGGAAGAACTGGCGGGTTATTTTCGGGCACTGGTCGGTACTGGGGCTTTACACCGACGACCGGGTATACGGGCTGGATACGGGTTGCGTGTGGGGTGGCCGGCTCTCGGCACTGGCAGTGGACGGAGACCGAACCGACCTGGTCCAGGTCAAATGTCGCTGATGGTTTGCGGGTCCTTTCGGACCAGCGAGGAAAACACCATCCGGCAGGGGTTTTTCTCATCCGGCGGCAGTACCCGGGTTGCCCGAAGATCCCATTCGTCCTTGTCCCACTCGGGAAACCGGGTATCCCCGTCAACCTCGGTATCCACGAAGGTAAGTTCCATCCCTGTGGCCATGGGAAGGGCCTGACGGTAGATCTCCCCGCCACCGATGACCATGACCGGGCTGGCGCCGGCGGCAACCAGGGCTTCCTCAAGGCTTCCGGCCCGTGACACTCCGTCCGGAAACGGTGCATCGGAGCGGGTCAGCACGATATTGCTGCGTCCGGGAAGGGCCCGGCCGATGGCCTCGAAGGTCTTGCGTCCCATCAGCACCGGGTGACCCATGGTGATCTGCTTGAAGTGCGCCAGGTCGGCGGGCAGGTGCCAGGGCATGGCCCCGTCCCTGCCAATGACCCGGTTGCGATCCATGGCGGCGACGAGGATCAGTTCCGTTTTCATACCGCAATCGGGGCCTTGATGGGCGGATGGAACTGGTAGCCGACCAGTTCGAAATCCTCGGCGGTAAAATCCTCGATCCGCCCGATATCCGGGTTGAGCTTCATGACCGGTGCTTGCAGGGGTTGGCGCTGGAGCTGGGTGTCGACCTGCTCCAGGTGGTTGCTGTAGATATGTACATCGCCGAAGGTGTGGATGAACTCACCGGGTTGCAGGCCGGTGACCCGGGCGATCATCAGGGTCAGCAGGGCATAGGAGGCGATGTTGAAAGGCACACCCAGGAAAACATCCGCCGAGCGCTGGTAGAGCTGGCAACTCAGGCGGCCTTCACCGACCCAGAACTGGAACAGGGTGTGGCACGGGGCCAGGGCCATGCGACCGGCCCGGGCGTTTTCCGCCGGGCTGACCGACTCATCGGGCAGGACCGCGGGGTTCCAGGCCGAGACGATATGTCGCCTTGAGTCCGGGCGCCGGCGGATCTGGTCGATGACCTCGGCCAACTGGTCGATGGACCGGCCGTCCGGGGTCGGCCAGGCCCGCCACTGGGCACCATAGACCGGGCCCAGGTCCCCGTTCTCGTCGGCCCATTCGTTCCAGATGCGCACCCCGTTTTCCCGCAGATAGGCCACGTTGGTATCGCCCCGGATGAACCAGAGCAGTTCGTGGATGATGGCCGGGAAATACAGTTTCTTGGTGGTCACTGCCGGAAAGGAATCGGCAAGGTCGAAGCGAAGCTGGGCCCCGAACAGGCTGAGCGTACCGGTGCCGGTCCGGTCACCCTTGGGGGTGCCGTGCTGGCGGATTGTCCGCAGCAGGTCCAGGTAGTTTTTCATTTGGCCGTCTCGTTGCGCGAATAGGCATAGACCATCAACCCAATGCCGGCAACGAACATGGGGATCGACAGCAGCATGCCCATGGTCAGCCAGTCACCGGCCAGGAACCCCAGGTGGGCGTCAGGTTCCCGGAAGAATTCGGCGGCCGTTCGAAATACCGCGTAGCCGGCCAGGAACAGGCCGATGACCGCCCCGGTGGGCCGGGGCCGGGAAGAATACAACCAGAGGATCACGAACAGCGCCAGGCCCTCTCCGGCGGCCTGGTAGAGCTGGGACGGGTGACGGGCAAACTCGTTGAGCAGGCCGGCCTGGTACTGCTGGTAGAGGCCTTCCGATACCCGCCCGCCGGGCTCGATGGCTTCAGGGAATATCATGCCCCAGGCCGAGTCGGTCTTGCGGCCCCAAAGCTCCCCGCCGATGAAGTTGCCAATCCGGCCCAGGCCCAGACCGATGGGCACCAGGGGGGCAACGAAATCGGCCAGACGAAGCAGCCCGCAGCCCAGGTGGCGGCCATAGGCGATCATGGCCACCATGACGCCAATCAGTCCACCGTGGAAGGACATGCCTCCCTGGTTGAGCTTGACCGGAAACAGCGGGTCGGCCGCCCACTGGTCCAGCCCGTAGAACAGCACATAGCCCATGCGACCACCGGCAACGACTCCGATGACCCCCCAGAACAGGAAATCGCCGACTTTTTCCGGGCCCATGGGTGCATCCTGGCGCCGGGCCCGGTAGCGACCGAGCAGCCAGAAGGTACCAAAGGCCAGCAGGTACATCACCCCGTACCAGTGAATGGCCACCGGCCCCAGGGGCAGGGCCACCGGGTCGAAGTCTACATAAAAGGGAAGCGTGTCATTCATTCTTCAATTATTTTTCAGTAACTTGGAAGAACCCGGACGACCAGGCCCTTGAGGTAACGGGTTTCGGGTATGGCCGGGGCCACCGGGTGGTCCGGGCCCTGTTCCAGACGCATCAGAATCTGAATTTCCCGGTCCACATGCCGGGCGGCCTTGCGCAGGATATCGGCAAACACATCTTCGCGCACATGGGCCGAACAGGAGCAAGTCGCCAGCAGGCCCCCGTAGTTGACCACCCGCAGGGCCAGTTCGTTGATTCGCCGGTACTTCGCCAGCCCCGGTTTGACATCCCGGGCCTTTTTCACCAGGGCCGGCGGGTCCACGATGACCGTATCGAACCGCCGGCGCTCGGCAATGCACTGCTCCAGCCAGGCCTCCACATCGGCAACCCGGGCCTGGACCCGGGACTCCAGCCCGTTGGCCCGGGCATTGATCCGGACCCGGTCCACGGCTGCCTCGGAGGCATCGATGCAGGTCACCTGGCCGGCGCCGGAACTTGCCGCCATCAGGCCCCAGGCGCCGTGGTAGCAATACAGATCCAGTACATCGTCTCCCTGGCCGATCAGCGGCCGGACCCGGGCCCGGTTGGCCGCCTGGTCGAAATACCAGCCGGTCTTCTGCCCGGCCACCGGGTCGATGGAAAATTCCAGACCCTGCTCGATCACTTTCAGGTGGCCAGGGACCGTACCGAAACCGGTCTCGATCATCCGGCCCAGACCTTCCAACTCCCGCACACCGCTGTCGTTTCTCCACAGCAGCGCCGACGGGGCCAGTACCCGGACTATGGCCTTTTCCAGTTCACCGCGGACCCGGTCCATTCCGGCGGTATTGAGCTGACCGACGAGTACATCATCGAACCGGTCGAGTATCAGCCCGGGAAGCCCGTCGGCCTCGGCAAAGATCGCCCGGTAGTAGGGCTTGTCGTGGATTGACTGGCGCAGGCCCACGGCCTGTTCAAGCCGTCGGGCCAGCCAGTTCTCGCTCAGGCTGGTATCCGGGCGGCGGCTGAAGATCCGGGCGGAAATCAGCGAGCCCGGGTTGACCATCGCCGAACCCACCGCCTTGCCGGCGGAATCCACCAGGTTGACCACCTCCCCCGGCTCAAGCCCCTTCAGGGGCGTTTTCCCGGTATCCACCTCATTGCTGAACACCCACATATGCCCCGCCCGCAATCGCTTCTCCTCGCCCTTTTTCAGGGCCAGCCGTGGGCGTGAAGTGGAACCATTTTCGGGTGCGGTCATGGGTCGGGGGTATCCGGATTCGGCAGGCCCTAGTTTAGCGTGACAGGTGGGTGGTCGCTTCGTCGTTTTGTCGCTTCGTCGTTTTTCCGGAACCCGGAAACCGTTATCCTGTCCGTTTGATTCCACCTCCTGGCCCTGACCCCATGCCCACGTCCAACAAGCTTGGTGATGCGCTGAGCCCTTATCTGCTTCAGCATGCCGACAATCCGGTCCACTGGTATCCGTGGGGTGAGGAGGCCCTGGAGCTGGCCCGGCGGCTGGATCGGCCGATTCTGCTGTCGGTTGGCTACAGCGCCTGTCACTGGTGTCATGTCATGGCCCGGGAGAGTTTCCGGGATGAAGAGATCGCCGAGCGCATGAATCGGGATTTCATCAATATCAAGGTCGATCGGGAGGAACGGGCAGACCTGGACCGGATTTATCAACTCAGCCATCAGTTGCTGACAGGCCAGGGTGGCGGCTGGCCATTGACGGTTTTCCTGGACCCGGAGGATCTCGCACCGTTTTTCGCCGGGACCTATTACCCGCCGGAACGCCGACACGGAATGATTGCCTTTCCGGAGCTGCTTGCCCGCATCGACCGGGTCTGGAAAACCCGCCGGGGTGAGCTGTATCAGCAAAACCAGCAGCTTCTCAAGGCCATGGCCGCACTGGATGAAGCCGACCCCCAGGCCGAGCTGCCCGGTGCCGAGCTGGCCGGGGAGTGCGTGGAGCAACTCCAGAATTTCTTCGATCGCAACCATGCCGGATTCGGCACCGGGCCGAAGTTTCCCCAGGCACCGGTGCTGGAGTTGCTTGCCACCATGACTGGCCGTGGGCAGGAAGAAAGCCGGTACATGCTTTACGGAACCCTGACGGCAATGGCCCGGTCCGGGCTGGTCGACCACCTGGCCGGCGGATTTTACCGGTATTGTGTGGACGGCAAGTGGGAGATCCCTCACTTCGAGAAGATGCTCTACGACAGCGCCCAGCTTCTTCCCCTTTACGCGGAAATGGCCGTGGCCTGGAATGAGCCGGAGATGGCCATGACCGCTCGCATGACCATGAAGTGGATCGAATCGGAGATGCTGCTCGAAGACGGCGGGCTGGCCTCCAGCCTGGATGCCGATACCCCGGAGGGCGAAGGGGCGTATTACCTGTGGACGCCGGACCAGGTCCGTTCTGTCCTGGATTCGTCGGATGCCGATGTGTTCATGCGTCGTTACGGCCTGGATGGCCCACCCAATTTCGAGTCGGAAAGATGGCACCTGGTGGTCCGGCGCAGCCTGGCCGAATCCGCCGGAGAGGATGAAACGGAAGACCAGGTCGGAGCGTCCATCCGGCAGGCCAGCCGGATTCTCCTGGATGAGCGTGGCCGGCGGCCGCGTCCTGGTCGGGATGACAAGGTCCTGGCCGGCTGGAACGGCCTGGCCGCAGCCGGCATGATCCGGGCCGGGCGAATTCTCGGTGAGGAAAGCTGGTGCAAGCGGGGTGAGGCGGTGCTGGATTTTGTCCAGGACCGGCTTTTCGACCAGGACCCGCCCTGCTCGGTATGGCGGGCCGGCCGGGCCGACCACATGCCGACACTGGATGATTTCGGCCCCCTGATCGCCGCCTGCCTGGAATCCCTGCAGTGGGACTTTGACATCAAGCGACTGGAATGGGCCGGGAAGCTGGCCAATGAGGTCATCGACCGCTTCCAGCACCCGGCAACCGGGGTGTTGTACCTGACCGGCCATGACCATGAACGCCTTGTAACCCGACCCCGGTCCCAGGCCGATGAAGCCACTCCCGCAGGCGGCGGGCTGGCGCTGATCGGTTTGCTCCGGCTGGGGCACCTGACGGCCAATGAGGCCTGGCTCGGGGCAGCCGAAAAGGCCCTGGCGGTGGCCGGACCGGAACTCAGACGCCAGCCGACGATTCATGCGACCTGGCTGCGGGCGCTGGTCGAGCTCCACGAACCCGCCGACCAGGTTCTTGTAGGGGGGCCGGAAATCCACCGGTGGAACGGTGTGCCGGTCTCGCCCCGGCAATGCATTTACCGCCTGACCGGACCCGCCGACGGCCTGCCGGATATACTGGCCCGGGTGGCCGGATCGACCCGGCCGATTGCCATCGTCTGCCGCGGCACGACCTGCCTGGCTCCCGTCCACGAGCCCGACGAACTGGCCCGAATCCTCGACAACTCCCAACCGGAGAAAACTGAATGAAATTCTGGCTGATCCTGATTGCGGCCATGCTGCCCGGCGCGCTGATTGCCCCGGCGGCCTGGGCCGACACGCAGTGCGACCGGAAGCTGGTCAGCCTGGCGCCATCGTTGACCGAACTGGCTTTCGAGGCCGGTGTCGGCGACTGCCTGGTGGGCGTGGTCGCCTGGAGTGATTTCCCCCCGGAGGCACAGGAGTTACCGGAAATCGGCGATGCCTTCCAGTTCGATCTTGAAAAGATTCTTTCCCTGGATACCGAAGCAGTTCTCGCCTGGACCGGCGGCACCCCGCGTGGCGCTGTGGGGCGAATGGAGGAACTGGGTATCGAGGCCATCTGGGTGGAGACCCGCACCCTGGATGACATTGCCACGGCCCTGGAAACCATCGGCCAGGCCGCCGGCCGTTCGGCCTCGGGACAATCGGCGTCGAAATCGTTTCAACAGGGCCTGGCCGAACGCAGAAAGGCCCGGCGGATTTACCCGGACCCGGTCCGGGTGTTCTACCAGGTCTCCCGACAACCCCTGTATACCCTGGGCGGGCCCCATGTGTTCAGCGAAATGGCGCGTATGTGCGGCGGAGAGAACGTGTTCTCCGGCGTCACGCAGGAAGCCTTCGTAGTCGATCTCGAGGCGGTGATGGCTGCCGACCCGGAGATCATCATCGCCGCCCGGGAAAACGGCGGAGGTGATCCGCTGGGTCACTGGCAGAAACTGCCCGGCATCAGTGCCGTGGCCGAAGACCACCTTCATGCCGTCGAAGCCACCAGCCTGGTCCGGCCTTCCAGCGGTGCGCTGGAAGGGATCGACAAGTTGTGCGAAATGGTGGCAGAGGTCAGAAAGGGTCAGTAGGTCCGCGATCAGTCCCGCTGACTTTTTTCGGGAACCAGATCCAGGTATTGAAACCGGCCCCCGTGGCTGGTCACGGTCCGGCCCCGGGTAACGGGAATGGGCCTGGAAAACAGGGGGCAGGCGTGGACGAAAGTATGAAACTCACCGTTTTCGCCACAGGGGTCAACCCCCTCGGGCAAGTCGGCCAGAAAAGCGGCGTCGAAGTCCCGGCCCAGGAATGAGGCATCAAGCTGGTCGGTATCGACACAGGTCAGGATCAGCTTCCAGTCGTGTTCGATCAGGTAGGTGGCCAGCTCGGCAGTGTCGAATTTCCAGATGGGAAAAATGGGCCGGAAATCCAGGGCCTTGAACTGTTTCTCCCGGTACTGACGAATATCGGCGAGAAACAGGTCGCCGCAGGCGACATGAAGAACACCGTTTTCCCGATGGGGTTTCAAGGCCGCGGCCATGCGGTTTTCGTATTCATCGTTGGGACAGTTTTCCGGCAGGTCCACCTCCGTCAGTGGCAGGCCAAGCACCTCCGCCTGCTCCCGCACCAACTCCCGCCGGGTCCCATGCATCGCCACCCGCCCAACCTCCCCATTGAACGAAGTCACCAGCCCCACAACCTCCCATTCCGGATCCGCCTGAAGCCGGGCAAGGCTTGCCAGGGAATCCTTTCCGGAACTTGAAAGCAAGAGGATGGGGGTGGGCATGGGGGTTCGTCGTTTCGTCGTTTTGTCCGTAAATCGTAAACCGTCTGCCGGTTTTCCCGTCGGCTTATTCGCCACTTGTCCTTTTTCCTTCCCCCGCAGGCGGGGGAGGGAATTTCGGACAGCCAGCTCGTGCCTCAGCTAAGCTGCCCACACGAAACTGTGTAGAGCCCACCTTGTTTTATCCCTACGCCCCCTCCGGCGCCAATCCGACCGGTTTGGTATCGCGCTCAGGTTCGTTCCAGTACTTCAGCACTCGAGCCAGGGCGGGGAGGAGGACGATGGCGCCGATCATGTTGAAGATGAACATGAAGGCGAGAAGGACACCCATGTCGGCCTGGAACTGGAGGTCGGAGAACAGCCAGGTGCCCACGCCCACGGCCAGGGTGACGCCGGTAAAGAATACCGCCCGGCCGGTCAGGCGCAGGGCGCGGAAATAGGCCTCGTTCAGGCTCAGTCCCATCTTGAGGAAGCCGCTCATGCGGCTGTAGATATAGATCCCGTAGTCCACTCCAATCCCCACACCCAGCGCTACCACGGGCAGGGTGTTGACCTTCAGGCCAATGCCCATGAAGGCCATCAGGGTATAGGACAGGTAGGAAACCAGTACCAGGGGCAGCACGATACACAAGGTGCCGCGTACGGTGCGGAAAGTGATCAGGCATAGCAGGATCACCGCAGAATAGACCCACAGCAGCATGGGTGTCTGGGCCGCTGCGACGGTTTCGTTGGTTGCCGCCATCACGCCCACGTTGCCGGTTGCCAGCCGGAAGCTGACCGGCGGGTCAGCCTCGCCGGCGGCAAACTGCCCGTGAGCCGGGTCGGAAGTGGGCATGTAGCCCAGCTCATCCACGGTGATTTCCTCGCGCAGTTCCAGTACCCGGTTGACGACCCGGTCGATGGTTTCGGCCCGGTGGTCCTCGGTGAAGGCCATGATCGGCGTGGCGCTGCAGTCCCGGTTGAGTAGCCCGGTATCGGTCTCGATGTTCTGCAGGTTCTGGCGCATGACGAATTCGTTGCGCGGCAGTACCCGCCAGCGGATATTGCCCTCGTTCCAGCCGGCGTTGACCACCTTGGCCACCCCGGGCAAGGTGATGACCTGCTGGACTCCCTCAACGTTTCGAATGCCCCAGCCCATCCGGTCGATGGCTTCCATGACCGCATAGGATTCGGTACAGGCCTCGGACTCGGTTTCAACAATGATGTTGATCAAATCGGTACCCAGGGAGAACTTGTCGGCAATCAGCCGGGCATCCTGGTTGTAGCGGGCATCCGATCGAAGCTCGGGTACCCCGGGCTGGGAGTCGCCGATCTGGAGACCCTGGGACTGCCAGAAGGCCAGCACGAAAAGCACACCGGCAACACCGACGGTGGTCACGGCTACCCTGGGGCGGGTGAAGTTGGACAGGATTACCCAGATCGGGCTGGGGCGGCGTCCGCGCTCGAACTGCCGCTTCTGGTATCCCTTCTCGTCGCGCATGCGAACAAAGGACAACAGGATGGGCAGGAGCAGGAGATTGGTCAGGATGATAACGGCCACCCCGATGCTGGCCGTCAGTGCCAGTTCCTGGATGATCCGGATATTGATTAACAGGATCGTGAGAAACCCGATGGTGTCACTGAGTAGCGCGATGGCACCAGGTGCAAGCAGCCGCTGGAAAGTGTTCCGGGCCGCTTCCAGGCTGCTGGTGACCGATACGTCTTCCAGGCTCAGCCCTTCCTCGGTCAGACCGGATGGTGATCGGCCGCCGAAGAATTTCTCCGCCGACCAGCCGCTGATCATCTGGACTCCGTGACTGACCCCGATGGCGAAGATGAGAAACGGGGTGAGGATGTTCATCGGGTCGATGCCGAATCCCATCAGGGACAGGGCTCCGAGTTGCCAGATTACCGCGACTATGGAACAGACCAGGGGCAGGATCGTCAGCGCAATGGAACGGGAATACAGGAGCAGCAGCAAGGCGGTGATGGCAATGGCCACCCCGAAGTAGGCCACCACGCCGCGGGCCCCGTCGGCGATATCACCGACGATCTTGGCAAAGCCGACGATGTGGACCGAATGATTCTCGTCTTCGAATTCGGCCCGAATGGATTCAAGCTGGGCGGCTACTTCCTGGTAGTCCAGGCTTTCGCCGGTTGACGGGTCGGTCTCGAGCAGGTTGGCCCAGACCATGGCCCCGGAGAAGTCCTCGGCCACCAGGCGGCCCAGCTCCCCGGACTTGACGATATTGGAGCGAACCCGGGAAAACATCTCCGGGGTGGGACTGAAGTCGGCGGGAATGACATTGCCACCGGCAAAGCCGTCTTCCACGACTTCCACGAAGCGAACATTGGGCGTGAATATCGAACGGACACTGGCCCGGTCAACACCGGGAATGAAGAATACCCGGTTGCTGACGGTCTCGAAGGCGTCAAAGAATTCCGGGGTAAACATCTCCCCGTCTTCGGCCTGCAGGGCGACCATGACACGATTGGCACCCCCGAACTCCTGCTCGTAGTCCACGAATGTCTGCATGAACTCGTGTTCGAGCGGGAGCTGCTTCATGAACCCGGCATCCACCCGTAGCTGGGTGCCGAAATAAAGCATGGCCGCAGTAATCAGTGCGAACAGGACAAGTATGGGCAGCCTGAGCTTGAAGATCAGATTGGAAATGGTCTGGGTCATGACATCCCCTCCCCCTTGTTCGATTCCGGTCGTTTACTACCCCGGGCAGGTGTTCGGTTATTCATACTGGATCCCGTCCTCTCCGACCAGGATAAGACCGTCGGGACCTTCTGCTACGGCAGCCAGATCGCTTCCCCGGCGGTGTTGCCGGGACCGGATACTTCCATCCTCGTCAAGCGCGACGATCGCCCCATCGGAGGCAACCATGACGACTGTACCGTCACTCCGAACCGTTGCGCCCATAAGGCTGGAATCGGACCCGGTCTCCAGGATTTCCCAAGAATCGCCGAAATCGCAGCTTTTCTGGATATGGCCGCGCAAGCCAAAGGCGACAAGACAATCGGACTGGTTGACCACACCGAACATGGATCCGGGATAGGGAAAACGGATGGCCTCCCAGGTCTGGCCGCCATCTTCACTTCGGTATCCGAAACCGCGCTCGGCAACCATGAACAGCCGGTCTCCGTCCAGACGGGTCATTCCGTTGAGGTGGCATTCCTTGAATTCGTAACAACCGGCATCGAAGTCCGCGTCGGCATCGTAAAAGTCGTCATCGCCCCAGGCATCGTCGTCCTCCCAGGCATCATCGTCAGCCTGGCCGGTCCAGTCATCACCTTCGTCTTCCCAGGCTTCGTCATCGTCCCAGGACTCGTCATCATCCCAGGCGCCATCGTCGAAGTCGTTGAAATCATCCGGGTCATACCCTTCGGGCCATTCGATGGCCTCGGAAGTGACCAGGTCGATCATTTCCTCAGCCTCCCAGGTCTCACCGGCATCGTCGGTCATCATGACCAGGCCGTAGGCACCCACGGCCAGACCCTGGCTGCCAGTCAGGAACTTCACGTCAAGGAGCGGGGTTTCCCGCTCGGGCTCGAAATTCTGCAACTGCCAGGTCTCACCCATGTCCCGGCTGTGGATGATCGTGGTGTCATGCCCCACGGCCCACAGCCGGCCACCGGCGAAAGTAACGCGCGTAAGGGTGGCCCGTACCGGCACTTCCCTGGCCTGGCGCCAGTCCACCCCGTTGTCGGAAATCAGGACGTGGCCCCGATCACCCACTGCCACCCAGCGCTCACCGGCACGGATGATATCCAGCAGAAGGGAGTGGGCGGCACGGGGAGCCTCGGTCGCCGGTTCAGGTTCTCCGGTTGCAACGCATGGCCGGGCTACCAGGATCATCAGGACCAGAGCAAGCGCTGGAATACAGGCCGGAAGTCGGTTCATCGGATTCCCCTCGACAATAAAAAGGCCGGGCTTGTCGGCCCGGCCTTGTGACAGTTGACGGCTAGCGTCGCCCCCGGGTTCTCAGCGCCTGGGGTGTGTAGTTCCGAGGCGAAAGCTCCACATCGAAGGTGTTGACCGGGTCCTGGTTGTCCAGGCCGGTGGCTACGAAACGACCGGACTGGAGGTCGTAGTGGGTTTCGATGGTCGACCAGAGGGTCGGCACGTCGTAGTAAACGATGTTGTGAGCCTCGGATGCGCGCCAGAGTTCGCCGCGCCGATCATAATGATCCGTCAGAACGATCTGGTAGCTGTCCTCGTCAAGGTAGAAGGTCCGGCGGGAATTGATATGCCGGGTGCCATCGCGCAGGTGAGCGTCGACGATCCATACCCGGTGCAATTCATAGCGCATGTGCTCCGGGTTGAGGTGGCCCGGACGAACCAGATCACGGGGCTCAAGATCGCCGCTGTGGGCCTGGTAGGAGTTGTAGGGCACATACATTTCCTTCTTGCCTACAACTTCCCACTCGAACCGGTCCATGGCACCGTTGAACATGTCGGTCATGTCGTTGGTCCGAAGGCCGTCGGATGCCGTACCCGGGTTGTCGTAGGCCACATTGGGTGCCCGACGCACTCGGCGCTGACCGGGATTGTAAACCCAGGCCTGGCGGGGCTGGGCGGTCTGGTTGAGGGTCTCATGAACCAGCAGGATGTTGCCTGCCAGGCGAGCCGGGGATTCGACTTCCTGGAAGAAGTACAGGAGGATGTTGTTGGCATCGTCAATGGTCGTGCCTTCCCGGTAATACAGGCCCAGCAATTCCTCGCGCAGGCGCACAAGCTGGAATTCGCCACGGGCCGTGGGGGCAACCTGGTTGTTGTAACGGGTCCCGCCGATACCCTTGTACTTGAGCTTGTGATTCCACATCAGCTCATAGGCATCCTGGGGAATGGGGAACGGAAAGCCTTCGGCAGCGTCGGTTACACCTTCGCCGTCAGCCACAAGCTGAGCGGTGGGCGCATTGTCGATTGTCCGGTCGTAGATTCGCTCGGGAAAGGATGCCGTGCGCCGGGACTGGTACACGTTCATGTAGTAAGTGTCCGGATAGCGCTCGAACGTGGCGATCTGCCCGGGGGACAGGTAATCGGCGTATTCCTCGTAGTTGTCGGCGTTTATCGTGAACAGTACCGGATCATCGGCAAACGGATCCAGGTGCCGGTCTCCCGGCTCGTAGCCTTCCGGCCAGTCGTCCTGGGTAAGGCCGCCGGTCCAGGGTGGAATCGTGCCATCGGCGTTGCCGGCCACGGGTGAGCCCATCGGGGTAAGATCCTCACCGAGCCGGGCAATATTTTCCTCGTTGCGCGGGATAATGCCGGTGGCGGCATCGTCACCGGAGGCCTGGTTGCCCTCGTTGTTGTCCTCACCGGCCAGGACCGGCCCTGTCAGCAGGGCCGCACCCAGCATGGTCAGGGGCAACAAACGTGCGAGGCTTATGAAGTGTTTCCGCATGAAAACCTCCGAATCAGAATGAATAGGAAAGGGAAGCGCCGACAAAGTCCCGGTCGCCCAGCAAGTTGCGGTTGCCTGCACCAAAGAAGCTGGTGTAGGCGAGATCCGCACTCCAGCGTCCGAGGTAATTGGCACCGACGCCCAAGGTATAGGACTTCCGGCCCTGGACGAAGTTTCCACCCGGCCCCGGTGTGACACCATTGACATCGTGATTGAAGGCCAGGCGCGGCGTCACGTTCCAGGGAGTACCAAACGCATTGTTGTAGGTCGGAGCAATCACCAGGCGGTAGCCCCAGCTGAACGAGGTGGCAAAGCCGTCGGTGGTCGTGACCGGATTGCGCAGGTTACCGCCGGTTTCCCGGGACGGCCCCCCGCCGGTGTCCGTACCCGGGCCTTCATAGCGCAGCAGATCCCGGTCGGGCAGATCCCAGACCATGGTCGCACCGATTTCACCGACGACTGCAATCTGGTCGGCCTGGAGGAAATTCCCTGGTCCGAACAGACGGGTCAGGGTTGTCTGGGCCTGGGACACCTCGTGGCGCTCCCAGCCCTGGATATATTCACCCGGTCCGTATTCGCCAAGCTGGCTGCGGAATCGCAGGGCTTCTTCCGGCAGGACCGCGTTGAGCGGTGACAGGCCGGCAAACAGCAGTTCCACATCGTCGATCTGCAAGGGCACGTTGTCCCGGTAGGTAACTTCGCCGCCCATCGCCCAGCCACCGGCAATGGTGGTGTTGAAGCTTGCGCCAAACAGGTTGATATCTTCCGGATATTCCACGATCACCCGGCCGCTGGACGGCGCGGTGGTCGAAACCGCCTGACCGCTGAGGACCGGCAGTCGGCTGTGATAGCGCAGGTAGTAAAGGCCAAATTCGGTTTGTCCGAAAAATGGCGAGAAATAGCGCATTGCAAGTCCGAACTGACCGTGATCACGGGCCTTGTCGTCCTGAGCCCGGGGCAGTGCTGCCTGGCATCCGGCAGCCACCAGTTCCGGTGGCAGTTCGGCATCACTGGCGCCGAAATTACCCTGACCGCAGACTTCGTCGAACAGTTCGGCATTGCGAACCGGCTGGGGTACCAGGCCGAAGTTCAGCATCGCGTAGCGACCACCGGGGGTGGCAAAGTCGTTGGTGGCGAAGTAGGTGCCGGCCGGTTCCGGCTCGACTTCCTCCCACTCGAACATGTACAGGGCCTCCAGGGATACATCCGGGGTCAGGTCGATACTGGCCTTGACCATGTTGATCGGCAGGAAAGCATCCCGGAGCTCAGCACCGGCGGTCCGGACCTGTGCCACATCCACCGGATTGATGACATTCATGCCACCCTGGATGAAGGTGCTCTCGCCCCAGCTGACAACTTGACGCCCCAGCCGCCAGTCCAGCAGCCGCTCACCGATTTCGAAATCACCGTAGACGAAGGCGTCCAGCAGGCGAAACCGTTCACCCACGATGTCCTTGGCGTCGCTGCTCAGTTCATCCTTGCGGTTGTTGACGTGGTCGTAGAAGTAATTGGCCCGGACAAAGGCTCCGTAGTTGCGCCAGTTCAGATCAAGCTCCGAGGTCAGTCGAATCTGGCCCTGAATCATGTCCCCGCGGTCGTAGTTGAGGTTACCGTCGTCGGAGTTGGCCGAGAAGCGACCCGGAGCGGCAATCTGATCGGCAAGCGGGGCCTGGCTGATACCCGGATTGAAGTGGGACTTGGCCACCAGGTCATCATCCCGGCTCTGGACTCGCCAGGCCGCACCATAGGAAACGGTGTTGTTGAAGCTGCCGCTGAGTTCACCCTGCTGGAATTCCAGGGCGTGGGCCGGCGCAGCGCCAAGGGCCATGGCAATGGCTGAAACCAGTGCTGCCGGCCGAGCGACTTTTCCGATTTTCGTGGTGTTGATTTTCATGTTCAGGTTCTCCCTCTCAGTCGGTCGCGATGACGCTGTCATTGGTCACCACCACGGTGGTGCCACCGGATGCAATCATGCTGCCCGCCTGGGATTGCATTTCCTGGGTGACCGCCGGATCGATGGACGGATCCAGCAGGGAACCGTGACCTCCCTGGATGAATCGGACTGCACCGCGAATACCCATCGGATCCTGCACGGTTTCGGTTATGGAATCGAGATCCATCACCGAAATAAGCGGCTCGGTACCCGAAAGGGGCTGCCCCGGTACCGCGTTGGGAATCACGCTATCGCCGGCAACCTGGTGCAAAAGGAAGCTGTTGGCCTGCACCGCGGTCGATCCCCAGTTGATGGGATCAGCCGAATCAATCACCGTCTGGGCGGCCAGCAGGAACTGGTTGAACTCCGCACTGCCCGGCTCCACTCCTGCCTCCTGCAGACCGGCGATGATGACCGGCCCGAAGGACTCGGAGGCAACCAGGAAATTGACAATGCCCCCGCCGGGTGCCGACAGGACGCCGTTGGACACCGTGGGCTCGACCGTCATGAAGGGAATTCCGGTCATGGCCCCCAGGCTGAGCCCGGCGAAGTTGATATCCGAGCCATCGAAGTCGGCAATGCCGTCACCGGTAAAGTCCATGGTCGGGATTGTCCGGGCCAGGGTGATCAGGTCTGCCTGGCCCTGCCGCAGGTTGTCCCGGGCAGTAAGCAGGCTTTGCAGGTTGATGAAGTAGCTGCCCGAGGGATCCGGCTGGCCGTCCTGGTCCAGATCCAGATCAAAGGTGCGCTCGTTGGCAATGGGGTCGAACGGGGTATTGCCCACGTAAAGCGGCGCCAGGGGCTGATCCGGATCCATGGGATCGGTATCGGTGATTCCGTGCAGGGGCAGGTCGATGGCAATCGTGGCGAAACCGATGGAGGCCATGGTGTCGGCCAGCGCAAGCATCTGGCTGCGGTTGCCGGTGATGCCGTGCTGGAAGATGACAGCCGGCCAGCCGGAACCGGGACGAACCTGGCCGCTGCCCTCGTTGGGTACCGACAGTAGCACCGGCACCGTCTGGTCGTCGCGGACAACCGGGAAGGGATTGGCAACCGTGACATTGGTGGAGTCCGGGTCAAGCCCGAAAGCGTCAAACGGCGGGATATAGGCACCCGGCTCGGCTTGCCAGAATTCGGTCAACGGGGCGGTCGGGTTGTCGGCGGAGGGAACACCCAGGTAGTAGGGCAGGGTGATGGTTCCGATAAACACATCGGCGATGCCCGGTGAACCCGGGATCAGGTCGCCGGTATTGAGCCCGGTGGGCGCGAGGTTGTAATCGGCCGGCTCGGCAATGCTGGAAAGCTGTCCCAGTACCGGCTGAATTGCCTGGGTGGTCATGGTCCACGACAGCACGATGGAATCCCGGTCGACCCCTTCCGATGCCGCCGCGGCCTCGTGGGTATTGATGACTTGCCGCAGACCCTCAAGTTGCTGGGCACTGGAATCGTCAAGCAACGGCTCGGTGCTGTTGCCCTCCCCGTCAATCAGCGGATCGGTTCGCTTGGCCAGGAAATATTGCTGGGAAGGAGTGGCCGGATTGCCCTGCAGGTCGGTGATGCCATCGGTCAGGACCGCCATGTAAGCCGTCATTTCCTGCAGCGGCCTGAGCGGAAGGATCGCCAGGGTCTGACCGCTGGGGTCACTGCCGGCGACTGCGGCCACGAAATCCTGGCCCGGCGTGAGTTCCCGGTTGACACCGGTCACGGCAATTCCACCCTGCTGAAGCTGGACCTCATAGACCCGCACACTGCTGCCGGGAATTACCGAATCAGGGTCGATCTCCTCGGAAAACGTTGCCGTCCAAGGGGCAATGGTGCTGAACCCGTCCAGAGCATTGAGCGCAACCTGGGGATTACCAAAGTCGCTCGGGTCTTCCACGGGGATATTCAGTGTCAAATCCGTTGTGCCCTGCAACAAAAGGTTGTTGGGAAAGGGGATGACTCCTGCACCGGCATCGAACTGCGCGGTGATTACATCGGTGACCGGGTCACCGTCAGGCTGGGTAGCAGGTGGAGCAGGAACGGCACGATCACTGTCCGAACTGCCTCCACAGGCGGCCAGGAACAGCATGCTGATCGATACCACCAGAAACACGCGGTATTTCATCAAATTTCTCCCCAATGCGGTGTCGGAAGGGCGGAACATACGTGAACGTATGATATTGACAGGCTTCAATGATTTGCAAGCGACTTATTAACATTTCGTGAATTCTTCTTGATTGCGCAGCGCACAACTTCACGGATTTCTTTGAGTACCAAAGTGTCCCCGGCGACCCGGGCTGTAATACCATTGGCGCAAGTGTGCAATATATCCTGCTCAACCCAAGGGGAAGCCATGCGTTCTGACATGCTGCGCGCCGCCCTCGGCCCCGGCCTGCTCATGGCCGGTGCAGCCGTCGGGGTCTCTCACCTGGTCCAGGCCACCCGCGCCGGAGCGGAGTATGGATTTCTGCTGCTCGGGCTGGTCCTGGCCGCCTGCATCCTCAAGTATCCGTTTCTTGAATACGGGCCGCGCTATGCGGCAGCCACCGGCGAGAGTCTGCTGGATGGTTACCGGCGAATCGGCCGATGGGCGGTGGGCCTGTATGCGCTGATTACCTTCGGGACCATGTTCGTGATACTGGCCACCGTGACCGTGGTGACCGCCGGTCTGGCCGGGCTGGTTTTCGGATTGACCGCGCCGGTGACGATGCTCAGCCTCGGCGTACTGCTGGCCTGTGCGGCCATCCTGGCCATTGGCCGGTTTCCCGGCCTGGACGGGGCCATGAAAGTGCTCATGTCCATTCTGGCCATGACCACGCTTGTAGCCCTGGGTCTGGCATTCGGCAACCCGGAGATCCGGGGCGACCTGGAATTCGGTCCACCGGCCAGCACGCTGTGGACCGGGGCCGGCATCGCCTTCCTGCTGGCGCTGATGGGATGGATGCCGATCCCGCTGGATGTTGCCGCCTGGCATTCCCTGTGGACCCTGGAGCGATCCCGGCAGACCGGGCGGCGACCGGAACTGGGCCCGGCACTGTGGGACTTCAAGCTGGGTTTCTTCGGCGCCACCGCCCTGGCAGCGGCCTTTCTGATGCTCGGTGCGGCGGTGATGTACGGCACCGGAGAACGGTTTGCAGAAACGGCCGTGGGTTTTTCCGGACAACTGGTGGCCCTGTATGGCGCGACCCTGGGCGAGTGGAGCGAGACGCTGATCGGCATCATCGCTCTGCTGGTGATGTTTTCGACCACCCTGGCGGTCAGCGATGCCTATCCCCGGGTGCTGCGAGCCCTGGTCAACATGGCACACGCCGATACCCGGGTCGACGACAGCCAGGCCCACCAGCGTGCGCTTTATGCCGTTGGCCTGATACTGGTAACCAGCGGCGCCCTGGTGGTGATCCACTACTTCGGTGATCGATTCACGATACTTGTGGACTTTGCCACCACCCTATCCTTCCTCTCGGCCCCGGTTCTCGCCTGGCTTGGTTACCGGGCAGTGACCGGCCCCTGGATGCCCCCTGAAGCCCGGCCGGGTCCTGGACTGCGCCGGTTCGCCTGGGCCGGGATGGGCTTTCTGATCGTCTTTGTGATTGTCTGGGGCTGGTGGCGGATCTTCTGAGATCAGGGGCGACCACCCCCGGCGGCGATCCAGTCGTCGACAACCCGGTCGAGCAGTTCCAGGGGCATGGCGCCATTGTCCAGGATGAGGCTGTGAAAATCCCGGATGTCGAAACTCTCGCCCAGTTCGTCCTCGGCCCGGCTTCGCATGTTCTCGATGCGGATCATGCCCACCTTGAACGAACAGGCCTGGCCAGGGATGACCAGGTAGCGCTCGATTTCGGCTTCCACGTCGGTCTCGGGCATGCCGGTAATCCGGCGCATGTAGTCCATGGCCTCTTCCCGGGTCCACTGGTGGTGGTGCATGCCGGTGTCAACGACCAGTCGCACAGCCCGAAACAGCTCGGCCTGAAGCCGGCCCAGATTGTCGAAAGGGTCTTCGTGAAAGCCCATTTCCCAGGCCAGTTTTTCTGCATAAAGTGCCCAGCCCTCGGCATGGGCATGCAGGCGGACTGAACGCCGAAAGTCCGGCACGTCCTCCATGGCCTGCATCCGGGTGATCTGCAAATGGTGGCCGGGAATGGACTCGTGGTAGGCCAGGGTTCGCAGTCCGAACCGGGGATGCTCGTCGACCGATCGCAGATTGGCAAAGAAGATTCCAGGCCGGTCCCCGTCTTCCGATGGCCGCATGTAATAGGCACCGAAGGCCGTCGGCTCCCGGTACAGGGGGACCCGCCGGACTTCCACCGGGGCTGCCGGGCCGTCGTGGAACCACCCTTCCAGGCCGTCTTCGATCTCGGCGACGATTTCCCGGTAGGCTTCCAGAATGGCTTCCCGGCCCTCGTCGCTGTCTTCGAACAGGAACCGGTCTTCCTCGTTGAGCGCTATCATCCGCTCGCCCACGGTGCCATCACAGTAGTCCTGTTCGCACAGGATCTCGTCCATTTCCTCTTCGATGCGCTCGACCTCGACCAGGCCCAGGTCGTGGATTTCCTCCGGCCCCATGCCCGTGGTCGTATGCCCGCGCAGGACATGGAGGTAGTACTCCTCCCCGTCAGGCAGTGCCCATACCCCGTGGTTGCCCTCGGCCTGTTCGAGCAGTCCTTCCAGGTATTCGATGAAAAGCTCGTAGGCGGGAACCACGTGAGCCTCAAAGGCTTCGGTGAGCTCGGACTCCAGGTCTTCCATGCGCGAGTCGGACAAGGATTCCTCCCGCCCGGCGCGCTCGATCAACTCGGCAACCAGGGGATTTTCCCCGGCCGGGCCACTGATGAAGTCCCGGCTGTCCCGGATTGTTTTCTCGATGGCAAACCGGGGTGGAACGATGCCCTGCTCTGCCCGGTGGTCAACGACTTCCACGGTCCCCTCGAAGGCTGCAGGAAACTCCGACAACCGCTGGATGTAGTAGTCCACATCCCCGTCATCGCGCAGGGGGTGCTGGCCGGTCATGAAACCGGGCAGCATGTTGTGGATGGCCATGAGCTGATTGACCGGGTAGTCGTGCCAGAGGAATCGTTCCCCCTGCACGGTGTGGTCGAGCTCCCACTCGAGGATGTCCAGCGACAGCTCATCCTGGGCGGACAGGGACCGCCGGTGGGTGGTGCGAACGGCCCGGAGTTCGGTCAAATGGCGTTCGGCCATGGCCTGTTCCTTTCGGGTGGTCTCCACCGAGGGAATATCCAGCCGGCCCAGGTAGCGGGATTCCTCATCGGTGCCCATGGCTTGCCGCGCCATGGCCTGGGGGCTAAGTGACCGGCGCTCGGTCTGGACCCGCTCGAAGAATTCGTCGAGGGATTCCACGCCCTCCTCTCCGACAGTGTCCGGTGCAGGTGCTTCGGTGACCTCGGCGGCTTTATCGACGGTCTCGTCGTTGGTCGGACCGTTGCAACCGGCAATGACCAGGATCAAGCCGGCCAGAAGGCCAGCGAGGAGTGTGAGGCGTGTTTTCATGATTCGGGTTCTCGAAAGGATTAATGATTTTCTGCAAGCAAGTGTCAGCGCTTTTTCTTTTTCGGCGCATAAAGATCGGTGATGGTGCCTTCAAACATTTCCGCAGCCATCATGACCGACTCTGACAGGGTCGGGTGGGGGTGAATGGTCAGGCCGATATCGGCGGCATCGGCCCCCATTTCGATGGCAAGGACCAGTTCGGTGATCAGATCGCCCGCATGGGGGCCGACAATGCCGCCGCCAAGCAGCCGGCTGGTCTTGTTATCGAAAATCAACTTGGTGAAGCCTTCGGTACGGCCCATGCCAATCGCCCGGCCGGAGGCAGCCCAGGGGAACTTGCCTACACCGTAGTCCAGCCCTTCCTCCCGGGCCTGGGTCTCGGTCAGGCCCACCCAGGCGACTTCCGGGTCCGTGTAGGCAACCGACGGGATGGCCCGGGCATCGGCGGCCCGCTTGTGTCCGGCGACCACCTCGGCGGCAACCTTGCCCTCGTAGCTGCCCTTGTGGGCCAGCATGGGCTGGCCGATGATGTCGCCAATGGCCAGGATGTGCCCGGCACTGGTACGCAGGCTGCCGTCGGTCTGGACGAACCCCTTGTCATCGACCTCGACGCCGGCCGCCGATGCACCGATCTGGTCCCCATTGGGCCGGCGACCCACCGCGACCAGTACCCGATCGTACTCGGCCGTATCCGGTGCCCCGGAACCTTCCAGGCTGACCTTCAGGCTGTCTGCGGCAGCTTCCACGCCGGTTACCTTTGTTTTCAGATAAAAGTCCACCCCGGTCTTTTCCAGGTGCTTTTGCAGGGGCTTGACCAAATCCCGGTCGGCGCCGGGCATCAACTGGTCCATCAGTTCCACTACCGTGACACGGGCGCCCAGGGCCCGGTAGACACAGGCCATTTCCAGCCCGATGATGCCTCCGCCGATGACCAGCATACGACCGGGGATTTCAGCCAGCTCCAGGGCATCGGTGGAATCCATGACCCGGTCATCGTCCCAGGGGATGCCGTCAAGCTTCATGACCCGGGAACCGGCGGCGATTATGCACCTGGAGAACGTGACCTGCTCAACCCCCGGGGCTCCTTCGATCGTCATCGTATTCGCATCGGCAAAACGCCCGGTTCCCTGGACCACGCGCACCTTGCGCTTGCGGGCAAGCCCGGTCAGCCCGTCGGTCAACTGCTTGACGGTCTTGTCCTTGAATTCCCGGAGTTTGTCCAGGCTGATCTCCGGTCGGCCGAAGGCCACCCCGTGGTTTTCCAGTCCCGCCGCCTCGTCGATGACCCGGCCGACATGCAGCAGGGCCTTGGAGGGAATGCAACCCACGTTCAGACACACCCCGCCAAGGGCCGGATAGCGCTCGACCAGGACCACATCAAGCCCCAGGTCAGCTGCCCGGAATGCCGCGGTATACCCCCCCGGTCCGGCACCAAGAACCAGCAAGTCGCAATCATAGGAATGATCGGTTTCCGGTTTCCGGTTTCCGGTTTCCGGGCGGGCTTCGTCACCACGGCCGGAGTCACCAGATCCATCAGTATCCTCGGAGTCTCCCGAAGACTCCCCTGAACCCTTCTTTTTTTCCTCCCCGGAGTCACCTTCTTCGGCATCTCCCTCCGAATCTTCGGAAACCACCTCCACCTCGGCAATCAAGTCCCCCTCCCCGACCTCGTCGCCTTCCGCGACATTGATCGCCTTCACCTTGCCGGCAAATGGCGACGGGACCTCCATGGTGGCCTTGTCCGACTCCAGGGTGACCAGGGAGTCCTCGGCTTCCACCGTATCGCCTTCGGAGACCAGAATCTCGATGACCGGCACCTTGTCGAAGTCGCCGATGTCGGGAACTTTTACCTGCTCGATTTTGCTCATTTTCCAGTTCCGTTTCAATTCAGTTTCAAAGGTCGGGGGGTTACCCGGAGTTCGTGGTCCGAAGGACCAGTTCTCCCTGCCGGTGGTTGAGCTCAAGCTGGCCCAGGAAGCTCATGCCCAGCAGGACCTGCTCGTGTCGGCCCGGGTTGATGGCAGCGCGGACGTTGGTGGCACGGATATCGCCAAGGGCGACTTCATCAAGATAGGTAATCCAGCCCTCAACCGTACCGGCGGCGGTCTCCAGCCGGATCGAACCCATTTTCGACAGGCCCAGCTCTCCGGCCAGGGATTCAGGGATGGAAACCAGGGTGGCCCCCGTATCGACCAGAAAGGTGACCTCCTGGCCATTGATCCGCCCCGGGGCCACGTAATGGCCCTGGCGATCGGCGACCAGGCGAACCT
>SLIZ01000165.1 GCA_007135395.1 Wenzhouxiangellaceae bacterium | reverse complement strand
TTCCGCTCGCTTGAAATAGTCCCGCTATGTCTGCGCTCGCGCGCCTTGCTGGAGGCCGGCTCTGAAGCGCTGAATGTCTGCTGATTAGTGATCTCGTTAGTAACGTGCAGTCCTGCACCCCACCACCATCACCGGGCGGTGGGTCACAACTCCATTCACACTCCTGGCCACGGTCGTCGTTGATTCCCCATCCCAATGCAGCCACGTGGCTGGCAAACCGGTCAACGTTTTCCCCGGTCACATGCCCCTGCTGGGATTAGTAGCCGTCAGGGGTCGCATGAATGGCGTTTCCGTCCCAATCGATCGCGCTTTTCACAACCGGATTGAACTCAAGCTCCCCACCATCGTGGAGCCGCGTCAATCCAGACTTGTAATCGATGCTGGAGTCGTCATCGAATCTGACGGCCTCCCGGATTCAAGCCAGTCGAGTAGTGCCACGATGTCATTGAACTGCGCCTTAACCTCTGGGTCAGGCGCCAAAGGGGTAATCATGGTCGGATTGCCCGATGTCGCAGGAAGCAGGATGAAATAGTTGAGGTGAAAGGAGCAAGGTAAAAGGCCAAAGGACTAAAGGGCTAAAGGGGCGAAGATGACCAGGACGCATCTGCTTAAAGCTCAAGGCGCGAGGCTAAAGGAAAAACGAAAGGAGAAGCAATCTCTATTGCATGGCGGGGGTCTGAAATCTAGCGTTTTCGTGTGGTCAGCCAGTCGATGGTCTGTGCGGGCCGAAGGATAGGGATGCTCTGCCATGGATGAAGTGCCAGCAGGTCACTGGCACCGGTGGTCAGAAGATCGGCGGCGCCGGCCAGGGCGGTTTCCAGGAATTTGTCGTCATCCCGGTCGCGGCAGCCCATGGGGGCACCGGTAATGCTGACGAATTCGGTCACGGCGTCCAGTTCGGCCAGAAACCGGGCTCGCATGCTGCGATCGACGTAGGCGTCGAACTTGCTGCGCATCAGGCGACTGGTCAGCTCCTCCATGGTGGCCTCGGAGAACACCAGAACCGATCTGGACTCGAACAATGCATCGAGAAGGCGAGCCGGGGCACCGTGAGGGGACAGGGCTGCGCTGATCAGTACGTTCGAGTCGACAACCAGCCGTTCAACGCTCATCGGCCAGGAATTCGGCCAGCTTTTCCTCAGTCAATCCCTGCTCGGCCGCCTGGGTTCTCATTGATGAAACGGTGGCTTGCAGCCGGTCCCAGGCTAGCCCGCGCAGTCGCTGGTATTTTTCTTCGGACATCAGCACGCCCGCCGGTCGTCCCCGGCGCATCACGCGGACGGGACTGCTTGGTCTATTGTGGACAACTGGGCCGTTCGGCCAGAACCTGTTTTATCGACATCCCTTCGCCAAGCTTGCGCAGAATATGCTCAACCGTGATGGGCGTGCCGCGAACAACCGGCTTGCCCCCATGATGTCGGGGTCGCTGTGGATTCGAGTCTGTGTGGCACTGTCCATGGTTGTTGGAACCTCGATTGCTGTGGCTTGTTTGGAAGCGTCCTCGATATCGGACATCCAGAATACGAGAATTGCAGCTTCCCATGTATATCGCACACCTGGCAGGCGCTCGGGCATGGAGGATGATCTACCCCGAGTGTCCACTGGAACCAGTCTGGCGGTCTGACCCCCGATGCATCTTCACCTACCACCACAAGGAGGCGGAGAACGCTCCGTAGTCGTGGCTGGTCAACTGGTTCCTGAATTCCCGGCTTCGCCAGACGTGGGTGTAGGCCAGGCGAAGGCGGTTGTGGGTGTAGACGATGCCGCCGTAGTATTCGGCGACGTTGCGCCGGATGGTCACCCCGTCGGTTCCGCCGAAGGTGTTGCCCTGGAGAAACAGGTCCCGGACCACCCGCCGGCCTTCCCAGCCGAAATACACGTACCAGCCCCGGCGGGTATCAGCCTGGAAGTATCCCGAGCCTGAAGCGGCCGGGGTGATCCGGGGCGGGCCGAAATCATCGGCCAGGTTGTAACCAAACCGCATGAAGCCGCCGGCATAGGCATGGGTGTGGGCATTGCCCAGGGTGATCCCCCCCTGGGCATTGCCGTCGAGCGCCCAGCGCTCCCGATCGCCGACATGGAGCAGCCTCCGGGTCCGGTCATAGCCGAGCAGGATGGTGGGTTCGTTTTCGATCTGGGTATCCCAGCCCCGGGGTTCGTCGGTGTCGATCAGTTCATGAACCCCTTTCTGAATCTGCTCGCCGAAAGCCCAGGGGCCGACAATCCCGAGTCCCACCCGGACCCGGTCGGCGCCGTCCTCGTGCTTGGTTCCGGTGATGAACTTGACATGCAGCCAGCCTGCATAGGGTCGGTCATCCGGGGGAAACTCCGGGTCGGTGATATCTGCCGGGGTGTAGATATTGTGGCCGATGGACAGGCCGTAGGGCAGGGCATGGGCATCCTCGAATCCAGGAAAGCGCCGGGCCACGGATTCCAGCCAGCTCGGAGCCTCCCGGGCATCGGCGATTCGTGTCAGTCGAACGCCGGATGTGTAATACCGGTCCTCGCCGGAAAAAATATCGTTTTCGTATTCGACCACCCAGAGGCTCGGCTCTTTTTCATCTTCGGCATCTTCGCTGTCACTGCCATGTGCGAACGGAAGCAGCAGGGCCCCGGCCAGGAGGACCAGTAAAGCAAATGGACGGGGCACGGATGGGCAGAGCAGTGGAACCATGGGGTTTTCGCTTGAGTTACAGCCGTTGGGCAGGACAGGGGAGTGGGCAATGATAGCCGGAACCAGCCAACAAGGCAGCCCTGGACAAAATAAAACGCCCGTCCGGGGGACGGGCGTTCTTGATCGGTACCAGGCTAGTGGCTGAATGCTTGGTGCAGTTTCAGAACCAGCCTTCCGAAGTTCAGCCTGTGGCCGGGTTCATCCCTGGCAATCAGTCGTTGTCGCGACTTTTCCGCTGGTAATTGCCCCGACCACCGCGGCGATGCTTGCCCTTGTCATTCATGGCCTGGAGCTGTTCGATCTGCTCTTCGGTGAGAATGTCATGGATGGCGTCGCGCATGTCACTGCGGGTGGCGCCTTCGGACTCGCGCGTTTCGCGCATGGCTGTCTTGATCTGCTCGCGTTGTTCGTCGCTCAGATCAAGCCCCCGCAACTGGCGACCCATGGCCCGGCCGTGATGCCGTCCGCCGCGGCGATGGCCTCGCTGGTTCTGCATGGCCTCGAACTTCTCGGCCTGTTCGGCATCGAGAATCTCGGCGATTTCCTCGTTGAGGGCCTGCCGGGCTTCCCGGGCCTGTTGACGAGCCTCGGGATTGCGTTCACCTTCCTCGGTCCGCCACTCGATGCTGCCCATCTGATCCCGGTGGGCATCCATGAGGTCGTGCAATTCACCCTTCTGGTCTTCGCTGAGGTCCAGTTTCTCGGCCATTCGCTCCATGCCCCGATCCATCCGATCGTATCCGGGCTTGGCCAGGGCCGGTGCGGCCAGGCTGGCACTGAGCAGGCTGGCAGTAGCCAGGGCAAGGGTCCAGCGTCCAATGAATTCCTTGTAAGTTGTCATCTGTCTCACTCCTGATGTTTGGGGCGATGCCTGGCTTGTCCAGGCTGGCATTCATTGTCGATCAATGCCGCGTTTCGCAGGGTTGAGAGTCGCATCGAATTGTCAAGAATGGTTACGGGGCAGCCGGATCGTGACTTTCAGACCCTGTTTTGACCGGTTTTCAGCACGGATGGTGCCCTTGTGACGGCGAATGGCTTCCCGGGCTATGGCCAGGCCCACGCCCCCGCCGGTACCCGGGGCACCCCGATCGGAGCTGAGACGGACGAAGGGTTCGAAAATGCTCTCCAGCTGGTCGGCCGGAACCCCGGGGCCCTGGTCGGTGATGATGACCTGGACGGATTCGCCCGGACTCGGACAATCCAGGTCAATGGTGACCTCGCCGCCTTCGGGGCTGTACCTGAGGGCATTTCTGAGGACGTTTTCCAGGGCACGATGAAGCAGCTCTTCATCCCCTGTGATGGGACAGGAATCCGGTGCCCGAAGCCGGGTGGTCACATTCCGGGGGCGGCCTTCCAGCGATGCGGATTCGCGAATGTCAGACAGAAGATCGGCAAGGTCCAGGGGCCTGAGCTTGCTTTCATCGGTCTCGGAAAGCCGCGCATAATCAAGGATTTCCCCGATCAGGTGATTGAGCCGCCGGGTCTCGACTTCCATCCGCTCCAGGTAGTGATCACGCGCTGTCGGGTCCCGGGAATCGCCGGCCAGGGCCAGGGATACCTGCAGGCGGGCCAGGGGAGAGCGCAGCTCGTGGGAGACATCCCTGAGGAGCTGTCGCTGGCCGCTTACCAGCTTTTCCAGCCGTTCTGCCATGCGATTGAAGTCGGCGGCCAGGTCGCCCAGTTCGTCATGGCGGCGGGCCAGGGCGGGGTCGATCCGGGCGCTGAGTCGGCCGCGGCCCAGTTCACGGCCGGCAGAGCGCATTTGCTGGACTGGTCGGGAGATACTTCGGGCCAGCCACAGGCAGATCAGACCACTGATCAGGATCGAAAGACCGAGCAGCCCCCAGGGCCCCAGGGGACCAAGAACCCGGACGAAGAGGGGTACCGGTGGTCGATTGATGACAAGAAGGTGGGTTTCACGGCCCGGGGCTTCGATGGTGCGGGCCAGAATACCCCGGCGGATCCGGGTCGGCACACGGTCCCGTTCCTGCCACTGGCGGACGATTCTTTCCGTTCCACGGGCCGGTTGTTTTCCGGTGATTTCCTGCCCCTGGAGATCGTGGATCTGAAGCCTGACTCGCCGCAGGTCCTGGCGCGTCGCTTCAAGCCAGCTGGCCAGACCCTCGGGACCCTGTTCAGCCAGCGCCCGGGTGGCTGGCTGGATCAGGCGCTCCTCTACCCCATCGACCCGGTCGCGAAGCTGGCTTGCATCCCGCTGGGCCCGGTCGAGCTGACTGTTGATCAGGAGCACACTGGATATGACCAGGATGATCACCAGCCAGAACGCGATGAAGATGCGCAGATACAAGCGCATCAGGAGGCCTTTCCGGGCTCGGTGACGAGCATGTAGCCGCGTCCGCGCAGGGACTGAATCCTGGGCTCTCCATTGGACAGGGGCCCCAGCTTGCTCCGGAGGCGACTGATATGGGTGTCCACGCTGCGGTCGAAGGGGGCCAGTTCCCGACCCAGCGCGTGGCGAGCCAGTTCATCCTTGGAAACCACTTCACCGGCGTCGCTCATGAGCCGCTCGAGGATTTCGAACTCGGCGCTGGTCAGCCGCAGGGTCGAACCGTCCAGGCTTGCGCGCCGCTGTCCGGGCTCCAGGCGCAACCCGCCGGCGAGAAGGGTTTCCGACTGGCTGCCTTGCTCCGGTCGGCTCCGGCGCAGTACTGCCCGCAACCGGGCCGACAGTTCCCGGGGATTGAAGGGTTTCGGCAGGTAGTCGTCGGCGCCCAGCTCCAGGCCCACGATCCGGTCGGTGTCCTCCCCACGCGCGGTGAGCATGATTACCGGCGTGTCCGTTTCGGCTCGTATCGCCCGCAACACATCGAATCCGCCCATGCCCGGCAGCATGACATCGAGGACCACGGCGTCCGGCTCCAGGGTCCGGACGCTTTCAAGTCCGCTTTCCCCATCGTTGCAAACCGTGGTCTCAAGGCCCTCGGTGGCGAGAAAATCCGCCAGCATTTCGCCCAGTTCCCGGTCATCGTCGATTATCAGGATGTGCATGGAGCCCAGAATACCCGAGATTGCGGGTTGCACCGTCCTTGCAGGGGGACTTCCTTGTCAAGAAATGTAAAGCAGTCCGGACCCGGCATGAAAACCTGATATGCCCGGGGGACTTCTGGTAGATTCCCGGACCATGGCAGATACCCGATATGTGCGAGAGTACGCGGTTCTTGCCCGTCACCAGGCGGAGGTCGGAGCGGCATCCAGGCAGCGGTGGATCCGGATCGGGATCGCCCTGCCGGTCATCGCCGGGGCGGCAATCGGTGGTTTCCTGGTCCTGCCCGAGCTGGGCCTGTTTATCGCCATGGTTGGCGGCGGTGTGCTGTTTTTCCTGTCCATGACCGGTGGCAGTACCGTGGCTCCATCGGCCCTGACCGGCGTGGAAGGCGAAGTGGCGGTTCTTGAAGAGCTCGAGAACCTGCCGAATGGCTGGACGGTGTTCAACCAGGTGACCATTCCCGACCCGCAGGCCGGTGGATACGGCAGGCGGGAGCTGGATTTCGTGGTGATCGGGCCCCGGGCGGTGTACGTCATCGAGGTCAAGAACGTCGCCGGCGCCATTCACGTGCGTCCGGACGAAAAGCACTGGCCCGTTGCCCGGCGCAAGGGTTGCGGCAATCGGCCCGGATGGAATGCAATGGACAACCCACTAAAGCAGACCGGTGCCCAGGTGCGGGCCGTGGAAAGCTGGCTGTTGCAGAATGGTGTGGCCTGCCGGGTGGTGCCCGTCCTGTGCTTTCCCCATCCGGGAGCCATGCTTGCCGACACGGACCAATCGCCGGCACCCGTTGTGGGCCTCCACGAGTTGATCAGGACCCTGCAAGACCACCGCCCCGCCCCAGGCGAAGCCCCGAGGACGCTGAAATCGGTGGCTCAATTGCTGGAAAGGCGTACACAACCGGGTCATTAGGGGTGGCTAAGCCTGTCCGCTTGGGGGAAAATCCCCTTCCATGAGTGAACTGACCCCCCTGAAAGGCGATTTCGAGCGGATGCCCCTTCGCACCTACGCGGAGCGGGCCTACCTGGACTATTCCATGTACGTCATCCTGGACCGGGCCCTGCCCCACGTGGGTGACGGGCTCAAGCCGGTCCAGCGGCGTATTGTCTACGCCATGAGCGAGCTGGGCCTTTCGGCGGCTTCCAAGCACAAGAAATCCGCACGGACCGTCGGTGACGTCATTGGCAAGTTCCATCCCCACGGGGATTCGGCCTGTTACGAAGCCATGGTGCTGATGGCCCAGCCCTTTTCCTATCGCTATCCCCTGGTGGACGGGCAGGGCAACTTCGGATCCCCGGATGACCCGAAGTCCTTTGCCGCCATGCGCTATACCGAGTCCCGGCTGGCCGCCTATGCCCGCCTGCTGCTGGCCGAGCTGGGCCAGGGCACCGTGGACTGGATCCCGAACTTTGACGGCTCCCTCAAGGAGCCGGTGCTTCTTCCGGCACGGGTGCCCAACCTGCTACTCAACGGTGCATCGGGTATTGCAGTGGGCATGGCCACCGACATTCCCCCGCACAATCTGCGCGAGGTGGTCAGCGCCTGCATCCGGTTGCTGGAAAAGCCCAAGGCGACCACCGCCGAGCTTTGCGAACATATTCCGGGCCCGGATTTTCCAACCACTGCCGAGATCATCACCCCGGCCGAGGACCTGGCCGCCATCTACGAGACCGGGCACGGGACGGTCAAGCAACGGGCCGTCTGGGAAATCGAAGGGGAGGAGATCATCGTCACCGGCCTGCCCCATCAGGTTTCGCCGGCCCGGGTACTCGAGCAGATCGCCGCCCAGATGCACGCCCGCAAGCTGCCCCTGGTCAGCGATATCCGGGACGAGTCGGACCATGAACACCCCACACGGCTGGTCATCGTCCCGCGCAGCAACCGGGTGGACAGGGAACAGTTGATGAATCACCTGTTTGCCACGACTGACCTGGAGAAGGGCTTTCGCTGCAACTTCAACGTCATCGGCAACGATGGCCGGCCCGGGGTACGCAATCTCCGGTCCCTGCTGACCGAGTGGGTTTCCTTTCGCCGGTCCACGGTAACCCGGCGTCTGGAGTTCCGCCTGGACCAGGTCATCGACCGGCTGCATATCCTGGAAGGGTTTCTGGTCGCCTATCTCAATATCGACGAGGTCATCGAAATCATCCGCACCCAGGACGAGCCCCGACCGGTACTCATGGAGCGTTTCGGTTTGACTGGCACCCAGGCCGAGGCCGTCCTGGAGCTCAAACTGCGCCACCTGGCCCGCCTGGAGGAGATGAAAATCCGCGGCGAGCGTGATGAACTGGAGGCCGAACGGAAGACGCTGGAGGGGACGCTGGGTTCGAAGCGCAAGCTGACCCGCCTGATCCGTGATGAACTCCTGGCCGATGCGGAAAAATACGGCGATGATCGCCGCTCGCCCATCGTGCAGCGACAGGCCGCCCAGGCACTGAAGGATACCGACCTGGCTCCGACCGAGCCGGTTACCGTGATTCTCTCCCAGATGGGCTGGGCCCGGGCAGCCAAGGGGCACGACATGGATCCGGAGGGGCTGAACTTTCGCGCCGGAGATGGCCTGCTCCACCATGCCCGGGGGCGTAGCAACCAGTTGGCCTGTTTCGTGGACTCGACGGGTCGGTCCTACTCCATGCCGGCCCACGAATTGCCGTCAGCCCGCGGCCAGGGCGACCCGCTGACCGGTCGGTTTTCTCCCCCGGCGGACGCTGCCTTTCGCGGTGTGGCCCTGGGCGATGGCAGCGATCGGGTCCTGCTGGCTTCCGATGCCGGTTTCGGGTTCATCACGACCCTTGAAAACCTCCATACCCGGCAAAAGGCCGGCAAGCAGGTGCTCACGGTGCCCAAGGGGGCCGATGCACTGGTTCCGGCACCGGTAAGCGACCCGGAAGAAGCCGTGGTTGTCTGCGCCACGACCGCCGGTCGGTTGCTGGCCTATTACACCGCCGATTTGCCGGAACTTGCCCGGGGCAAGGGCAACAAGCTGATTCATATACCTCCGGCTGCGCGCAAGTCCGGCGAGAAGGTGGCCGGAGCGGTGGTGGTTTCCGCCGGCGAGGATTGCCTGGTCTGGGCCGGTCAGCGGTACCTGCGCTTGAGCTGGGAGGAGACGGAGAACTACTGGGGAGAGCGGGCCCAGCGGGGTGGTTTGCTGCCCCGGGGATTCCGGAACGTAACCCGCCTGGAACTGGCGGGGAAGGAGTCCGGTTGAACGCCGCCTGCGCACCAACTCTGAGTCCGTTCAGGACCGTCGGCCGTTGGCTGGTGGTCCTGTTGCTGGCAACCGGGTTTGCCGGATGCCAGCTCCTGCAGCCGACCGAGGAAGACGAACCCGTCGAGGATCCCCCGATCATCGAGGAGGTGACCGAGCCCGAACCGGATGTGACCGACGGCACGCTGAACGATGCCATCCACCTGCTCCAGGAAGGCCGGTCGGACCCGGCCCGGGAGATCCTGGAAAACATCCTGGCCGAACGTCCCGCTCATCGAATGGCGGCCCGGTTACTCGAGCAGATCACCGAACCACCGGAACAGATTCTGGGCACCGAGTACCGGGAGTACCGGGTCCGTCCCGGCGACAGCCTGTCCGGCCTTGCGGCCCGCTACCTGGACGATGCACTCCTTTTCTATGCCCTGGCCCGATACAACGAGATCGAACAACCTGGTCTGATCTCCGAGGGCCAGGTGATTCGCATACCCGTGGGCATAGACGAGGAAAAACCGGTGGCAGAGCCCCTGGTCACTGACGATACCGATGTGGTGGCCACGGCCCGGGTGCTGGGGGAGAACGAGCGCTACAACGAGGCCGTTTCCCTGCTGGTAGCCGCCGCCCGTGGGGGGAACCTTGATGAGGGCGGACGCAAGGTAATGCTCGATTTCGGCCTCTCCCTTGCCGATGCGTATCTGGACGCCGGGCATCTGGACCGGTCGGAGTCTGTGATCGATCGGATTCTCCCCTGGACACAGGACTTGCCGGACGCTGATGAACGCGTGGCCGGTCAGCAGCGACGAATCGACGCCCGGGTCGACTACCAGCGGGCCCGGGAGGCGCTGGAGGAAGATGACTACGACCGGGCTCACGAGTATCTGCTGTCGGCCATCGACCGGGACCCGGATTTTTCAGAAGCCGCAGATCGTGAATCCGGGCTCCGGGCCGACCGTGTGGAACGGCACCACGAGCGTGCCCTCAGGGCCTATCGGGACCAGGACCTTAACGAGGCCATCGAGAGCTGGAGCCGGGTTCTGGAAATGGAACCGGAATTCGAGCCCGCCCGGATCTATCGGGACCGGGCCCTGGAACTGCAAAGGCGCCTGGACGAGTCCTGATCAAAGCCGGCGATCTTTCATGACTTCTGGTGGTCAGAACCCGATGAGTCCGATGGCAGCCTTATCTTGGCGTTGGAAAACCTGCAAGGAGAACTTCAAGTCATGACCGAACGTTTGCGCATCGGCGCCGTAATCGCCCTGGCCGCCATGATCGGCTCGCTGGTCCTGTCATCGGGTCAGGCAAGGGCCCTGGAGCCTGTCACAACGGTGGAGGGGATCACCGAGTACCGGCTCGACAATGGCCTGAAGGTTCTGCTGATGCCGGATTCCTCCCGGCCGACCACCACGGTCAATGTGACCTACATGGTCGGCTCGAAACACGAGGGTTACGGCGAGACTGGCATGGCTCACTTGCTCGAGCACATGTTGTTCTACGGCACGGAGGATCACCCGGACATCACCCGGGAGATTTCCGAGCGTGGCGGCATGGCCAACGGCACCACCTGGTTTGACCGGACCAACTATTTCCAGACCCTGCCGGCCGAGGAGGAAAACCTGGAGTGGGCCATTCGCATGGAAGCCGACCGGATGGTCAATTCGGTCATCGACGAGGAAGACCTGGCCT
>SLIZ01000102.1 GCA_007135395.1 Wenzhouxiangellaceae bacterium | reverse complement strand
TCGGGACTCCTAGGCAATGGCGGCAAGGGTCAGCCGTGCTGACCCCGCATCAGGAAAAATGGCTCAGATTTCCTCGCCAGCCCGGATATCCCAACCCGTTTCAACCGAGGCGCCGCCACTACCGTCGTCCTCCTGGGGCGTGTATTCGAGCTTGAACTTGGCAAAATTGAGACTCAGCGTTTCCGTGACCCGCTCATCGTCCTGGGCCGCACCGGTCTGAAGATCGGAAATCAGCACATCTTCAAGGGTGATGACCAGATACTCCACCGGATCGTCTCCACCGGCCTTGCGTATGGTCAAAATCGCCTCGTCTTCATGCTTGCCGTTGCAGCAAAGCTTCCACAGGTTCGGTGTGGCCTGATCAACCCACTTGTTGATGGTCATGTCCTGCACAGCGACCTTGCCGGACCCACCACCGCGACCGGTGTGCATTGTGCCGGACTGATGGGCTCCCCAGGACCAGCCAAGGACTTCAATTTCATCTTCGTGACCCGAAACCTGCGAGTCCCCGTCGATGCTCCCGAACTTCAAAAACATGTCTACAGCCATGATCTCTCCTCCATGATTCCCCTTAACTCAAGACTTTGCCGATGCCGGCACCCCAGGTGCCGGCATTAACTCCCCTCCCTTCTTCAAGCGCCCTTGGCTGAGGGCAGCTTGGATACAAGCCGCAAAGATACCGACAGACCTTCCAGTTGATAGTGGGGCCTGAGGTAGAACTGGGACGTGTAATAGCCCGGATTGCCCTCGACTTCCTGGACCTTCACTTCGGCGGCAGCCAGAGGCTTGCGTGCCTTGGTATCTTCCGAAGAATGAGCCGGGTCACCGTCAACGTACTGCATGATCCACTTCGACAGCCACCGCTCCATGTCCTCACGCTCCCGGAACGATCCCACCTTGTCGCGCACGATGCACTTCAGGTAATGGGCGAAACGGCAGCAGGCAAACAGGTACGGAAGGCGGGCCGAAAGGTTGGCATTGGCTGTGGCATCCGGATCATCGTACTCAAACGGCTTCTGTAACGACTGGGCGCCAATGAAGGCAGCAAAGTCGGTGTTCTTGCGATGGATCAGGGGCATCAGGCCGATCTTGGCCAACTCCGCCTCGCGCCGGTCGGAAATTGCAATTTCCGTCGGGCACTTCATGTCCACCCCGCCATCGTCGGTGGGGAAGGTATGGGTCGGCAGCCCCTCGACTGCACCACCGGATTCCACACCGCGGATCCGGGTGCACCAGCCGTATTTCTTGAACGCACCGGTAATGTTGGTGGCCATCGCATAGGCCGAATTGGCCCAGCAGTACTTGCCAGAATCGGCACCTTCGGTGTCTTCTTCGAAGTTGAACTCCTCGACCGGGTCATTCTTGGCCCCGTAGGGAATCCGGGCCAGAAAGCGGGGCATGGTCAGCGCCAGATAGCGTGAGTCATCGGATTCACGCAGGGACTTCCAGGCTGCATACTCCGGGGTCGAGGTCAGCTTGCCCAGATCCCGCGGATTGGCAAGTTCGTTCCAGGAATCCATCTGGAGCAGATTCGGCCCGGCTGCCGCGATGAACGGAGCATGGGCGGCTGCTGCAACCTGTGCCATGCCATTGAGAATGGAAACATCCTTGGCATTATGGTCGAAGGTGTAATCACCGACCAGTGCGCCGAACGGCTCACCACCAAGCTGACCGTACTCTTCTTCGTAGATCTTCTTGAACAGCGGACTCTGATCCCATGAGGCACCGGGATAGCGCCGGAACATCTTGGCCAGCTCGTCCTTGCTGATGTTCATGACCCGGATCTTCAGCATCTCGTCGGTTTCGGTGTTCATCACGTGGTAGTGCAGTCCACGCCAGGAACCTTCCAGGGTCTGGAAGTCGTCGTGATGCATGATTTCGTTGAGCTGTTCGGTGAGGCGCTGGTCGATCTCGGCAATCAGGGCGTTGATCGTGGTGACTGCATCTTCGGAGACCAGTGCCACGCCTTCAAGGACTTGCTCGGCAAGAATCTTGACAGCGGATTCCACCTCGGACTTGGCCCGCTCGCTCTTGGGCCGAAACTCCTTTTGAAGCAAGGCGGAAAACTCATCCTTCTCAAGGACCTCGCCTTCCTGCTCAGTCGCCTGCTGGTCTGCGGCCGCTTTTTCCTTAGCCATGTCTAGCCCTCCTTCCCGGAGTCGGATTCATCGCCCTTGTCGTCATCGGGCTTGGGTGCCGATGTCAGGGACTTAAGTAGTTCAGGATCATTGATCGCCTTGGAAACAAGCTCCTCGGCTCCGGCCTTGCCATCCATGTAGGTGACAAGGTTGCTCAATTGAGTCCTTGCTTCCAGTAACTTACGCAATGGCTCGACTTTCCGCGCCACTGCAGCCGGAGAAAAATCGTCCAGGCTTTCAAAAGTAAGGTCCACGCTGAGCTCTCCACCCTCATCGCTCAAGGTGTTCTTGGCCCGGAAGGCGGCTCGCGGCTTCATGGCCTTCATTCGATCGTCGAAGTTGTCCATGTCGAACTCGAGGAACTTGCGCTGATCGATCGGCGGAGGCGGATCCTCCTGCTTGCCCGCGAGGTCGGCCATGATGCCCATGACAAAGGGAATCTGGACCTTCTTTTCGGCTCCGTACAACTCCACGTCGTACTCGATCTGGACCCGGGGGGCGCGATTCCGCGCTATGAATTTCTGTCTGCTTTCCTTGGCCACATTCCTTCTCCTGTTGATTCCAATCCGGCCACCCTTGTTGGTTTCACCCTTCTCGTCAACCCCGAAGCAGGCAGGTCAATGCCTAGTTTGATCGAGGTCAATCGTCCTTCTTGCCCCCCCAGAAAACTTCAGCCTGCTTGACACCATCGGGGGTGAGATCCTTCAGTATGGACATGAAATCCTGGGATACCAGTCGCTTGGAGCGCTGCAGCAAAAGCGGCACCGGACTGGAAGGCTCGTGTCGATTGAAGTACTCACAAATGCGGTCGATGGCCTTGACCACATCTTCCCGGCTGTTGATCTCACCCGGCGCCGATGATGGCGGAGGCGCACTGGCCCCATTGCCCCCCGGTTCCCCATCAGAGTCCCCTTCGGCAACAATGCCCCGTCGACCCAGGGCCTCCTCCAGGGTCGGGCGTATATCCCGGACCAGGCGGACGAAATCGTCCAGATCCAGCCCATCGGCTGCAGAGACATTGTCGTTGAAAACCTTGGCGATTCGCTGGGCACACTCCCGGGAGGTATCCAGAGCTTCCAGCGTTTGCTGCAACTGATCGAGATCGCAATCCATCAGCGCCTGGTTGATGTTGGCCATTTCCGGGGCTTCCGTGCCTTCGGGAACAGTCAGCTTCTCGGTTGCAACCAGGTAATCGCGAACGGTGAATCGACCGATTGCCTGGGAGGCAACCAGTTCAGACTGGCGAATGATTCGGAGCAGGCCATCCTGGCTGCTGATCTCACCCAGAGTGTGGAGGCGCTCGGTGGCGTCGTCTTCCTCGATCAGGGGGTCGACATGATCCCAGTACCGTTCCAGCAGACCATCGATGAGCTGCATGCCGGTCTGCAGCCCCCCCAGACCTTCCCGGGCGGTCAATGCCTTGGTCAGGTAAACGGCCACCCGAAGGCTGCGCACGCGCTGGAACAACTCCAGGGACTTGTCCTGGACGGCACGCCAGTCGGGATCCTCGGCAGGAACAACCTCATCGCCCATGACCTGCTCTTCGCGGCCCTGGGCAAGGCGTTCCAGCTCACCGTACTCGGGATCAAATACAAACTCGTCCAGCCCCTCGCCGCACGGGTTTTCCTCGGAAACCGGCTCCAGTAATCCTTCGATTTCAATCTTCGACGCCAAGGCAGAATCCTCCCCGATTCTCGTGGCCGATTCTCGATTCTACAGGATAAATCTTGACCCCTGCAAAGAATGAAACGGTCCTTATGAAACAATACGTAAAACCACTCCGAAACCGGGACAGGATTCGGCATCCTTTCCCCGGAATTATGTGTTCTAACGGTTTCCGGGCTAGAATCCCGCCTAGCAAACGCGGGAAAAGTTGAATGCCTCGAATCAAGGAAGTGGAGTACTGGTCGTTCATGGACGCCCTGCAGAAGGCGTCGGACACCGGTCGCAAGATCGAACCCCTGGACAAGAGTCCCTGGCGGGAGTATCTGAAAACCCACCGGATGAGCGAGCCCATGATGGAGCAGTTCGCCAAATCCCGCTTCATGGACTTCAAGAAGGTCATTATTCTGGAAGATGAGGATTGGGGCGGGTTCTACATGTATTCCGAGGACGACGAGGGGGCCCTCAAGTGGGACCCGTGACGCGGATGATCACCGCCGTGCAATTGTCCCTGGAGCCACTGTCCATGGCCTCCTCGACCAGATCCCGGCCCGGTGCCGGGCTGTCTTCCATGACCTGAGCCATGCGCTCGGTCGTCAGCGAACCGCTGACTCCATCGGAACACAAGAGCCACCGATCCCCCGGATGCACCTGGGAAAAAAGCGTGTCCAGCCTCAGTCGCGGTGCCACACCAACAGCCCGCGTGATCGCCTGGGAATATCCTTCGGGTACCTGGGCAAAATCATCGCCTGCCGCATCGGCCAGTTCGACACCATAACTGTGGTCGCGGCTGATCTGTCGCAGGCGGCCGTCTCGCAACCTGTAGGCCCGGCTGTCTCCGGCCCACAGCACCGTGGCCGTCCAGTCCCGAAGGTATAACGCGACCAGGGTCGAGCCAACCTGGTCGAGCCCGTTGTCACTGGAATAGTCGACCAGGTGCTGGTTGCACTCGGCCAGGCAGGCCCGGATAGTCCGGACCGCAGCCCCGTGCCGGGCCGGAAAGGGGCAGCGGCCGAGGCTTTCCACGATATGGCTGGAGGCATAATCGCCCGCATCGTGCCCGCCCATCCCGTCACAGACCACCCATAGTCCCCGTTCCGGGTCCCCCAGCCAGGCATCCTCGTTGCGCTTTCGCACATTGCCAATGTGGGTATACCCGTCACTTGTGGTGAATGATTCCAAGCTTCACTCCCGCGTCATCGCGTGGATGTCTTCATCGGCGGCCTGGATTTCGCCGAGCGTGCCCCGGTCAATCCAGTGGCGCTCACTGAAGCGGCCATCAAGCAGTGCGGGGAAGGATTCTGCAGCCGGCAGGCCCCGCGCCAGTTGCATGGAAGCGCAAACCTCCCGGGAGCCGGAGGTCCACCACACTGAAAAGGCCGGAAACAGCTCCAGGGCAAGATCATGAGCCAGGCCGGCCAGCACATCGTTCATTCCGACCGATTCACCCAGGCGGTAATGGCGACCGGTCTCGTCACCGGTCGAGGGCTGGCCGCTGTCCGGCCCGGTTTCCGGGAGCCCTTCAACCGCCGGCAGGTCGAACAGCCGTTCTTCGAGCAGCTTGACCTGGAAGTCATCACCCAGGCAATCCAGGGCCAGTCGTTCGGCCTCCCGATACCAGTTGCGGGCCTGGTGCATGGCCGAAAGCGGATTGACCGGCCCGACCCGCAGGGCAATGGTAAAGGGAAAGTAGCGCCCGACCCGGTCCACGCTGGGGATCATGACCCCAAGCCAGGTATCCTGATCCAGGGTTCCCGGGCCTGCGGCGTAGCACCATACCGGACTGGTCAGGTAGATATCCATCCAGGAATCATCCAGGGTCTGGCGGCTGGCGGCCATGCAAGACTGCAGCCACTCATCCCAGGTTTCCACCATACGGCCGGGCAGGTTCCGCGTCACGAAGTCCCCGAGTACCGGAATCTTTCCGTAACAGCCCGACAGTGGTGTATCAGAGGCATTCATTGGCGGCTACAAGGACGACGGGCACTCGAAACGCTGCAACAGATCGTCGGTCAGGGGATTGACCAGCGCGTGGGAACGAATCTCCCAGGTTGCCTTGCGCCCGCCCAGTTCCAGGTCGATCAGCAGGCTTTCCGGCGAGCTTCCGGGATTCTGGACAAACTGGTCGAGAAAACGCAGCAGGGCCCAGGGGCCTTCCGCCGTGTAGCTTGAACGGCCCTCGGAACCTGGCGGGTCGAACTGCAGGCGAACCTCCGAGGGGCCATCGGTTGTCGGCCAGCGTACGGTGGTCGAACGAATGGGGCCGTGGAAATATTCCATTCGCTGGTCGCCGACCCGCAGGCTCATCCGGTTGATTGCCTCGGTCATTTCCACCGGGCGGAAATCAAGCTGCATGACCGGGCGCTGCCCCCCTTCGGGGAAGTAGGCATCCCGAATCCTGCGCGCCTGTTCAAACTGGCGAATACTGGCCGACGAAAGCGAAGGTGCCCCCGGACCGCGCTGCCGCCAGCGCCAGGGAGAGGAACTGGTATCGGCATAGTCGCGGAGGTTGTTGTTGAAGAATTCATCTATGAGTCCGCCGTGGCCGAACAGGCGCCCGAACTCCTGGATGGAAACATCCTGGCTGGCCCCGGGGCGGAAGGGGAACCGCTGACCGGTCAGTTCCCGGCAGGCCGGCAAAACCTGGCTTGTCCATTCCCGCTGAACCCGGGACCGGGAATCGGTAGCCGTCAACTGGGTCACTTCCCGGGCAAATCCGCTCATCCATTCCGAAACCGGTTCGGGCAGGTTCAGGGCATTTTCCCGCAGGTCCCGGGTCAGATCCGCCGTACTGCCCAGGCTCTCCGATGTACCCCGGGCGGAATCCTCGAAATTCACGGCCAGGCGGCGCAGCAGACCCAGGGACTGGTCGATGGGCCAGTCGCTGGAATCATCCCCGTCGCCGGCCAGCCGCGCCAGGGGCGCGAAGCGCTCGTCCACCGCGTATTCCGGGTCGGAAGGTGACGAGCCCGAAGCCGCCCCCACAACCCCCCGGGCATCCCTGGGCACCAGTCGTCGCAATCCCCTGGATGCGGCCCTTTCACCCGCCCGGCGGGCCGCATCGCCGACCGCACTGCCCTCCTCCTCATCCTGGGCCAGCGTGGTCTCCCTGGCCACTGCGCCGACAAGCCGGCGAATGGGCGACTGAGTACCCGAGGAGGCCCTGAGAACCCGGATGGCCTCATCCGTACTGCCCAGACTGGCGACTTCCAGGTCCGACAACAGGCTTTCCCACTGACGAACATACTCCCGGAAATAACGCTCACGGACATCGTTCATCAACTGCCGGATCTCGCGGGCATCATCGATCCGGGATCGTTCCTCGTCGCCGAGCACCCAGGTTTCATTAAGGAGTTGAAGGGCCATGCTGCGCAATTCCGGCTCCAGAATCTCGTGATAACCATCATGGGTGTACAGGCCGCTGATCCCCTCGTCCAGGGAAGCACCGCTTGAGCGGCGAAACACATCCGACGCCTGGGGACCGGCATGGTCGGAAACCCGGAATGGCCTTATTTCCCGGGAATACTCGGCTTCCAGTTCAAGCCGCTGCAAGACACGCTGGGCCATGGGTACCGACTGGAGCACGTTGCGAACATCTGCCACCAGTTCCTCGTCGAGGGGCAGGGGCACGGGCACTTCCAGGTTTTCGATCAGGGCATCGACATGGACCATCAGGTCCTGTTGCTCGGACCCGGACAAATCCCGTGCCGGGTTGAGCTCCAGGTCGAACTGGTACCAGCCCTGGACATCTTGTTCATCAAAGCGCCGCGGGCGCTCCAGCATCAGATATACCTTCAGGGTTTCATAAAGAAATTCCTGGGACTCGTGGCCGGCCTGGAGGCGGTCCTCGATCCGGTAGATCATCTGGGGCAGGAGCAGGTTGTGCAGCAGGCGAACATAGGCGCTGCGGACCTCCCGGCCCAGCTTTTCCCCCTGGTACAAGCCGAACCCGGACATTCTCGGAGCCCTCTCGTCCCGTTCCTCGTAGCCTGTCGGCAACGCCCGAACTTCGTTGAGGATGTCCAGGACTTCCCGCAGGCTGGCCGGCTCACCCGCCATGGACTCCAGATGCAACCGGGCCTGGGCGGAGGTCTCGTCAACCCGGTCGACCAGGGCCCGGTTATTGAAATAGCTCATCGTCCACAAGCTCACGGCCCCGACCAGGATGAACAGGCTGGCAGCCACCGCAGCGGTCTGAAAGACCCGGCGACGGCGCTCACCCTTGGCATCCACTCCGGCCAGGGCCGCCTCGGGAAAGACCACATCACGCAGCAGCCGGGTCAGGAAATAGCTTCGCCCCCGCCCGGCAGCCTGGGGCCCGGCTTCGGCGGACACCCCGAACGACCGTGACAGGGCCCCGGTAATCCGGTCAATGGGCGTGCCTTCCTGGGTGGCGCTGGTGAAGTAACAACCCCGAAGTTGCAGGTTGGCCTCATACCGGCTGGGGCTGAAGGCATCCTTGAGAAAGTTCTCCAGCAGGGGCTTGAGGGATGCAAATTGCTGGGGGAACGCATAGATCGCCTGGCGACGCTGTTCGGAACGCTCGTGCTGAAGCTTTTCCACCACCTGGCTGCCCAGCCGTTCGGACAGGCTGTCCAGTTCCTCACTGACCTGGTCGACGGGCGGGGGCTGATCGCCCCGGTCGACCTGGAAAGTCGTGCCCCAGACCTGTTCGCGCTCATTGCGGCCCAGGTCGTCGAAAAACTCGTTGAAACCGGCCAGCAGATCGCACTTGGTAAAGATTACGTAGACGGGGAAGCGAATTCCCAGTTCCGACTGAAGCTCCTGGAGCCGGTTGCGAACGGCCTGGGCATGGCTTCGAAGTTCCGCCTCGTTGCCAGTCAACAGATCGGAGATGCTGATGGCCACCAGGGCCCCGTTGATGGGCTGGCGCTTGCGGTATTTCTTGAGCAGGCCCAGAAACCCCTTCCAGGCACCCGCATCCCGGTCCCTGTCGCTGTCCTGGGTGGTATAGCGGCCAGCCGTGTCGATGAGAACGGCCTCGTCGGTGAACCACCAGTCGCAGTGGCGGGTTCCGCCAACGCCCTTGAGCGACTCCACGCCAAAGCGCTCGGCCAGGGGGAAATTCAGACCCGAATTGACCAGCGCCGTGGTCTTTCCGGCCCCCGGGGGACCAATGATGAGATACCAGGGAATCTGGTAGAGCCGCTTGGTTTCCCCTGCACCACCAAGTTTTGCACCCTTGAGTACCTCCATGGCCTCCTTGAGGCGTTCCTGGAGCAGCTGGACTTCCTCGGCGGACCGGTCCTCGTCGTCTTCGGACTCGATGACCTGCTGGGCAAGCTCCTCGTTGTATCGCCGGCCGATCATCCAGGCCCGGGTCTTCTTGACGATCCACCACACAAACAGCAGCAGGATCAGCGCGATACGCCAGTACGGGTGCTCCAGGGGGGTCCAGCCGGCAAAGCTCAGCAACGGTCCGGCAAACCAGATGACCAGGGAGATGATCACAAGGGCGATCAGGGGAATCAGGATATGGCGTAAAAAGGCCCTCATGCGTCTTCATCCCCCTCGGCCAGCAGGGAAATCTCCACCCGCCGGTTCCGCGCCCGTCCATCGGCGGTTTCGTTGGTCGCCAGGGGCTGGGTATCGGCACGGCCCTCGTAGGTGAAACGCTCGGCCTCGCCGACGGGCTCTTTCAGGATTCTGGCCACGGATTCCGCCCGGGCCTCGGACAAATGCCAGTTGGACGGGTAACGAGCCGAAAACATGGGAACGTTGTCGGAATGACCGGTCACCCGAACCTTGCCCGGCACCTGGGCCAGGGCCTGGCCAATGCGTTCGATGACCGGCACGAGATCCGATTCCACCCGGGAGCTGCCGGAGGCAAACAGCCCGTCACCGGCCAGGCGAAGGGTGACGTTCCTGGCATCGCGCTCGAGCACCACCCGTTCGGCGGTGATATCGCTTTCGAGCAATTGCTCCAGGGTCACGGCGGCCGATTCGGTAACCCGGGTCGGTGGTCGTTCCGGCTGTTCCAGGCGTGCCAGGGCTTCCCCGTCCAGGGCATAAATCCTGGCCATGAGCGGGTCAGATGAGCGATTGAGGGTCAGGCTGAATCCGATGAAGACCACCAGCAGGAGACCGGCTCCAATGGCGGCGATGGCCCAGGGGGGAATGAAGCCGGTCAGCCCCGGCTTGCCTGCCCGGCTGCCCTGCCAGCGCAGGGAAAGGTCCCGTTCGGTTTCGGGGCGCTGGTTGCGAATGGTCTGGAACAGGGATTCCCGGACCTGGGCCAGTCGTTCCCGGCCATCGGGGGCCGCTCCGTAGGCACCCTCGAAGCCCAGGGCGAGAACCACATAAAGAAACTCCAGCAGGTCCCGGTTCTTCCCGGCATTGCGCTTGGCCTTCTCGATGATATTGAAAACCTGCTCGCCGCCCCAGGTTTCCCGGTGAAAAGTGCTCAACAGGCTGTGTTCCTGCCACCGGCTCTGGCTGCCCCAGGGGGTACCCAGGACCATTTCGTCGAGCATGGCACAAAGGGTGTAATGGGCCCTTCGGACCGTGTCGTCTTCGTACCCGGCAGCCTGGGCGTCGCGCTGGAACTGCTTGAGCTGGCGGACGATGCGATCCCGAAGGGCGGGCAGATCCGGCTTTCGCGTGATGTTTCGAAGGCCGGCAGCAAGCGTGAACAGGTGTGTGCCGGCCGCTTCCAGCGGGTTGATGCCCGGCCCCCTGCCCAGTTCCTCCAGGCCCGGACCGGAACCGCCTCGCGGTGGTCCGCCACCGGGTGGCCCCGGCGGACCAGAGGGCGGCGGCGGCCGCGACGGCGGCGACCGTTCAGAAGACTTTCCCCCTGGAACCGGCTTGATCACGGTCCGGTCG
>SLIZ01000104.1 GCA_007135395.1 Wenzhouxiangellaceae bacterium | reverse complement strand
GGTGATCTGTCCTTCTACACCTCAGGCTCCGCTGTTGCCGAGGTAAGATTCCATGGAATCAAGGAACCCACCCAATGGCGCGATCAGGTGAACAACTTGATCAATTGCCCACAGACGTAGTCCTGCCCCCTTTCAAGCGGCTCTTACATCGTCAGACCACTTCATTTGTTTCGCCCTGCCTCAGGGTTCGACTCCCGGCACCAGACCCCTCACGATGAAGCCCGCTCACAGATCTGATCATGGGCGGTTCAAAAGCGCCGGGTAACCAGAGAAAATCCAATAAAATCCAATATGGCTCCGGGGTATCCCGGAAAACCGGGGCGATTCAGCCAGCCGCCCGGGCAGGAGTCATCAGCTGCAGCCTTCACACGGCAGGGGTCGCTGGTTCGAACCCAGCATCGCCCACCATTTCCATCCCACCCACCCAATCCCAGGATTCGAACAACCCCGTTTTCGTGTACGGAGCTCACTTGTGCCTACTTGGCGTGGGCGTCGACCGGGTCTTCGAATGCAATGAACAGGATGCAATCCTCATCCGATGTGCAGTGGGTTGTATGGGAGAGCTTGGCGGGGCCGTAGGCGTAGGTGCCGGGCTCCATGACGACCGGGTCCTGGCCGTCGTAGTCAACTTCCATCTCCCCGGCAACCAGGATCATGCGCTCGGCGCTGGAATGCCAGTGGTTCGGGGCGGTGGTATTGCCCGGCAGGCGGAAGAAGACGTCGGCATTCGGCTCGGCCGGGTCGCCCTGGAGCACGGCAAGGGCGCAGTCTTCAGGCATGAACTCGGGACACGGGACCCATTCCAGCTCGGGTGAATCGGCCGTCAGGATGAACGCCTTTTCATCGGCCATGGCCGCGGCCGAAGCCAGGCCCGTCACGCACAGAATCAGGGCCGAAATCGTGAGCGGGATTGAACACTTGCCAGTTACTCGATTGTCGAACATGTTGCACCTCCCATCTTGGGTTTGTCAGGCCCGTTCGGGCCTGAAACCCGAACGGGCGTTGCGGCGGGATCAGGGATTTTCCCCGAGCCCTTGGGCTGAATCAGGTTGGTCCGGTGGCGAGGCTCCGGCGCCCAGTGCGTCAAAGCAGAAATCCAGTACCGCGTCCAGGGGCTGGACCTGGCGCCCGATCCGCGAACGCAATGCCGCGCCTTCCCAGCAGTTGAGGATCAGGTTGGCGGTATCCTGCGGGTCGCAGGACGAGTCCAGCGCACCCTCCCGGCGGGCTTGATCCAGGGTGGCGGCGATGCGTGTGGTGATCTCGCGGAAACAGGATTCGATCTTGTGCCGGAATTCCTCGTCCACGGCGGCAAGCTCCTGGCCCAGGGATCCGAGCATGCAACCCAGGGTGCCCTCTTCGATGTACTTGTCCCGGGATATCTCGAAAAATCGCCGGACCCGGTCCAGCGGTGGCCTGGCGGTATCGTTCAGGCAGGCATCAAGGCCGGAGTGGACAGTGGCCATGTACTCGTCAACCACCGCCAGGGCAAAGGCCTGCTTGCTCTTGAAGTGGTGGTAAAAGGAACCCCGGGGCACCCCGGCCTCGTCCAGCAGCGCCTGGATCCCCAGGTCGTTGTAGCCGCGCGCAAGCAACAGACTCAATCCCTTGTCGAGGAGCTTTTGCCGGGATGTGGTGTGTTTTTGCATCAGGCACCCAGTTAATCAAACCAATCTAAACCGACTGGTCTACTCGCGTTCAATGTACAACACCTCCGAATAGCGGGTCAACCTCGGGGAAGCAGGCCGGCGATACTGCCTGGCCATGAACGGCAGGACCACTGGCTCATCCCTCGTTTCGGACGATCCGATTGATCCAATCCAATGCCGAATCGATTATGCTTGCATAAATCTTGGACTGCGCTGGCCGGAACCTTGCCCCCCAAGCAACAAAAGGGAAAAATGAACCAATCCGATCGCCATCATCAGGAAGCAACGCTGAAGCGCCTGGATCGGTTCAGCTACTGGACCGATAGCAATATCCGCATTCCCTTCACAAGCTTTCGACTGGGCCTGAGCCCGATCATTGGCCTGGTGCCCGTTGTTGGCGACTTTATCGGCCTGGTCCTGTCTCTATATGTTCTTTACGAGGCACGCAGAGTAGGTGCCAGCAAGCGCGTTCAGCTGAAAATGATTCGCAACATGGTCATCGAATTTCTCGGCGGACTGGTCCCGGTGATCGGGGATGCCTTCGATGCGGTATACAAGGCCAACACGCGCAACACTGAACTACTCCGGGCCTGGCTGCATGAGCAGCTCGAAGTACTACCGAAGCAGCCGTTTCCGTGGTTTACCTTGTTATGGGTAACCGGACTTTTTCTGATTTTGAGTTTGTTGTTGCTGGCATTGATTCTGTAGCAGACCCCCATGGATTGTTAGTCGACCAGCCAGGGACTCTGAGAGAGGCCGGAGTCATGGATGTCCTGGCAGGATCAACACCTCACAAAAAAGGGTTGGAATTTTGCAGCAACTCCAACCCTCATGACGTTTACCAGACCATTCCTGGCGGCCACCAAGCCCCCGATTAACTAGCGAGGCTCGGCTTTCCGTTCCTATTAGCGGTTCGAACGCCAGTGTTCGCTCAACTTGCGATCCGAGTCCACTTCAGCGTACTCACCTGACTTGTACTCCGGGCGTGATTCGACAGTATCCTGATTGAAATCAGCCTGCAACTGCTCACCACCAACGACCTCGAGCTCATTAAGGGGAACAAGAATCTCACGCGTCCCAAGCCCCAGAAATCCACCGGAAGAAATGACAGCATGAAGCTCATCACGGTTATTGCTGGCTACAATGGTCTTGACCTTGCCAATATTCTGGCAATCCCGACCAACCACTTCCATGTCCTTCAGATCCATCGGGGTACGACTATGCATTGGATCATTGCTCAATTCGGATCGAGTGGTCACCTGGCTCGGCTGGGTTTCAGTACCACTTCTTGCGGAAGACCGCTCGGCGGCCCGGCTTGACTCATGGGCATCGGAATCAGTGTGGGCAGAAGCGTGGCTTGTAGCACTCAGGGCCGGCTCAAATGCGGAGAAATCACTGATGCGTCGATCCGACTCCATCACTCCGTATTGCTCCTCCTTGAACTCAGGACGCTCCGCAATGGCCTCTTTGGTCAGATTGGCCCGCACTTCATCATCCTCCAGAAGTTCAAGTTCAGCAATTGGAACAAGCGTGTCACGGGTCCCGATACCCATCATGCCGCCCGTAGAAATTACTGCATGGACGTCTTCACGACTGCGATCCATCACAACTGTCTTGATCTTGCCGAGTGATTTTCCGTCTGGGCCGACAACTTTCATGCCCTTCAGATCATCCGGTGTGTACGTATAAAGCCGGTTATTGCTTGCCTTGGCACGGGTAGAACCATCAATCGACCAATTCTCTCCGCTACTTGAATGGGCAGTCTGAGACTGCAAGTCCGAGGTTTCATCTACGTCAGGCATTCCGGCGACTGACCAGGCAGGGACGCTGATCAGGGCTGTTACAGCAGCAGCAATTAATGTCTTGCGGTAACTCTTGTTCATTGTTTGTCTCCTTTGCTCTTGTGTTGTGTGGAATAAACCCAGCCACCCGAAGTGCCTTGAAAAGGCATTAATCGCTGACCGAGCAAGTCATAGTCTCGCAAGTGAGGGAAACAAATTCGGTTCGCTCCCGCACCCAGCTCCATGAATAATTGTAGTTGCACGCCTCAACGCCCAATGTTTATCAAGACTAGAGCCCATCGGGATCGACCTCTGAAGCCGCTTCAGGCTTTACCGAACTTACCGGAAGAGGTGCGCCCTCGGAGGTGAATTCGTTTTCCGCCTCGGAGTATTTGATTCGTTCCGGGTGAGCAAGCCGGTTCTTGGAGAGAGTGAGTACCTTTCGCAAATTGTGTAATATCATCTTTATGCCTTATGGGTTGTGGAGGTGCAAAGTTCAGAGCTACTGCCATGCCCCGGGTGATTGTATGGATCTATAATCGTTGACGGCGTCTCATTTCCAGCCTGGATTGAAATCCGGCCCTCGTCATGCTCGGATGTCATGCTTCGAGCCAGGCCTGCTTTAGCTTGAGCCCAAACCGCAACCAGGAATGCGGTCAAGGGAACGGCAAGAATCATGCCTGTTATACCGCCAAGCGCGGTACCCCAGAAGAAAACCGAAATTACTACCAACGCGGGATGAAGCCCCGAACGATTCGCCATGATTTTCGGTGTCAGCAACCAGCTCTCAACCAGCTGCACGACCGTAAACACGACCAGGGCAAGACCAAGCAACTGAAAACTGCCCGACGGCTGAAAATAGGCCAGGGGCAGGACAATCAAAAGCCCGATCAGCGTGCCAAGAAAAGGCACGATATTGAGAAGCCCCAGAATCATGCCAATGATGATTGCGCCCTTGAGCCCAATCAGGGTAAAACCGATGGCAAACATTGTGCCCATGATCACCGCAATAACCATCTGACCCTGGAAGAATCCGGTCACCTGACCGAGAAACACATCAATGAAATACATGATTCGTTTTTTTGTCTCGTTGCTGAAGACCGATAACGCTTCTGTAGTCTGATCGCGCAGACGGCCGCCGGACAGGAGGGCGAAGAAAAGCAGGAGAGGGACGAAACTCAAGCCTACTACCAAACCAGCATAGGATTTTACGGTTCTGCCAGTACCCTCCATTCCCGGCATCATCTCCTTGATTTCCCCATCCTCTGCGCTTCTCGTGATCATCCGGGTAATGCCCGGAAAGCGGTTTCTCAAGTTATCCTGCCATCCGGAAAGAATACCTGGCCCGAACTCGGCAAATTGCCCGATCTGGTAGATCAGTGCCGGCAACACCAGGAATATCGTCCCGACTATGATCGTGGTAAAGACCAGCACAATGAGGCTGGTTGCAACGATACGGGGCATTTTTCCGGTTTGCTCCAGATAGTCCACCACCGGGTAGAGCACCAGCGCAAGGATGCCTGCCACACACAAGGGCATTATCAGGTTGTAGAAGTAGGAAAGGGCCTGCCCCAGAATCCAGACCATGCCGGCGATGAGCAGGGCCATTGCAATGATCGCGGCCAATACCGCTGTCGCCCTGAACAGTCGGCGCTCCACCACGCCGAACAACCGGGTGTTCAGCTCCGCGCTCATGAAGCATTCCATTGTGGGTGCAAAACCAGGGCTGGGAGCTTCACGGCTAGTTCTGCGTATTGCTGGCCTTCGAGGTCGCAGTCAGCATAAGTCGAAGGCCGGCATTTGCTGACTCGAGAATCGCCAGCATTCGCAATCCATGTAATTCATGGCTGCGGTGAATTGCCGCACCAAATAGCGCGGCTGTAACAAGTGTGGCCGGAGAAATCATCTTGTCCCGGCCGGTATGAACTATACCGCCAAGGGCGACTCCGATATCCGTTCGCCGGCGTCTAATCCTTCGCTCGATAGTCGCGATTCTTTTTTTCAATACCGCCGAGCGGGTCGTGAAATTGGTGCGAATGGTCATTCTTCGTCTCGCTGTTGCTCAGCAGCAGGAGCTGGCATGATCGCGCGCTGCGTAGCCGGCCACCCGAGCCAAAGACTCATTCTTCTTACTTGCAACCAGCCCAGGAGTGCGATGATCAGGTTTGTCGCAGCAAGCAACAGCATCGCCATCACAGGCGCAAGACCGAAACTGATGAGGCCGAGGGCTGCCGAGCCGACCAGGGTCAGCCAGGCACTTACGAGCACAAGTGCAGTAAAGATGGAAATAATCGCCATACGAAGAAGGGTGTTGACCGACAGTCTCGTCTCCAGCGTCGCCAGCTCGAGATGATCATTGGCCAATTCCCGAAATTCGTGAACTACCCGGTTCATGTTTGAACCCGGCAACCCCGAGGATGGCGGAACTGTCTCACTCGCCATCCCCGGCCGGTTTGTTTCCTCGTAGCTCATGGCTCCTGCCGACAGTGCTAGCGGGAGGCCAGCAGGCGGCTCAGCACATAACCTGCGGTTACCGCAAGACTCAGTGTGAGTAGTGGGTGCGCACGCATGTAGGTAGTGCTCGCGGTGAGCATTTCCTCACCCTTGACACCAGCCCTGTCAAACGCCTCAGCGGCCTGATTGACCATATCATCAGCGTTGTCCACGGCTTTGTGTGCACCGGCAGCTGCCCGGTCGACTGTCGGATGAACCGCCCTGGAAGCAGCATCAATACCTTTGTGCGCGCTCTCGGCTATACGATCCTTCGTTTGAGCAGTAGCCCCAATGGCGGCCGAACCCAAATTGTTCGAATTGGTTGGTATTTCTTTATTCATCGTGATTATCCTGGCTGTTCATCAGCCGGCAGGTTTCAAAACAAGGGCCGTGACTGGACTCGGAACTTCAGGCCAACATCGGAAGGTGACACGATGGTGGCGGAATCCGGCAATTTGGTCGGTGCGGTGCGCCCCATTGCAGGCGCCTTATCTTCTCCCCGCAATCGTTCGAATTCCCAATAAGACAGTGCCAGCCTGCATGAAACGGCGGCAAACAAGGAAGAAGTCCGGTTTGTGTGCTGTATCCGGCCAAAGTCATTCAAAAATCACCGGATCGTCATGTCCGGAAACGCTGAACTCGGTGTCGGCCATCCTGGGTGGCCAGGCGGCCGGTAATGGCAGTGTCACCATCAGCGGGTCCGGGTCAAGCTGGCAGATCACCTCGGGCAATTTCGATGTTGGCTCATTCGGAACCGGCCAGATCGAGATCGTCGACGGAGGGCTGTTGCAGACAACATTCAGCCCGGTCACCCGCATTGGTCAACAAGCAGCTGGCAGTGGCAGCGTGACCGTTACTGGGGCCGGATCGCTCCTGGAACTGCAGGCAAACTTCTGGCTGGGTTCTACCGGATCGGGCCAGATGACCATCAGCGATGTCGGTCAAGTCCTCTATTCCGGAAACTCGACGCTGGGGCAGGCCGGCAACAGTACCGGTGAACTTTCGAGGCCATCGTCGATGAAGGCTCGGCCCAGGCAATGGACCAGATCGTATCCGAACGGCTTGGATTTGCTCAGGCCCCCGGTGAGCGATGGCGTGAAGCGGATGGAGGCATGCATATGCTTGCGGCCGCACTTTATCACGCACTGATGGAAGATGGATTTGATGAGACCGGTGGTGTGTACGCAGAGTGGCTGAAAAATGCCCTGGATGAAGGACGCCTGACTCCAGCCAGGGCTCGGAAACGAGCGATTGAAATAGTCGGAGAGAAGGCGGTTAAAACCTGGGACACGGCCACACCCAAAGAGAAAGGCACAGAAGTCGAGCGCAACGGTGGATAAGCCTTTCAAGCGACCAGGAAGGACCCGATGGACGCCATGTCGCTATAGAAAGGGGCACGTTCGTGTCTCTTGCATCTTCACGCAACTGGGCTATTCTTAACCCGGTTCGGTGACGCGCTTCGCGCAGGCCGGTGATGGTGCCCGACAGGTATGTCTGCACTGGCGTTCCTGCCCGGACAACAAGAATCAGGCCGGGCACCGGAACCAATTCGGTGCAACAAATGCGTTCAATAATTCGAGGTCCCCTTGATGGCTGACAGACCCGTGGTTTCCGCACTTTCTCCTGCCGGCGTGGAGGTTGAAGCCGGCGAAACCTATTACTGGTGCCGCTGTGGCCGGTCGAAGGACCAGCCCTTCTGCGATGGCTCCCACAAGGGTACGGGCCTGAGCCCGGTAAAGTTTGTCGCCGAGGAAAGCGAAAAGGTTCATTTCTGCCGCTGCAAGGCCACCGGTGATCAGCCCCTTTGCGATGGCACCCATTCGAAGCTGGAAGTCGAAGTCGGTGATGAAGTTCCCGAGGCCTCCGGTGAAAACGAAACCCCTGAGGCCGAGCCCACGCCGGAAGAACCCACCGTGGCACGAATCCATGAACTGGCCAGAAACGGGCTGGAGAAAACCGGGCGGCACGGGGAAGTGGCCGCCATGGGCGTCCCCCGCAAGGACCTGCCGCACTGGGATGACATCCAGGTTCTCACCGCACAGTTGGCGCGCTCGCCACTTGCCGATGATGCGGATGTGGACACCCGCCTTGTAATTGGCCCGAAGGCAAAGCGGCCGCTGGAACTGGAGATTCCCCTGTTCGTCTCGGACATGAGCTTCGGTGCCCTTTCCGAGGAGGCCAAGCTCGCCCTGGCCCGCGGTGCCGAGAAGGCCGGAACCGGAATCTGCTCCGGCGAGGGCGGGTCCATGGACGGGGAGCGAAAGGCCAATTCACGCTACCTGCTGGAACTTGCCTCGGCCCGGTTCGGCTGGCGCTGGGAACTGCTCGACGAAGTCCGTGCGTTTCATTTCAAGGGCGGGCAGGCAGCCAAGACCGGAACCGGCGGCCATTTGCCGGGCAACAAGGTCACCGCCGAGATTGCCCGGACCCGGGGCATCGAAGAAGGCCAGGACGCGGTCCCGCCGGCCACCTTCGAAGGCCTTTCGAGTTCTTCGGATTTCCGCAGCTTCGCCGACAAGGTTCGCGAACGCAGCGGCGGCATCCCGGTGGGCTTCAAGCTCTCGGCCAACCACATCGAAGACGACATCGATTTTGCCCTGGAAGCAGGAGCCGACTACATCATCCTGGATGGTCGCGGCGGTGGCACCGGGGCGGCGCCGATGATCCTGCGCGACCATATCAGCGTGCCCACCATTCCGGCACTCGCCCGGGCCCGGCGCCACATGGACAAGCGCTGTGGCCGGGATGTGTCGCTCATCGTCACCGGCGGGCTGCGGACACCGGAGGATTTCGTCAAGGCCATGGCGCTTGGCGCCGACGGTATCGCGCTGGCCAATTCTGCCATTCAGGCGATCGGCTGTGTGGCCGCGCGCATGTGCCATACCAACCAATGCCCGTCCGGGGTTGCCACTCAGAACGCAAAGCTTCGCGGGCGCTTGAAGGTGGATACCGGGGCCGAGCGGCTGGCCCGCTTCTTCGATGCCTCGGTGGCGCTTATGAGCGTTCTGGCTCGGGCCTGCGGCCACTCGGCGCTTGGCGAGTTCTCCCCATCGGACCTGACCACCTGGAAGAAGGACATGGCGATGTTGAGCGGCGTGGCTTACGGAGGCATCGGCGAACTGCGCCAGTGACCCCCGCCACCCGATCCGTTGAGGCATCCGACGGCCATCGATTCGAGCAGATCGAATTCCGGCCCGAAGCACCCGCCCACTACCTGTACTGGCTGCCGGCCCTCGGGGTCACGGCGCGAAGCTATCGCCCGTTCGCCCGGGCGCTGGCCGAGAAAGGGGTGGCGGTGATCATTCATGAATGGCGCGGTGCCGGTTCCAGCAGCCTGCGCGCCGGCAGGCGTTCGGACTGGGGCTACCGGGAACTGCTGGACCTGGACATTGCCGCCGGGCTTCAACAGGTGGGCCAACGCGAGCCCGGCCAGCGGCTTCTTATCGGCGGGCACAGCCTGGGTGCCCAGATTGCCGCCCTGGCCCTGGCCCGACAGCCGGATTCCATCGACGGCCTGGTGATCATCGCCGGCGGTTCTCCCTGGTGGCGGTCATTCCCCTTCCCTCTCAACGGTCTTCTGCCCCTGGTGTTCGTGACCTTTCGCGGCCTCGGCGCAGTGCTTGGCTACTATCCGGGCAGACGACTGGGTTTTGCGGGCACCGAAGCCCGGGGGCTGATCCGGGACTGGACCCGATCGGGCTGGACCGGGCACTACAACCCGGACGGAATCGACCAGGACCTGGAGGCGGCCATGAGCCAACTGGAAAAGCCGGTACTGACCCTGTCCATGGCGTCTGACTGGTTCGTGCCCCGGGGTTCGCTGGAGTGGCTTCTGGGCAAGATGCCCGGCTGCACCGTGGACTCGGAAATCCTGGGCCAGGAGGATTTTGCCGAACGCAAGCCGGACCATTTCGGCTGGATGAAGGAGCCCGACCCGGTGGTCGAGCGCATCGTCAACTGGCCGGCCTGCAAACCTCCGGCGGCCGACTGAACCGGATGGGTCGAACGGCCGGTTGAGCGCCCTTCCCGTTTCAGCCCTTATTGCAGTCTCCCTGCAGCCAGCGGTAGATGGCATCGAGACAGGAGCTGCCCAGGCGGGCGCTTCGACCCGGCGACCAGCCGATTTCCGGCATGGGATCGTCGGCGGTGTCCTTGAAGGGCATTTCCAGGGTCATGGCCAGGCAACCGAAGGTTTCAGCCATGTAGTCGGTGCACTTGCGCAGGTCGGCGGAGTTCGGCGGGTCGATCTCGTAGCCGTGTTCGGTCTGGAAGTCCGGGCTGATGCCGGCCAGCAGTTGCTTGAAGGCGACCAGTTCCCGGTTGCGATCCTCGTTCCAGGACGCCACCCCTTCCCCGCCGGCGATGAAGTTGTAGGGCAGGGCCTCGTCACCATGGACATCCAGGGCGAAATCCACGCCGGTCTTGCGCATGGTCTCGCGCACATGGAAAACCTCCGGGGATTCCTTCGGGTCCGGGTCCTTCCAGGCCCGGTTCAGGTTCACTCCCCGGGCATTGCATCGCAGGTGACCCCGGGTGCTGCCGTCCAGGCACATGTTGGGCACCAGGTAGACCACCGCATCGTCCAGCAGGCGCCGGCTGACCGGATCTTCCGGGTTGAGCAGGCGATCGAGAAAACCTTCGACCCACCATTCAGCCATGGTTTCCCCCGGGTGTTGCCGGGCCGTGATCCAGATTCGCTTCCTGGCCGAATCCGGCTCGCCGATGGTCAGCAGGGTGTGGGGGTGGCCATCCGGCGTGGTGCACAGGGTGGTAGCCGATACCAGGGGGCTTTCCAGGGCCTGGGCGATGAGATCCTGGTGCCGGGCCATGCTGTAGGGGGCAAAGTAGGCGTAGTAGATGGAGTCGGTTTCAGGCTGGTGGGAAATGGTCAGCTTGCTGCCGTCGAATTCAGTCGGTACCCGGAACCAGTATTCCTGGTCGTAGGAGGCCACAGCCTGGTAGTCCTTGAACCCGTCGGGATAGGACATGTCTCCGGCATTCTCGATGCTCATCCGGCAATGGGTCCCGGCGCCGTTGCAAAGCTGGAAGAAAAACCACTGGCCATGCCGGTCGCCGGCATCCTTGTTGATGCGAAGGCGAATGGCTTCGGCCTTGTTGGCGTCGACGACTTCGATATTGCCGCCATCGAAACTGCTGTGGATGGTGATCATGGGTGCTCGAACCTGTTGGCAAAGAACGGGGCTATGTTGGTGGCCCCTGTCGGTCGGGTCAAGGGCCGGATCACACCGTAAGTGCCCGGCTGTTGGCCAAGCCCCAGGCCACGAGGCGGGCGGTGAGCCGCTCGGTCAGGTTCTCCGGGGAGTCCAGGTCCAGGCGCTCGAGTTCTTCCGGGTAGTCTCCGGGCCTTCCGGCGAACACCGCCCTGGCGAGGGCCAGCTTGTTGTTGCTGATGGCCTTGAGCTTTTTCAGGGCGGGCAGAAGCCTGCGTTCGATTTCGGTGAAATCGCTCCCACAGGGAAAATCCGGAAAATAGCCCGCCCGCCGGGCCTCAGCCAGGCGGTCTTCCAGGTTCTTCGGAGTATTGGCCGCAGCCCGCTCGGGAATCACCCAGTCGTCTTCGAGCTTGCCCGCCTCGACTGCCTTTTTCCGCAATTCATCCTGGAAGCGGGCATCGGCAATGCCGATCAGGGCCTTGATGCATTCGGCATCCGTGCGCCCGCGCAGGTCGGCAATTCCGTATTCGGTGACCACGATGTCCCGCAGGTGCCGGGGAATGGTGGTGTGGGGATATTCCCAGACGATGTTGGAGACGGTCTTGCCCTTGCTTGAACGGGTCGATCGCAGCATCAGGATGGACCGACCGTCTTCCATGGCATGGGCCATGGCCACGAAGTTGTATTGCCCGCCCACCCCGGAAACCACCTGGTGGTCGGCCAGCCCGTCGGATACCGCCGCCCCGGTGGCCGTCATCATCATGCAGGTGTTGATGAACCGGGCCTTTTGCCGCTGGGCCTTTTCCAGGGATTCGCTGCCGCCATAAAGCTGATTGATCTGACCTACCGAGGTCATCCGGAACATGGGCCGCTCGCTGTCGGACAGGCCGTTGAGCCAGCCATAGAAATCCTTCGTGCCGAGAAAGAAGGCCCCGTCCATGACCGACCCGGGAGCCAGTGCGTCGGCCAGGCAGTGTTGTGCGAGAAACTCCACCACCGCGGCCTGGTGGAGTTCGTTTTTCACCCGTTCACCGGAAGGGGCCACGATGGACCCGGATTCCAGGCTCACCCGGGAATCAAGCACCCCCAGGGCCTTGAGGTGGGCCAGGCCGGCCGGGTCCAGGCCCGCCCCCAGCCGGCCTTCGGCAATCATCGCTTCCAGCAGTTTCCGGTCGGGCCTGTCGGGCACGCCATGTTCCAGGGCCAGTTCCTGGAGGACCGGGTCGTTGAAAACGGCGCGTTTGAGAATGCCGGCCCTGTACAGGTTCATGAATCCGTCCATGAACATTTCACTGGCCCCGTAAAGGCCTTCTTCCATCGGCTCCAGCCCGCCCATGAACTCGACCAGGGGCCGGGCCGGGTCGTCTTCGTCGGGCTCGACCAGGCCCCGGTAGTCGCCATTGTGGTGCTGGCGCAGGATCAGGGCATCGACCAGGGCATCGCTGAGCGACCCGATGCCGATCTGCAGGGTGCCCCCGTCGGCAACCAGCCGGCTGGCATTGAGCCCGACCCAGTAATCCAAAGTGGATACCGGCATGCGGGGCATGGCAAACAGGGGCTGTTTCGGGGGCGTTTCGACCAGCAGGTCGAAAAATCCCTCGTCGACCACCGCGTCACCGTGGAGGAAAGGCAGGTCCGGATGGACAACGCCGATGGCCATGCAATCATGGCCCGGCCGGTCCTTTAGCAGGCGCACCAGGTCCAGGGTAATATCCGGGTTGCACGAAAGGCTCAGGCGGTCCCGGCCCCGGTGGGTGCCCCGGGAGACAAGCTGCATGACCAGGTTGATGCCCCGGTCGATCAGGTCCCTTGGCACGTGGGTGTAGTTGCTCGAGACATAATTTTGCTGGGTATCCGGCTCTCCCAGGCTGGCTCCGGACTGCAGGTAAAACTCGGTGATGGTCACGTTGTCGGGCAGCTTCCCGGCGGACCGGTCGTCGACATATTCCAGGCGGGGGTAATCGGCACCGAAGTGGCGTTCCACGAAGGGCTCCATCATCCGGCGCTCGAGATCGCTGCCCGGTTGCGGGGGGTTCAACGACAGGGCCGTGACGATCTCCAGTTCAATGGATTCGTCAGCCCGGGCCCGCCGGTAGAAAGCGTTGACCAGCCGGTTGGGCTTGCCCAGGCCCAGGGGCAGACCCAGCACCACGTGCCCGCCAAGCCGTTCGAGGCATTGATCGACCACCTCTTCGAGGGCCTGGACTTTCGATTCAATGTTTGCCGACATGATTTCTCCCGGATCCGAAAACTGCGAGTTTTCAACAAACGGCAGGATTCGTCCAGTTTACAGTCGCTGAGTCATGCTGACTGCCGGCGCGGCAAAGCAGGAACTCGAAAACCGGGCACCTGTGTAAAGCTTCGTGCGGAGCGGGCTTCAGTCATAGTCGAGACGGAAAGCTTCCACCACTTCCGTGCCGGCAAGATCCTCCGGCTGAGTCAAGGTGCCAATGAATCGACGGTGGCCCAAGTCCGCAAGATGGATCGTCCAGACATGAGATCCAAAAGCTGCATACCTGAGTTCGCACACCGGCCCAAGGGACTCGTCGACCATGCAATCAAGTGACCTGGTGATCGGTGGATCCAGGATGGGTGAGTTGCCTCCGACAAACATCCGGTATCGTGCCTTGATCTCCGGGGCACCGGGATCCAGCTCACGTGGCGTCATGACCATAACCACAGCACTGGAGAGGTTTCTGCCACCGGTCATTCCCGGGCTACCGTGTACAAGCACCCATTCCCCTTCCAGATCCGGAAACACATAGTCCGTCGCCGGCCGGAATGGCCGACTGCCCGGAACGCCGTGGGTCAGTGGAAGGATGTTCTGGGCCGGTCCGTCGTCCACGCTGAAACGACCAAGATTACGGTGGAAGAATTCCAGCCGGATATCGCCAGGCGACTCTCCCAGCTCCGGCGTCTGATATTCACAGTTCAGACAAGCCCCTCCCTGGTGACGCTGAAGCTCGGTCTCCAGTTGGAAGTGTGCGGCCGTGTCATCGGATTCCTCGAGCCACCCGGAGACCAGATACCAGACCGGGTTGCCATCCTCATCGTAGAGATAGTAATACCCGCCCAGATGTCCATTCTGTACCTCGAACATGAAGCCGGTACCCGACTGTTCCGGGTTGAACCAGATGCCCGATTCGGGATAAACAGGGGAATCCAGGTCCGGGCAATTCACACAGGGGACTTCGATACCCTCATCGGCGTATCCCCAGCCCGGAAAAACTACTGCCGAAAACAAGACTGCCATGCCAAGCAACAATCGATAACCGCCAACACCTTTCATCATAACGCTCCAGCCCAGGTCGAATACTGGTCAGTATACCCCCCCGAATTATCAAACCTTGCATCCCAGTGCAATCAGGATCGGTCCGAGTACGGGAAGATTGACCAGCACCGGCGCCAGTGCGGTAACCAGGCCACCGAGCATGACCACCAGCCCCAGACCGATGCGGGTCGAGTGTTGCTGAAGGCGCCGCTGAAAGCCCGCCGCGCCCAGGGAAATGGCCATCAGTGCGGGCAATGTGCCCAGGCCGAAGGCGAGCATCAGGGCGCCACCGTGAAGCGGGCTGGCGCTGAACCAGGCGGCCAGCAGCAGGGTGTAGACAAGCCCGCAGGGCAGCCAGCCCCAAAGCGCCCCCAGGCCATAGGCCCGCCAGGGCGTGTTGACCGGCAGAAAGTGCCGGGTAAGGGGCTGAAGGCGCTGCCAGACCCGCCGCCCGGGACCGGCCAGCCAGTCCATCTTTCCCGGCCCCCGCATCAGTTGCAACCCGGCCAGAATCAGCACACCACCCAGGGCAACCCGAAAGAATCGGGTAACCGGTTCCGGGTCGGCCAGAGTGGCCAGACCGAGCCCGATGGAAGCCATGATCACGCCGGCCAGGGTATAGCTGGCCACCCGACCAATCTGCATGCGAAGAGCCCGAAGGCGGACCTGGCGGGTGTCCTCCACCCCGGGCAGCCCGGTAAAGGCCACCGCGATCCCCCCGCACATGACCGCACAGTGGCCGCTGCCCAACAGCCCGGCGAGAAAGGCACTGGTCAGGGTCACTCCGTCCACGGTCAGCCCGGGGGTTCGGGGTCGTTGTCCTCCCCTTGGCTTTCGCCTTCCCGATCCCGGCCGCCGGGCGCCTCGTCGTCGTCGACCAGGATGGAAATGGCCGGAGTGTCCAGGTCATCGAACTGACCATGGTTGATGGCCCAGAACAGGGCAATGCCGGCGAATATCAGGAGCACGATGCTCAACGGGATCAGGATCAGGATGATATTCATGATGCAGCCTTTTCCTCGACGGGACCGGCAACCTCCGAATCAGACCTTGCCGGTGAGTCTACCGCTGAATCAGGCGCCGGCTTGCGGGCCAGGCGAGTGGCATTCAGGGTAACCGCCAGGGAGCTCAGGGACATGCCGAGGGCGGCCATCCAGGGGGTAATGAAACCCATGGCGGCAAAGGGAACCGCCGACAGGTTGTAGCTCAGTGCCCAGCCAAAATTCTGCCGGATCACCCGGCGGGTCCTTCGGGCAACCCCCACGATCTCCGGCAGGCCCGACAGGCGGTTGCCGGCCACGATCACATCGGCAGAGCTCTGGGCCAGGCCGCTTCCGGAGGCTAAAGCCAGTGCCACGTCGGCCCCGGCGAGAACCGGGGCATCGTTGATTCCATCGCCCACCATGGCCACCCGGTGCCCTTCGGCCTGCAGGGCCCGTACCCGGTCAAGTTTTTCCTCCGGCCACATGCGCCCCCGGTAGTCTTCGATCCCCAGCGCCCGGGCGCAGTCTTCCACCGCCTGGCAGCTGTCTCCGCTGAGCAGGATGACTTTCAGACCCAGGGCCTTGAGACCCGCCACGGCATCGGCGGCATCGAACTTCAAGGGTGCATGAATCCCGAAGGCGGCCATGACCCGGCCCTGGCAACCCAGGTAGACCCGGTCGTCAGGCCCGGAGGCCTTGCGGCCTTCGGTCACGAAATCCAGCTTGCCCAGACGCCAGTGACGGCCCCGGATCTCGCCCATGACCCCGCCCCCGGAAACCGTCTCCAGACGTTCGGCGACTGTCTGGTCGTGCCGGTAGGGTTGAAAGGCGCGGGCCAGCGGGTGGGTGGATTCGGCCTCCAGTGCCGCGGCCAGGGAAAGAGCCTGTTGCCGGTCCAGGGTGGCCTTTTCAGGCAGTTCAACGTCGACCACGGAGATATCGTTTTCGGTCAGGGTTCCGGTCTTGTCCAGCACCACCGTATCGGCCCGGGACAGGGCCTCCAGGGCATCGGCCCGGACGACCAGCAGGCCCAGCCCGGCCAGCTTGCGCTGGGCAGCGGCCAGGGCGGTGGGCACGGCCAGGGAAAGGGCGCAGGGACAGCAGACCACCAGCACCGCCAGGGTGATGGGAAAAACCCGGGATGGGTCCAGGTAGAGCCAGACCAGGGCAGCCACGGAAGCAAATACCAGGACCCGGGCCACAAACCAGGCGGCCATTCGCTCGGCCTGGCGCGCCAGCCGGGGTCGTTCCCGGGCAGCAGCATCCATCATTCTTCCAAGGGCGGCCAGCACCGTGGACTGACCCAGGGCGGTGACCTCCAGGTCCAGGGCCCGGTCCCGGCAAATGGACCCGGCCAGCAATTCATCTCCCCTGCGCTTGTGCACCGGCCGGGATTCACCGGTGACCATGGATTCGTCCACCCAGGCCTGGCTGTCGACCAGCACCCCGTCGGCCGGCAGTGCCTCGCCGGGCAGAACGCGAACCCGGTCGCCGGTTTCCAGTTCGGCCACAGCGACGGTTTCCGGCGGGGCCTGGCCGGATACCCGCAGCGCGACGGCCGGAGTCCGATGGGCCAGGGCCTCGCCGGACTGGATGGAGCGATGGCGCACGCTCATTTCCACGAACCGGCCGATGGCCAGGAAGAAGACGAACATGGCCACTGATTCGAAATAGACTTCCGGCCCGCCCCGGATGGTTTCGTACAGACTGCCCGTATAGGCCAGGATCAGGGCCAGGCTGACGGGTGTGTCCATGCCCAGGCGCCCGGCACGAAGCTCCCGGACCATGCCCTTGTAAAAGGGAGAAGCCGAGTACAGCAGAACCGGGGTGGTCACGAAAAACGCCACCCAGCGGAAAAAGTCCCGGGTGGCTGTGTCCATTTCTTCGAAGGCCCCCATCCACAGGGCGACGGCGTACATCATCGCCTGCATCATCCCCAGCCCGGCCACGCCAAGGCGCTTGAGCGCCGCCCGGCGTTCGTTCTGCCACTGATCCTCGGCGGCTTCGGCATCCAGGGGACGGGATTTGAAACCCAGGTGATGAAGGCGCTTGAGCAGGGTGGACAATCGAGTCTCGCCGGGATCGAAGGAAAGCCATACCCGGCGGGAGACCGGGTTGGCCTCCACCCGGTGAAGGCCCCGCTCCCGGGCCATGGCCTTTTCGATCAGCCAGGTACAGGCCGCACAGTGAATGCCATCGGTGATCAGGCTGACCTCGTGGTGGGCCTCGTCGGCGGCGTGGACATATTGCGCCTGGAGGGACGGACGGTCCCAGACCTCCAGGGCCATGATTTCCGGCTGGGGGGTATCGGCGGTGGCCTGGCGCAGGCGGTAATAATCGGTCAGACCGCTGCCGGCAATCCACCCCGCCGCCGCCTGGCAACCGATGCAGCAAACCGGCTCGGACCGGCCGTCGATGGGTACACTCAGATCAAGGCCGTCGGGTACCGGCTCGCCACAGTGGAAGCACTCCACCCGGGCGCCGGCCAGGGTCGCGGCGGTGGCGCTCATCAGCGCCGGGCCGGCTCCAGACGGCCGGAATACTTGCCGGGTTCGAGTCTGCCGGTAATGGCCCAGGTATCGGCGGGATCTTCAAGCCGCAGCCCGTAGCGAACCTCCGGGGGCAGCCAGACCGAGGCAGTCCATTGACCGTCCGGGGCCCGGGTCAGCTCGACCTCCCGGTCCAGCTCGGAACGGGTGGCGTGCCAGAGCACCAGGTTGAGCCCATTCCCGGGGGCCTGCCCGGCCAGGTCCACCGACAGGATGCCGGTGTCCGGGTCCAGCGACCAGTCTGCCGACAACCCCAGTTCTCCGGCCCGCCGGGCCGGGGCCTCCACGGTCTTTTGCATGCGCGCCTGGCGTTCCACGTCGTCGCGAACCGGCTCGTCGGCATGGCGCAGGGCAAACTGGACCAGCATGAGCCCGGAAAACACGCCACCAAGGGCCGGAAGCCAGACCAGCACGGCCCAGGGTTCGATACGGCCAGTAAGGTTCCTGATCATGCCTATCGCTGCTCCGGCGCGAAAAACGCGCTGTCGTTGGATTTTACCTGGTCCGGATCGTCGATCCGGCGGACCTGGAAGGTGATCGGGTGGCGCCCGGATACTGCATCGGCCGGGGCGGTCAGGGTAACCACCAGGTCACGGACCTGGCCTGCATCGACCCGGACCGAGTCGGGAAGATCAAGGCCGCTTACCGCATCCTCACCGGTCACCGAGATCTCATAATACCGTTCCTCGGAAGCCTTGTTGACCAGCTTGATCGTATAGACGTTCTCGATGCGGTCGTCCACCGTCTCCCGGTACATCACGTTTCGGTCCCTGAGGACCTCAACGATCAACTCGGAGCGATTGAACACCGCCCACACGAAGGTGGAAATGATGGCCGCCAGGATCAGCCCGTAGACTGCTGTGCGGGGCCGGAGGATCCGGCTGGGCTTGCCCTGGAGTGCATTTTCGGTGGTATAGCGGATCAGCCCCCGCTCGTAGCCCATCTTGTCCATGACCTCGTCACAGGCATCCACGCAGGCCGCACATGCAATGCACTCGATCTGAAGTCCATCCCGGATATCGATACCCGTCGGACAGACCTGGACACACAGGGTACAGTCGATACAGTCACCCAGCTCATTCGGTGTTGGATGGTCTTCCAGCCTCCCCTCGGCTTCCAATGCCTGCCGGCTGGCATGGGAGGGCACTGACCGGCGCCTTCCGCCCCGGGGCTCACCCCGGCTTTCGTCGTAGGAAATGATCAGGGTGTCGGGATCAAACATGGCCGACTGGAATCGGGCATAGGGACACATGTACTTGCACACCTGCTCGCGCAGGAACCCGGCATTGCCCCAGGTGGCCAGGGAATAGAAAAGTATCCAGAAGGTTTCCCAGCCGCCCAGTTCGAAGGGCACCCGGGTAGACAGGTCCCGGATGGGGGTAAAGAAGCCGACAAAGGTGAACCCCGTCCACAGGGCAAACACCAGCCAGAGAAAATGCTTGGCTGTCTTGCGCCGTATCTTTTCGGCATTCCAGGGGGCCTGGTCAAGCTTGATCCGCTTGCCCCGGGGGCCCTCGGTGATTCGCTCCATCCACAGGAAGGCCTCGGTCCAGACCGTCTGGGGACAGGCAAAACCGCACCAGACACGCCCGGCCAGGGCCGTGAAGAAAAACAGGGTCAAGCCGGCGATGATCAGAAGTGCCGACAGCAGGATGAAGTCCTGGGGCCAGAAGGTCAGGCCGAAGACATGGAACTGCCGGGCCGGCAGGTCGAACAGAACCAGTTGCTGGCCATTGATGGAAATCCAGGGGAAGACGTAGTACATGCCCAGCAGCCAGAACACGGCCAGGTTACGCAGTCGCTGGAAGCGCCCGCCCACCTCCCGGGGGTAGATCTTGGCCTCGCTCTGGTACAGCGACCCGTCATCGCTGACCTTGATCGGAATGCGGGTATTGCTCATGGACGGGGCTTGTCGTGCCGTTTGAAGCGGCTCCCGGGTCGCAGCAATATCCAGGTAAAGAGACTGGCCGAACCAGTGGCCGCCCAGAACAGGAAAAAGCCGATGGTATAGCCCAGCTCCCGGGTCACGGGCCAGGCGGGAAAGGTAATGTCCCGAAGCGCGATCGGGTCGACCAGGGCAAAAAACACCATGGTGGCCACACCGGCGGCGAAGAAACTTGGCCAGAGAATGGCCCCGAGCCGCCAGGCCAGGGGCCGGCGGGGATGATCAAAGGCAGGCGGGGCTGAAGACCGGGGCACCTTGTGATCGCCAGCATCCATGTCAGTCTTCGCTGTTTCCGGATTCGGGTACTTCTTCCATCATGGAAAGCACATAGGCGGCCACCAGCCTGGACCGGTCTTCACCGATAATCGGCTCGTGGCCCGGCATGGCACCGTGCAATCCGTTGCGAATGGCGTTGGAGATGGCCTCGAAGCTGCTGCCGTAAACCCACAGGTTGTTGGTCAGATCCGGTGCGCCGAGCTGCACCATGCCCCGGCCTTCCGGTCCGTGGCAGGAGGCACAAAGCTGCTGGTAGTGCCGCTGGCCGGCCCGGGCGAGCATGGGATCGGCACTGCGCCCGGCCAGTTGCTGGACATAGACCGCCGTTTCGGTCACGCCCCGATCGCCGAGCTGGTCGCCCCATCCCGGCATGACGCCTTCCCGGCCATGCTTGATGGAGTGCAGGATATCCTCCGGCGTGCTACCCCATTGCCACTGGGCATCCCGGAGATTGGGAAAACCCCGGGCACCCCGGGCATCGGATCCGTGGCAGGTAGCGCAGAAGTTGCCGAACACCGCCCGACCATGGGCCAGCGCGGTCTCGTCTTCGGCCAGCTCGGTAAGCTCCATTTCCCGGAAGCCGGAAAACAGGGGTTCCATGCGCTCTTCGAACTCGGCGACTTCGTCCTCGTACTGGCCCTCCTGGGTCCACCCCAGAACCCCGGCAAAATTGCCCAGGCCCGGATAGAGAATGAGATAACCCACACTGAAAATGATGGTGAGGTAAAACAGGTTGACCCACCACCTGGGCATCGGGTTGTTGTACTCGCGAATGCCATCCCACTCGTGGCCGGTGGTCTCCTCGTCGGCTTCATCCGGGTTTCGCATCCGGCCGGTGGCCCAGATCAGCCACCAGGAAGCAATGATGCTGCCTACCGTGAGTACGATGATCCACAGACTCCAGAAGGTACTCATTGCTGCTTCTCCCTTTCAGCACCGTCCCGGTCTTCCTCCAGCGGGATCCGGGCCTGGTCGTCAAAATCGGACTTGCTTCTGTAGACGAACGTGTAGAGCACCACGGCAATGAAGCAGGCCATGATGACAATGGTGATGATTCCCATGAGCATGCCGGTGGACATGGAATTACCGCTCCTGGGCCTGGGCGGTACCCAGACCCTGCAGGTAATGGATGATTGCATCCATCTCGGTTTTGCCCAGCACCATGTCCTCGATGGACTCGAAATCCTCCTCGGTGTAAGGGTCCCCCAGGCGCCGGAGCACCCGCATGCGCCGTTCGACCAGGTTCGGATCCACCATCCGGTCCTCCAGCCAGGGATAGCCAGGCATGTTGGACTCCGGCACCACGTCCCGGGGGTTGATCAGGTGAATGCGCTGCCACTCGTCGCTGTAGCGGCCACCCACCCGGGCCAGGTCCGGACCGGTACGTTTCGACCCCCACTGGAACGGACGGTCGTAAACCGATTCCCCGGCCAGCGAATAGGGCCCGTAGCGTTCGGTCTCGGCCCGCAGGGGACGGATCATCTGGGAATGGCAGTTGTAGCAACCCTCGTTGACATAAACCGCTCGACCGGCCAGTGCCAGCGGGTCATAGGGCTCGACGCCTTCGGCCGGCTCGACGACCTGGGCCTGGAACATCAGGGGCACGATCTCGACCAGCCCGCCGATGGAAATCACCACCGCGATCAGGATGGCCATCAGTGTGATGTTCTTTTCTACCTTGCTGTGATTCATGGCTTGAAGCTCCTTGCCGGTCAGGAAGCGGCCGGGGCCGGAAGCCCCTGCTCATCGGGCGCCTCGATACGCCCGGCACCAACCTGCCAGGTCTTGTAGACGTTCCAGACCATGATGAACATGCCGGCCAGGTACAGTATTCCGCCCAGCAGTCGCACCATGTAGTAGGGATAGGTTGCGCTGAGGGACTCGACGAAGGTGTAGGTCAGCGTTCCGTCCTCGTTGGTCGCCCGCCACATCAGCCCCTGCATGACCCCGGCGATCCACATGGCGGCGATGTAGAGCACGATGCCGATGGTGGCAATCCAGAAATGCAGGTCCATGGCCCTGATCGAGTACATGCGCGGGGCCTCGAAAACCCGTGGGATGAGAAAGTACATGGCGCCGATGGAGATGAATCCGACCCAGCCCAGGGTGCCGGCATGGACATGACCAATCGTCCAGTCGGTGTAGTGGGATAGTGCGTTGACCGTCTTGATCGACATCATGGGCCCTTCAAAGGTGGCCATGCCGTAGAACGAAAGGGCGACGATCATGAACTTCAGGATCGGGTCGGTGCGCAGCTTGTACCAGGCTCCGGACAGGGTCATGATGCCGTTGATCATGCCGCCCCAGCTCGGAGCCAGCAGCATCAGGGAAAACACCATCCCCAGCGACTGGGCCCAGTCCGGCAGTGCTGTGTAGTGCAGGTGATGTGGGCCGGCCCACATGTATATGGCGATCAGGGCCCAGAAGTGGACAATGGACAGGCGGTAGGAATAGATCGGGCGGTCAGCCTGCTTGGGAATGAAGTAGTACATCATCCCCAGGAATCCGGCAGTCAGGAAGAAGCCGACGGCATTGTGCCCGTACCACCACTGCACCATGGCATCGACGGCGCCGGAATAGATCGGATAACTCTCGGTCAGGGAGACGGGAATGACCGCGTTGTTGACGATGTGCAATACCGCCACGGTGATGATGAAGGCGGCATAGAACCAGTTGGCCACATAGATATGCCGGATCTTGCGGGTGGCGATCGTGCCGAAGAACACCACCCCGTAGGAGATCCAGACCACTGCGATCAGGATCGCGATGGGCCACTCCAGCTCGGCGTACTCCTTGCCCATGGTGATGCCGGCCGGCAGGCTGATGGCTGCCAGGACGATCACCGCCTGCCAGCCCCAGAAGGTGAAGGCGGCCAGCTTCGGCATGAACAGGGGCACCCCGCTGGTCCGCTGGACCACCCAGTAGGAGGTGGCAAACAACGCACTGCCGCCGAAGGCAAAGATGGCCGCGTTGGTGTGCAGCGGCCGCAGGCGGCCATAGGTGAGCCAGGCTGTATCGAAATTCAGGGCCGGCCAGATCAGCTGGGCGGCAATCAGCACACCGACGGTCATGCTGACCACGCCCCAGACGATGGTGGCAACGGCAAACTGCATCACCACCTTGTTGTTGTATGGAACGCCTTGCGCGCTCATGGCGTAAACTCCCGTTGGAACCTGCGTATTTTCTTTTTTGGCCAGAAATCACGGATTGATCCAGATCAATCCGCCGGGCTGGAACCTATATTACCCGTGAAAACCGGTTCGAGCTCCGGTCATCGGACAGGTAGCGATCGAACACCATGCACACGTGCCGGATAAGCAGCCGACCGGCGGGCAACACCCGGATTCGGCCTCTCTCGAATTGTACCAGCCCGTCAGCCGCCAGGGCCTCGAGTGCCTCCATTTCGGTGAAGAAATATTCATCGAAGTCGATACCGAATTCCTCGCCAATCGCGTTCTTGTCAAGCTCGAAGTCGCAGATCAGGCGGGTAATCACCTTCCTGCGCAGCCGGTCATCGGCGTCCAGGCGCAGACCACGGGCAACCGGCAGTTGCCCGGCGGCCAGGGCGTTGGCCCAGCTCTCAAGATCCTTGTGATTCTGGGAATAGGTGTCGTCGACCATGCCGATGGCAGTTGCACCCAGCCCGATCACGTCACAGCCGGCGTGGGTACTGTAGCCCTGGAAGTTCCGGTACAGGTCACCGCGGCGCTGGGCCAGGGCCAGGTCGTCATCCGGTCGGGCAAAGTGGTCCATGCCGATGTAGACGTATCCGGCCTCGGTCAGCCGGTCGATCACCCGCTCCAGGATGGCCAGCTTGACCGCCGGGGACGGCAGGGTCGCCGGATCGATCTGGCGCTGGGTTTTGAACAGATGAGGCATGTGGGCGTAGTTGAACACCGACAGGCGGTCGGGCTGGAGCTCGATGACCTCATCCAGGGTCCGGGAAAATCCATCAACACTTTGAAACGGCAACCCGTAGATCAGATCCAGGCTGATCGAGTGAAAACCGGCCTGCCGGGCCGCCTTGATCGCATCGATGGTGACCGACCGGGGCTGGATCCGGTTGACCGCGATCTGGACGGCCGGATTGAAATCCTGGACCCCCATGCTCAGGCGGTTGAAGCCATGGTTTCGCAACCGCTCGATCCCTTCCCGGTCCACCGAGCGGGGATCGATTTCTATGGCGTACTCACCCCGGTCGTCATCGCGCAGCTCGAAGTGTTGACGCAGTTTGTCCCACAACGCCGCCATCTCCCCGTCGCTGATGAAGGTCGGGGTCCCGCCCCCGAAGTGAAGCTGGTCGACCATCCGGCCCGGGACGAGCCTTTCGGCCTGCAGTTCGATTTCGCGATGGAGGGATTCCAGGTAACGGGTGGCCCGGGCCCTGTTGCGGGTAATGACCTTGTTACAGGCGCAGTAAAAACAGACCGTATCGCAAAAGGGGATGTGTACATACAGCGACAACGGCCGGCCAGCCTCATTGCTCCGGGCAACAGCCTGCAGATAATCGTCGACACCGAAATCCGGGCGAAACCAGGGGGCTGTGGGATAGGAAGTATAACGGGGCCCGGCCACGTCATACTTGCCGATCAAATCCGTGTCGAACAGGCTCGAGGGAACCATGGGCGGCCTCGATGGGAATCAGGTTTCGCAGATTAGCCCGTCCCGCGGCCTGCCAAGTTGACTGAAATCAAACCCCTTGGTGAAGCCAAATGACCGGTTTGCCCATTTGCGGACCACTATCGGGTCAAGCACCCCTTCACCAGAGCGGGCATTCCCGGTCTCTGCCACGGCAGCTCAAGAATCCTTCGGGCCCATCTCCAGCCGCAGCCAGCCCCGGGCGCGCTTGATCTGGCGCTGGATGGTCCGCAGGGGAGTATCAGTGATCTCCGCCATCTCCTGAGCGGTATAGCCACCGTAAAATGTGCCAATAATCAGCTCGGCCAGTGTCGGATCGAACCGTTCGAGGTTTTCCAGTGCCTGCTCCACGGATATCGCCGACCAGCCCGACCCCCTCGGTTACAACGGCCCACGCACCCGGTCGCTGCATGTTTTCGATGGTGCCCTGGATTTTCCGCCACCCACAAAAAAGCCCCGCCGAAGCGGGGCTTTTTCATCCGACTTGAATGCTCGGATTTACTCGGGAACCACGTTAGCTGCCTGTGGACCCTTGGGGCCATCCTGCAAGTCGAATTCGACCTTCTGGCCTTCGGCCAGGGTCTTGAATCCGGAGCCCTGAATCGCGCTGAAGTGAACGAAGACGTCCGCCCCACCATCTTCCTGACTAATGAACCCAAAGCCCTTGGCTTCGTTGAACCACTTCACTGTACCTTTTGCCATTTTCTTAACTACCTCAAAATTTAATCTGTACGGGTTTTGCCCGCAGTTCGATCGAATGGGGTTTGGGACGTAAACCGGAAGGAAACAACCTAAACTACCACTGCCACTCACTGCTGGCAGGTCCACTATACGGCTTTTCAATCGATAAATCCAACCATGGTGGATGCTCAGGCCGAATGTTCCGGTGCCCGGGCCAATTCATCGGCCAATCGTTTTACCGCCTCTCCGCGCCCGCGCGAACGGGATGCCCGGGACGGGTTGTTGAAGGCCGACCATTTCGGGTTTACCCGGGCCTGTTTCAGTGTCCTGGGCAAGGCAGTCTTTTCAACTTGCCGGGCCAGGCTTTCATCCATGCGAAACGGGTGGACAGCGCCGTGGCCCCGGCTGAACAAGTGGGCCAGCAGCCGCTGCTGACGGACAAAAAGCAGGCAGACCAGCGCCGGTTCCGGTGCCAGGGACTGATAGCCGGTCAGTCGATCGCCCAGTTCATTGCGAAAGTTTCCGATCCCGGCCACGCCCGCCCCGGCCAGGGTTCCCACCAGGGTACCGGCGCCCAGGGAAAGCCCGCCGGTGGACAGGTCGAACACGGCTCCGGCAGCCGCCCCGGATCCGGCATACTTTCCCGAACTCACTCCAAGCTGGCGAAGTTTTTCCGGGTCTGCCAGGTCCACGGCACCCTCACCGGTCAATTCCGGCACAACGCCCTTTTCCCAGTCGTCGGCGGTAAACCGGAACAGCTCCACCAGGTCACGCAAGCAGGCCCGTTCACCCTCGCCGATCCGATGCTTCAGATCGGCAAGGCCGGCCGCCCGGGCGTCCTCATCGTCCCGCCTTACCCGTTGACGGGCCGCGGCCGCATCCACAAGAAATTCCGCACTTCGCTGGCGGGCCGCCTGGTGGCGCCACCGGGTATCCCGGGAGCGGTCCTTGATGAGCCCATTGATGATCCCCTGGTGCCGTGAAACCAGGCCGGCCAGACTGTTCCACAAGCGTGTTTCAGCCTCGGGCTCGAACACCACCGTGTCGAAGGCCGCCACGGTGTGCAAACCGACCCGGGCAAGGGCCTTTGTCCATTCATCCGGGCGGGCCTGGTCCAGGGCAACGAAATTGAGCACCGGCAGGACTGGTCGGGCGGTCATGGCAAGCACGGCCAGTTCGTCCTGGTATTTCTCCAGGACCGGCTCCCGGGCATCGATCACGTAGACCACGGCCTCTGATTCCAGTACCTGGGAAAGCACCCGGGCCTCCTGCTCCATCGGCCCGACGGAGTGCTGGCGGAGAAAATTCTGGATACGGTCCGGGCCGTCGTGGCGCCCGCCGGTGCCTTCCTGTAACAATTCGTAGACCTCGCTGGCCTGCTCCAGCCCGGGGGTGTCATACAGCTCGATGGCCGGCTGGCCGCCCACCGCAAGGGCGATGCCTTCGACCTGCCGGGTGGTAGCCGGAGCGTCGGCTACTTCACCGAATCCGGCATCCCGGGCCAGGGTGCGCAACAACGAAGTCTTGCCAGTATTGGTGTGACCAACTACGGCGATACTCAGGACTCCGGCTTTATCCTGATCGCGACTCATGGTTTTTGCCCTCCATCGGTCGACCCCTGCCCAACCTCCTGCACTCTTTCCACACCGGCCCGCCCTGCCAGTTCCTGCCACTGGCCGATCCGCTGGCGGCCTGGTTCAGGTGCCTTCCCGAGGCCTTCCAGCAGCAGCCATACCGGTGCCGAGGCTGCCCGGCCAAGCGCCTGCAGGAACGAGCCCATGCCCCGGTCCGGTGTTCGCCGGAATGGAACCAGCACCAGCACTCGCCCGGGTGGTGCAGGCAGGTTTTCGAAAATGGCCAGGATGTCACGGCGACCGGCCCGGTCGTCGGCATATCCCAGGGCTTCCACCGTTGCCAGTTCCGGGTAGCTGGGTGGCCAGTCTGATTCCGGCTCCCGTTCCATACCAACCAGGTAGACCAGCCCCGGGGCACCAGCCGGGTCAACCGGCTCGGGCAGGCCGGCCTGCCTTTGACCCGTCTCCTGGTCGGACGGTGGCGGGCCTTTTCGTCCCAGCCGCGCAGAAGCCGGTTCCAGGCGATGGGCCAGGCGGGCATAACCCGCCCGGGTCAGGTCCAGCCGGAAGGCAGCGCTGGCGGACCGGAGCTGGAGAGCGCAAAGGACGGCAAACAGAAGCCTGGGAATCAGACCGAATACGATCAGGCTCCCGACGATCAATCCGGACCAGGCCTGGCGGCCATAGCCGGGCTCCATACCCTGCCGGCTGAAGCGGACCAGTTCCTGGTCCGGAACGGTAAAACCGGCCATCCCGGGTGCCACTCCCAGCCCGGTCAGCAGGGCCACCATGACCTCCTCGGAAAGTATGGTGGTTGCCCAGTAGAAGTCGTACTGATAGATCGCCATCAACACCAGCGCCCCGGCAAGGGCACCGGCGGTATAGGCAAACCACAGGGTGTGAGTAGCCGTTCCCAGAAGCCCCCGGCCGATATCCCCCCGGGTGAGCCGCGACAGGGTGACCGAAGCCGCCGACATGCCTTCCCCGGTAGCCGCCAGGCGCCGTCCCAGCCAGCCGGCGACCATCATGACAATCCGCCCAAGCACGCCGCCCCGGGAAAACGGCATCACGATCAGCAGCCCCCACAGGAACAGCGCCAGGATCTGCACGGCCAGCAGGGTCACGATGGCCCGGACGATATTGACCTGGCTGTCAGTTCCCAGCGCAACCCCGGCAGCGGTCAGCCCGGCCAGCCCGGCAACAATGCCAAGGATCAGGAAGGCCAGGCGCACCGTGCCGGCTACCCGCTGCACGCCGGCCAGACGGGCCCCGTGTTCGTCCAGGGCCATGGCTCGAACCCGGATGCGGGCTTCCAGGTCACCATCGTGCCCCCTGGCCCGCTCCTCGGCCATCGGAGATTCCCGGGTACGACCGGCGCGCTCTTCCTCGACTCGCAGGGATTCGGCAACCAGGCGTTGCTGGAAGGGGCTGGCGAGGGATTCTGAAGGGGCGCTCATGTCGTTCAAGCTACTCCGGCAACTCCCGGCTGTCGATCACGCCGGAAAAATAGATTGCGTTGGCAAACATCCGCCAGGTACCCGCGTGATATCCGCGGAACAGGTAATCGTCGGCTATCCGGATCACCAGGCCCTGCCCGCGATGGTCGGCCAGCAGCGCCGGGGACCCGGACAGTTGCTCGGTGCGCTCATCGGAAAGGTAGCCGGACAGGACCGGCTCGTCGGTGTACCGACCAGCCATGGCGTAGGCATTGTCGCTGGGCGCCAGTCGCGTCATTCCCCGGCGGAATACCGGTACCCGGTCCCGGTCGTGACCGAATCCCAGGGGATGGGTGATATCCAGGTCCATTTCCAGGGCGGCGCCCCCGATCCATTTCCGGGCAAAGTCGTCAGAGTGGTCATCGTAGGCTCGCCGGGTCTCGGCGGCCTCTTCATCGTTTTCGGCATCGGCTTCGGGCTCGATCCGGCTCAACTCCGGCTCGAATTCCAGCCCGGAGGCGAATCCCGCACCCTGCTGCTTGCCGATCACGGTTCCACCGGCTTCCACGAAGGTCTTCAACTGGATCTTGAGCCAGTCCGGCATCAAGCTGTAATCCCCGTCGGGAAGAATCACGTGGGTGTAATCGGCCAGGTCCACACCCTGCAGCCGATGCCACTCCACCCGGACCAGGGGCCGTTCGAGGAAATGGTCGAACCAGTGCCAGATCTGGCCGGCAGAGAGCGGGCTCAGGCCCGGGCCCGTCAGCAGTACCGGGCGCACCGGTTCCAGCGGGCGCAGGGAAGGTGAACCCAGGTCCGGCCCGGAATCAACCAGCCCCCCGCGGGCTCCGTAAACCCGCAATCCACTCTCGGCCATGGGGGCGAGCAATTCATCCAGGTCCGGCTGGTCCAGGCCCGTCGGAAGTACAAGGGCGCCGCGCAGGAACTCCCCTGTACCCCGGTCGGTTTCCAGTTCCAGGGGCTGCTTGGCCACCCGGACCCGGGCATCGGATTCCAGCAGCCGGTCAAGGGCTACTGGTGCCAGCATCTGGTTCCAGGGAATGATCCAGGCCACCGGTTCGTTCCCTTCCGGCAGGTAACCGTCAAGGTCCGGTGCCGATTCCATGGCTGTGCCGGAATGGGCAGGCAGGCCACCGACGGTTTCCACCGGCAGATCAAACGCCGCCGGCAGCCACCAGGTGGATACATCGTAGAAGACCTCGCTTTCGAACTCCTCGAGCGGGTCAAGCATGGACCGGGCCAGCAGGTACTGCGACTGGTCGGCCGGCACCACCCAGCCGTTGTCGAACTGCTCCTCGCCAATGGTGACCGGCCCGTCGACGGCATGGACTTCAAGGTCGTGGGCAATCAGAAGTTCAACCAGCCCCAGGGCCCGGCTCTTGTCCCCACCGTCCCCGATGACCCATCCCGCATGGTCGACACCGCGTCCCTGGGCCCGGGCATCTTCGAAAAAGCGCAGCTGGAAATCCTTCAGCTCGTCGGCCAGCTCCAGGGAACCTTCCAGGGTCGACAGGGAGGTCGCCACCTGGTTGGCGATGGCATCCCGGAACGTTCGTTTGCCGTGGGGGGTGTCCATGACGTGGCCCCGGGACGAGGCTTGCTCGAACAGGATGCCGATGCCGCCGGTCAGATCCGGATAGGTGGAGCCCTTGCCGGCGTAGTAGTCATCGAAAAGCTCCCGGGTAAACCAGGGCTCCCCGGCGTCTTCCAGGGCCCGGGCGTGGTACTCGGCAAGCCGGGCGGTCAGCTCGAAATTATCTTCCGGGGTCAGGGGATTGTTGCGCTCGGGCACCCCGGGCTGGAAGAAATAGGTCGTGCCGTGACCCATTTCGTGGACATCGGTGACCACGTGGGGCAACCACTGGTAGTAGTGCTCCAGCCGGGCGCGGGATTCGGGGTGGACCAGGGGCAGCCAGTCCCGATTGAGATCGAACCAGTAATAGTTGGTCCGTCCGTTGGGCCAGGATTCCCGGTGTTCCCGGTCGTTCGGATCGGCGCTTGGGTGGTTGCCCCGGTGGTTGTTGACCCAGTGGGAGAACCGGTCGATTCCATCCGGATTCAGGGCCGGCTCCATGACGATGACTGCCTCATCAAGCAAGGCCTGGACCTTTTCATCCTGGCTGGCAGCCAGGTACCAGGCCGTTTCCATGGCCGCCGGAGCACCGGAGGCCTCGTTGCCGTGAACGGAATATCCGAGCCAGACCACCAGGGGACCATCCCCTTCCCGGCCACCTTCCCGGCGCTGTTGCCTTGCGGTTTCGATGGCCTCGCTGCTGCCATCGGAATGGAAATAGGCCAGAATCAGCGGCCGCCCACCGTGGGTCCGCCCGGTCACCTCCACGCTGACCCGGGGGGATGCCTCGGCCAGGGTCATGAAGTATTCGACCAGTTCATGGTGATAGACGTGTCGATCACCCGGCTCGAAGCCCAGTACATCGGCCGTGGAGGGGATATCCGGATCCGGTTCCCAGCCGGCGGGCAGAATGTCCCGGTCCTGGGCCAGGCCGGAAGTGACCCATGCAACGCAGAGCAAAAGCAGCAACGCTCCCCGCAGGGAGATGAGAATTCTTGAAATACGCATGATTTCTTTTCAGGTTTTTGATTCGAATGGCTCTGATAGGATACCCGTCAGGCTCCGGGAATTCCCGGGTGCAATCCATTCTTTCCTGCAAGGAGGCGTTCGATGAAACTGTATTCCAGCGATCTCAATGACGGCCATGCCATTGATACCCGGCTGGCTTTCGGGCGGCCCGACAAGGCCAACCACATGGCCCTGTCGGAAAACCGCAGCCCTCATCTGCGCTGGGCCGATGTACCCGATGGAGCCCGCTCGTTTGCCGTGATCTGCGTGGACCCGGATGTGCCTTCGGTGGCAGACGATGTCAACCAGGAGGGCAAGACCATCCCCGCCGATCTCGAGCGGGTGGATTTCTACCACTGGGTCATGATCGACGTGCCGGCCAATCTTCGGGAGCTGGAGACCGCCGAATGTTCCCGGGCAGTGACCCCGGGTGGCAAGAAGCACCCGCCGGGCCCGGAAGGTAGCAAGCAGGGCCTGAATAACTATACCCAGTTTCTGGCCGGTGACCCGGAAATGGCCGGCAAGTATTTCGGATATGACGGCCCCTGTCCGCCCTGGAACGACGAACGTCTGCACCGCTACGTGTTTACCGTCTACGCCCTGGATACCGAAAGCCTCGGACTGTCCGGCGAGTTCGACGGGCAGGATGCCATGAAGGCCATGGAGGGCCACATTCTCGGCCAGGCCTCGATAACCGGGACCTACACCCTCAATCCGGAAGTGGAACACTGACAAGGCGCTCAAAAGTTGAGCGCCCGGCCCCGTCGCTGCTCAACATTCGGGCTAAACGCAGACAGGACAACTTCGCCTGCTTCCGTCCGCCCGGCCTCGACACCTTTCGGGCCGGGCTTTTCACAGCCACCGCAGCCAATTGGCTCAGCCTGGCACGTTACATGCTTTTACAGTTCAGGAACTGTAAATAAATCTCAATCACTGCGGAGATCAATAGAAATCATGTCTGCTGAAACCATTCTCAAACGCATCAAGGACGAAAACGTCGAATTCATCGACCTGCGCTTTGCCGATACCCTGGGCAAGGAGCAGCACGTAACCCTGCCGGCCAGTGCCGTGGACGAAGAACTGCTCGCTGACGGCAAGATGTTCGACGGCTCGTCGATCACCGGCTGGAAGGGCATCAGCGAGTCCGACATGATCCTCATGCCGGACACCGAATCTGCCTTTCTCGACCCGTTTACCGAACTCAACACCCTGAACCTGCGCTGCGACGTGCTTGAACCGTCCACGCTGCAGGCCTACAGCCGGTGTCCCCGCTCCCTGGCCAAGCGTGCCGAGGCCTACCTGAAGGCCAGCGGTGTTGCCGACACCGCATTTTTCGGACCCGAGCCGGAGTTTTTCGTGTTTGATGACGTGCGCTGGAAGAACGACATTTCCGGTGCATCCTTTGCCATCGACTCCGAAGAAGCGGCCTGGAACACCAATAAGGAATACGACGACGGCAACCACGGGCACCGTCCCAGGGTCAAGGGCGGGTACTTCCCGGTCCCGCCGGTGGATGCCCTGCATGATCTGCGCAGTCTGATGTGCGCGACCATGGAAGCCTGCGGTATGCCGGTGGAAGTCCATCACCACGAGGTGGGTACCGCCGGGCAGTGCGAAATCGGCACCCGGTTCAACACCATGGTTCGCAAGGCCGATGAAATGCTGCTGTTCAAGTACATCGTCCACAACACGGCCCATCAGCACGGGCGCACGGCTACCTTCATGCCCAAGCCCCTGGTCGGTGACAACGGCTCCGGCATGCATGTCCACCAGTCCCTGGCCAAGGGCGGCACCAACCTGTTCGCCGGTGATGGTTACGGCAATCTTTCGGAGACCGCGCTGCACTACATTGGCGGCATCTTCAAGCACGCCCGGACCATCAATGCCTTTTCCAATGCCACGACCAACAGCTACAAGCGGCTGGTGCCCGGCTTCGAGGCACCGGTCCTGCTGGCCTATTCGGCGCGCAACCGCTCGGCCTCCTGTCGCATTCCCCACGTGTCCAGCGACAAGGCCCGGCGCATCGAGATCCGCTTCGGCGATGCCGCGGGCAACCCCTACCTGACGTTTGCGGCAATGCTCATGGCCGGCCTGGACGGGATTGCCAACAAGATCAACCCGGGGTCGCCCATGGACAAGGATCTCTACGATCTGCCACCGGAGGAAGAGCGCAATATTCCCCGGGTCTGCCACGCCCTGGACCAGGCCCTGGAAGCCCTGGACTCCGACCGGGAATTCCTGAAGGCCGGAGACGTGTTTTCCGATGACCTGATCGACGGCTACATCGAACTGAAGATGAAGGAGGTCACCCGCTTCCGGATGTCCACCCACCCGGTGGAGTTCGACATGTACTACTCCGCCTGAAGCGGATCTGCCATTGCAACAGTGCAAACGGCGCCCGCGTGGCGCCGTTTTTCGCAGAGGCACTTTTCCACTCTCCGGCGTGTCCATGCATAATGACCCACAAAATGTCATGAACGGAGCCCTTCATGCGAGCACTCACATTCCTGCTGCTGACCCTGCTCATACCGGCGCTTGGCCTGGCCGGCCCGATCTACAAGACCTACGACGAAGAAGGCAATCCGGTCTATACCGACCAGGAGCCCGACGATGATGCCGAGCCCATGGACCTGCCGGAACTCAATGTCCTGGAGGAAAGGGAAGGCCCGCCTGCCGAATTGATCGAAGAGCAACCGGCCCAGGAAGCCGAAGCCCTTGAGCTTGTCTTCGAGTCTCCTGTACCCGGCCAGGATCTCGTGACCACCGACAGCACCCTGCCCGTCGAGCTTTCAAGCAATGTCAGTCTTCCCGACTCGACTTTCATGGTCGTCTATCTCAATGGAGAACAGCGGCCCGCCGTGCCCGGGCTTGCGGCAGATTTCGAGGAAGTTCCCGCCGGCGAGAACACCATTCGGGCCGAAGTCCAGACCGAATCCGGCCGGGTCCTGGCATCCACCGAGGAAGTGACGTTCACCATGCACCATGCCGCCGGGCGCGAACAGGAGCCGGACTGACCTGCATCAAGACTCCATGGCGTCAATTCCAGATCGACCCGGCAAGTCGGCCTGATGGACCCCCGGGAAGACGCATTGCAGACCGATGACCTGCGCACCGGCATCGTTCGGCTGGACCCGACCGGGCAGGTGACCTTCATCAACAGCGCGGCCAGGGAAATGCTGTTCACCCCGGAAACCGAGGGCCTGGCCTTGCAGGCTGACAAGAGTCTGCTGCCGGAATCGCTCCAGGGCTGGATCGATCAGGTCACCCGGCAGGGCCGGCCCCTGCTGGTAGCCGAAAGATTCCTGGAGAGAGAAGAATCCGACTCGGTCCTGGCCGATGTATCCCTGCGGCCGGTCTCCGATGGAATCCTGGTGGAACTGACGCCGGTGGCCGAGCGTATCCGCCAGCGGGAACTCGCCGACCGGGCGGACCGGCAACAGACCTTCATCCGACTCGTTCGAAGCCTGGCCCACGAACTCAGAAACCCCCTTGGCGGCGTGCGGGGAGCCGCCCAGCTGGTAGAGCAGCGAGCCGGCCAGGAGGACCTGGTCCGCCACGCCCGGCTGATTCAGCGCGAAGTAGAGCGAATCACCGGACTGATCGAGCACTTCACCGAAAGTGCCGAGAACCCCCCGGAGCCGGTCAATATCCACCGTGTACTGGAAGAGGCCCGGGAACTGGTCCTGGCCGAAAGCGGGTACACGGCATCCATCGAGCGGGACTTCGACCCGTCCATTCCCGAAATCCCGGCCATTGCCGACCAGCTTCACAGGCTGGTACTTAATCTCATGCGCAATGCATTGCAGGCCGGTGCTACCCGCCTGAAGCTGGTTACCCGCATCGAACGGGAAGCAGCTTTTCTGGACACGCCGGGACAGCATGCGCTGCGGGTGGATTTCGAGGACAATGGCCGGGGCGTCCCGGAGAAACTGCGCCAGCGGCTGTTTCTGCCCATGGTCACCGGCCGGGAGTCGGGCACGGGCTTCGGCCTGGCCGTGGTCCAGCAGATCGCCCGTCGCCATGGCGGGCTGGTGGAATACTTGCCCATGCATCCGGGCAGCCGCTTTCGTCTCCGGCTGCCCCTGGAACAGACAAGTCAACCGACTCGGGACTCGACGAGGGAATAAATGGCCAGCATCTGGATAGTCGACGACGATCCCGCCATCCGCTATGTCCTCGACGAATACCTGGCCGGAGAGGGCTTTTCCGTTCGAACCTTCGAAACCGCCCGGGGCGTGGTCGATGCGATAAGCGGTGAGCTTCCGGGACTGTTGATGGCCGATGTTCGCCTCCAGGCCGAAGACGGTATCGAGCTGATGCAACAGGTTCACCGGGACATCCCGGCCCTGCCGGTCATCGTCATGACTGCCTACTCCGATATCGACAGCGCCGTGAGCGCATTCCGGGAGGGGGCATTCGAATTCCTCGCCAAACCCTTTGATCTGAACGAGGTGGGCAGGCTGGTCCGCAAGGCCTTGAGCGCGCCGCTGGCTGAACCGGACGACCGGGAAATCCGGGACACCCTGATTGGTGACTCGCCGGCCTTCCAGGAGATCATCCGCACGATCGGCCGCCTTTCCCGCAGTGATATCGCCGTGATGATTACCGGGGAGACCGGCACGGGCAAGGAAGTCATCGCCCGGGCCCTGCACGATCACAGCCCCCGGCGGTCCGGCCCGTTCATTGCCATCAACACCGCGGCCATCCCGGAAGAACTGCTGGAATCGGAGCTGTTTGGCCACGAGCGGGGGGCCTTTACCGGCGCGGTGGAACGTCGTACCGGACGGTTCGAGCAGGCCAGCGGCGGCACCCTGTTTCTCGACGAGATCGGTGACATGCCCATCGGGCTGCAAAGCCGGCTCCTGCGGGTGCTGGCCGAGGGCGAGTACTACCGGGTCGGCGGGCGGGACCTGATCAAATCCGATGCACGTATCGTGACCGCCACCCATCGTGACCTGGAAACCCGGGTTGCCAGGGGGCGTTTTCGTGCCGACCTGTACCATCGCCTCAAGGTCATTACCGTTGACCTGCCGCCGCTCAGAGACCGCCCCGAGGACATTCCGGGCCTGGTCCGGCACTTCCTGCGCGATGCCGCCGGTGAGTTCAATCTTCCCCCCAAGACCCCGGCAAGTGCCCTCCTGGAACACCTGGCAGGCCGGTCATGGCCGGGCAATGTGCGCGAACTCAAGCATCTTTGCCAGTCTCTGGCGGTAATGGCCCCGGCGGCAATCATCAACATCGATGACCTGCCCCCGGAGTACCGGAACGGCGACCAGGACGAGTCCGGCGACTGGACCCGGGCCCTTCGCCAGCATGCCGCCCGGGCACTGGCCGGTGGCCAACCGAACCTGCTGAACGGCCTGCGCGCCGACCTGGAAAAAAACCTGGCCCGACAGGCCCTGGAAAAATCCGGGGGCAACCAGACCGAGGCGGCAAGGCAACTGGGCATCAGCCGCAATACCCTGGCCAGAATCCTTCGTGATCATGATTGACAGCAAAGACAAGAAACCCCGGGAGACTTCATGAAACTCGAACGCCTTCCCATAGCCGTATTCGTGCTTTCCTTCGTCGGGGTTGCCGTTTCCCTGTGGCTGGCACGAAGCTTCGAGCTGGTCCCCCACTGCCGGGTGTTCATCGACGGCTGCCACAGCATCAGCGCCGCCGGCAGGCAGGAACCGGCAGTATTCGTATTCCGGGGAACCATCATCCCCACGGGGATGGTCTTGATCCTGGTGTGGTGGCTGACTACCAACTGGCTGAGGGAACTGGGTGCCGGTCGCACCCCTCGCTTTTTCATCCACCTGCTGGGAACGGCCAGCCCCGTCCTGCTGATCGCCTACATTGCGCTGGTCGGATCCCAGGGGGAGATCGACCACGCCATCCGCCAGACAGTCATAACCACCTACTTTCCCGCCACCCTGCTGGCCAAGATCATCACCGCGATCTGCCTGCTCAAGCTGTGCCCGCCAACCATTCCCCGCTGGCTGCCGGTCATCATGCTTGTCATTGCCATCGCCGTGCTCGGGGTCGCCGCCTCCAGCGTTGTATTCACCCAACTCCTCGACGACCCCTCCACCGCCCACAACCTGCTCCAGTGGAACGGAACCACCGCCTTTTCCGCCTGGTACCTGCTGCTGTGGATTGCCTGGCGCAGGACCGGCCTGGCCGTGGCACCAACCATCGATCCCGACACCCGTGCCTGAAGCCCGGCCGGAGGCAGACGGCCAGGGGGCGTATCACCCTGGCCCGGGCAGCAGTCCGATGATCACGAAAACCACGACGGGCAACACCAGTAAGGCGACAACCAGGCCTGCCCTGCCCGCCGGGTTCCACCACATGCGAAGGGCGGTGGCGATGGTTGCCGCCAGGTAGCCAGCCAGCAGGACCATTGCCAGCCAGGTCCCCCAGTCGGCACCGGGCTCGACCCACTCACCCAGGACCAGCCCGACCACGAACACCCCGAGGATCGAGCAAGCGCCGATTGCAACCAGCATGCCCAGCGTGCTGACCAGGATGTTTCGCAGCCGGGTTCGACTCACCAGCTCGGGCGACCCGTTGTCGTGTCCTTCCATGGCCTGTAATCCCGGTGGACCGGCTGACAGCTTACCGGATTGGTAACCCGCCTACCGGGCCGGGTCCACCTGCCCGCCGATCGAAGCATTGAGCCGGAACCAGCCGGCTATGGAGTAGCGGTCTTTCGTGGCCGGAAGAACTTCGTGGGGGATTTCCTCGCTCAGGAATATCGCCAGGGTGCCGTGCCGGGGCTCGATTCGGGTCAGTGGGCGACTTGAATCGTCGGCATACAGCACCAGTTCGCCGCCATCCCCGGGCTGCCATTCCGGGTTGAGGTAGGCCACCAGGGAGACGATACGGTTGGCCGCACCGCGAAAACTGTCGTAGTGACGCCGATAGAAGCCCCCCGGGGGATAGACGGCGTAGTGGCATTCGAATTCGAACAGGCCAAGAAACAGGGCCCGGTTCAGGTCCAGGCGCATAGCCTCCATCTGGTCGAGAAACCGTCGTTGAACGGGGCGGTCGCGGGTCAACCAGCTGATCCGGTCCCGGCGGATGGAGGCTTCGACCTGGAAGTCCCGCTCCCGGCCAATTCCTCCCCGGCGGAGCCGGTCGGCTTCAACAAGGGCCTGGAGGTCATGGCGCAGGTCGGTGGCAAGGTCCGATGGCACTACGTCGGGGGCCGACCACCAGCCCCGGGCAACAAGCCCTTCGGCCGGTGACTCGGCCCGGGCCGGCAGCGCATCCAAAAGCTCCGAATGAATCGCTTCCATGGATTTGCCGGTCCCCTGATTCGGTGGATCGATCATGGCCCGGCTCCCGGCAAGCTCCCCGTCAGAGTAGCGGGATCAACTGGCCTGCAGTGAACGGTCGGGCCGAACGCTGTTCGTTTTCGTAACGGCGCATGTTGGCCCGAAGGTCTTCATGCTGGTCGTGCTGGCCGGTCCGGGTGGCCTCGAAGATGGCCTGGGCCTGCAGGTCCTCGGCATCTTCAAACTGCCCGAGGGCTGCATGAACCATGGCCAGGGTTTCGGCCGCTTCCAGGCTCGGATCGGATTCATAGATTTCCCCGGTCCATTGCAGCGCCTCTTCCAGCTCGTCTTCATCGGCGTTGAGACAGGTGGCTTTCAGCCGGGCCAGGGCCAGCATGGACGGGGCATAGCGAAAGGTGGTCTCCCGTTCGATGTTCCGGAATGTTTCAGCAGCGCCGCTGCAACTGCCGATGGCAATCTGGCTGAGCCCGTAGAGGTGGGTGAAATGCATGGATTCCTCGCTGTCCTCGGCATCCCGGGACAATCCCTGGTAATGCTCTCCGGCAGTCTCGAAATCCCCGGCCCGCATCAGGGCATCGGCAAGCTGCACCCGGCTTTCCCGGCTTTCCTCGTCCATGGCCAGTGCCTGCTCGTAGGCTTCAAGAGCCTCGCTGGTTTCCTCAAGCAGCTCCAGCATCTGGCCAAAGGCCCGGTAATCCTCCGGGTCCCCGGTATCGAGATCCAGAACCCGCTGCATCGCCTGGCGGGCCTCGTCGGCTTCACCCTTCCGGGCCAGGACCAGGGCGTGGGTGCGCCCGTACTCGGCATTGTCGGGCTCGGCTTGTGCCGCCCGGCCGAGCAGCCGTTCGGCCGATTCCAGGTTGCCGGCCCGCGCATTGCGCAGTCCCCGCTCGAACAGATCTTTCGGATCCGTGGAAAGAGCGCGGACCAGGGACAAGATCGGATCGTTGATGGCCGGCTGCCTCGAGCCGCTGCGGGCCATGTGGTCCCTCGCCGTTTCAACATCGTCGAGGTCCAGGTAGGCAAGACCGAGGAGGTCGTGAAGATAGGTCGCTTCCGGGTCCTGGGCGAGAACCTGTTCGAGCATTTCCACCGCCTGTTCGGTCTGACCCAGGCGCTGGAGAACCATGCCCATGCCGGCCAGAGCGGCGAGGGAGGACCGGTCCAGTTGCAAGGCCCGTTCGAAATCCTCTCCGGCAGGCTCGATATTGCCTGCCTGGAAGTGCAACCGGCCACGTCGAATCAGGGCCGGCACATAGTCCGGCTGGTGATGAAGCGTCAGGGAGTACATGACGATGGCCACCGGCTCGTGCCCGGCCTGCTCTTCCATGTAGGCTCGAAGGTAGACCCATTCGGCATTGTAGGGATCCAGTGCCGAGGCATTGCGGTAGGCCACCAGGGCCTGGGGGTACAGGCCATGGGCGTGATAGACCCGACCCTTCTGGGCGTAGACTCGAGCCAGACTTTCATCATTTTCTGCTTCCTCCCGGGCCCGCTCGAAACCCCGGCGGACTTCCCGAACAGCCTCCCGGGCAGGACCTTCGAGGGACTCCAGGTCGGGCTCGGGGATCTCGCGGATTTCCTGGTCACCCGTGGAATCTTCGGCCATGACTGGCGAAACAAGCACCAGGGCCAGAAACAGGACCTTGAGTGGCATCAGAAATGAATACGTTCGAAGCATTGTGCAATCCTCTGGAAAACGGGTCTGTGGCCGGATGATCATTGAGTACGCTGGCGGGAGACAAAGTTCACGGCCCTCCCCGGACCCGGCGTGTCCGCCCACCCCCATGAACTTGGGGCTGCACGGGGACATGAAAAGGGCAGCGATAGGCCTTACACTTGCCCGGCAGCACCCGGGCCTGCCCCCGGGCACTCAACTGTTCAAGCTTCGGGAGAACCCCATCCAATGACCCTTGTTACCGAATTTCTCTGGTCCTACGTCCTGGTCGTCGTTCTGATCGGGCTTGGCACGGCCTTCACGGTGCTCTCCCGGTTTGTCCAGTTTCGCTATTTCATCGAGATGTTCCGGGTTATCAAGGGCGCCTTCCGGCACCAGCCGGGCCAGGTGAGTTCCTTCCAGGCCCTGACCCTGAGCGTGGCCGGACGCGTCGGGGCCGGCAACATTGCCGGGGTCGCGGTGGCCATCGCCCTGGGCGGACCCGGCGCGGTATTCTGGATGTGGGTCATCGGCCTGATCGGCATGGCCACCAGCCTCATCGAGTGCACCCTGGCCCAGGCATACAAGGTCCGCAAGCCCGACGGTACCTTCCGGGGTGGCCCGGCCCACTACATTACCCGCGGCACCGGACTGAAATGGTTGGCGGTGGTGTTTTCCATCCTGCTGCTGGTCACCTTCGGCCTGGCCTTCGTGGCCTTGCAGTCCTTTGTCGCCTCTTCGTCCCTGGAAGATGCATTCGGTATCCCTACCTCCGTCACCGGGGTGGCCCTGGCCGCCATCGTGGGGGTGATCATCTTCGGCGGGGTCCGGCGCATCGCCTCGGTCACCGAGATCATCGTTCCGCTCATGGCGGTAGCCTACGTATTGATCGCCCTGGTTGTCGTGGGGCTCAACGTGGACCAGGTTCCGGCGGTGCTTACCCTGATCGTCAAGAGTGCGTTCGGCCTGGAAGAGGCCGTGGGCGGGGGAATCGGTGCGGCACTGGCCATGGGTGTGCGCCGGGGGCTGTTTTCCAACGAGGCCGGCCTTGGCAGTGCCCCCAACGTGGCGGCCGTAGCCCATGTACCCCATCCGGTCCACCAGGGAATCGTCCAATCCCTTTCGGTATTCATCGATACCGCCATTATCTGTACCTGTACCGCGCTGATCATCCTCATGTCCGGTGTGTATACGGGTAGCGTCGACGATGGCGTAGTGCTCACCCAGATGGCCCTGGGCGAGCACCTGGGCGAATGGGGCACGCTTTTCGTCAGCGGCGCGCTCATGCTGTTTGCCTTCAGCTCGATCCTGTACAACTACTACCTGGGCGAGACCAGCCTGAACTGGTTTTCCGAGGAAGACCGGCTTTTCACCAACATTTTCCGGGCCGGCATCGTTGCCCTGATCCTGTGGGGGTCGATGCAGGATCTGAGCACAATCTTCGGCTTTGCCGACCTGACCATGGCCCTGCTGGCCCTGGCCAACCTCACCGCCCTGGTGCTGCTGTTCAAGGTGGGCATGAGGCTGCTGAAAGACTATGACGTTCAGGCCCGGCAGGGCCGGGTCCCCCAGTTCAACCCGGATGACTTCCCGGACCTGGATATTGACCGGGCCGCATGGCCGCAGGAGGGGCACACCACGGAAGGCCGATAATACCGGCGCGACCATGTTCACAATTGCAATGAGGGGAATTGAAGCCGGTCGCCTGCTGGTAAACTTCACTCTTGTGACCCGGAAAGGCAGGCCCCTCGATCGTGGCAAAGAAACGTGACAACAAACCGGAAAAGCCGGAGGAAGATCCAGCGACCCGGCTGAAAACCCGGGTCGAGGGCCACGATGGGGGCGGGGCTTCGGAAACCGGAGAGCAATGGCCGGAAATTCCCGGATTCCGGCTGATCCGGGAGCTTGGCCAGGGTGGCATGGGCCTGGTGTTTCTGGCCGAGCAAAGCGAGCCGGTCCAGCGGAAAGTCGCACTGAAGCTGATCCGGCGGAAGATGCACAACCCCTACAACGTGGCCCGCTTCGAAGTCGAACGCCAGGCGCTGGCCCAGATGCAACACCCGGCGATTGCCCAGGTCTTCGATGCCGGCACCACGCCGGGGGACTTTCCCTACTTCGTCATGGAATATGTGCCTGGCGAAACCCTGGAAGAATACTGCACGAGTCGGGCGCTCAACCTGCGCCAGCGGCTGGAGCTTTTTGTCCGGATCTGCCGGGGGGTCCAGCACGCCCACCAGAAGGGAATCATTCACCGTGACCTGAAGCCGGGCAACATTCTCGTATCCACCGTCGACTCCCAGCCAGTCCCCAAGATCATCGACTTTGGTATTGCCACCGCCGCCGGTGTGCCCATGGAGCGATCGGTAAGCCCGGAAAGCTCGGCGGGTACTCCCCGCTACATGAGCCCGGAACAGCTATCCGGTGAGGGCGGGATCGACACCCGCAGCGATGTCTACTCACTGGGCGTCATATTGTATGAACTGCTGGTCGACCAACCGCCCTTCGAACGGACGATATTCCGTGAATCGGACCCGGCAAGAATTCACCGGAAGATCAGCAAGAAGGCAATCTCGCGGCCCTCCACCCGCCTGCAGGAAACAGGTGAAGTAGTCACGGCAATCGCCCGGCGCCGGAACATGCGCCTTAACAAGCTTCGCCGGGGCCTGCGGGGTGACCTGGATGCAATTGCCCTGATGGCGCTATCCATCGACCGGGAACATCGCTATGCCTCGGTGGCTGACCTTGCCGCCGACCTTTGCAGATACCTCGATAACAAACCGGTCCGGGCAATGCCCTTGACGCCGGGATACAAAATGCGCAAGTTCGTTGGCCGCAATTCACTGGCACTGGGCAGTGCCAGTGCGGTGGTCCTGGCCCTTGTCGCCGGTCTGACCGCTGCCACCCTGGGGATGTTCGAGGCCCAGCGCCAGGCACAGGTCGCCGAAGAGCGCAAGCAGGAACTGGAACTGGTGGTGGGCTTCCAGCAGTCCATGCTCGAAGAACTCGATCCCAGGGCCATGGGTGAAGGCCTCGTCGACGGTCTGCGCCGGCAATTTGCCCGGGCCATGGAGGCCGAGGCCGACCAGGCCGACTACCAGGCCGGCTTGAGTGCCTTCGAGACGGCCGTTGGCCGGACGAATCCAACCGACCTGGCGCGGGAACTGATCGATGAATTCATGCTCTCCCGGGCCCTGTCCAGCATTGAAAGGGACTTCGCCGACCAACCCCTGCTCAAGGCCGACCTGTACAAATCGGTTCTTGAGGTCTATTCCAGCGTGGGCCTGGATGCGCAGGCCCTGGATCTGGCCGAGCGAATCGTTGCGCTGCGTGAAATGCACCAGGACCGGCTTGACCCGGATCTGCTCAAGGCCCGCAGGAATCTGGGCTGGAGCCTGTTCAGCGCGGGCAGACTGGAAGACGCCCGGGACCACCTTGTGGGGATTCTCGAGACTATCGATGATGAGCGATTGTTTTTTCGGCACCCCGACTATGCCCGGCTCAACATTGATGTTCTGGATGACCTGGCCATCGTCAAGGTGGAACTGGGTGACCGGGAAGAAGCCCTGGAACTGGCGAGAGCAGCCAATGACCTGGCCGAAATGGCCGGCCCGCTGGATCCGGACCACCAGATCCAGCTGGTCAGCTCGATCGGCTATGTTCACGCCCGGTCAGGCAACCTGGAACAAGCACTGGAGAAATTCAAGCTGGCCCTGGAACAGGCCAGGGCCATCCATGAACCGGAACACAACCGGGTCACGCGGGCCATGCTGAACGTGGAATCCGCCCTGGGCGGCCTTGGCCGATTCGACGAGGCCATTGAAATCAGCGAGCAGTTGCTTCCGATCCTGTTCGAGGTCCACGGTCGCAGCCACCCGCACACCCTTCGGGCCATGAACAACAAGGCCAACCATCTGAACCGTCTGGGCAGGCTGGATGAGGCCATACCTCTGCTCGAAGAAGTCGTGGAACGGCGCAGCCAGGGTGCTGGCCCCACCCATCCGCTGACCCTGCGCGCCCGACTCAACCTGGGCAGCGCCCTGCTGGCCAACCAGCAGCCGGATCGGGCCCTGGAGCTGCTCGAACCGGTCGCCCGACAACGGGAAGCCCTGCTCGGACCCAACCACCTGGATACCCTCACGGCCCTGGAGCTTCTGGCCAACGCCAAGCTCGATACCGGGTCTGCCGAGGCAGCGCTTCCCATGATCCAGTCAGTGCACGAAAACCGCCGGGAGCTTCTTGGTGACGACCATGCCCACGTAATGCATACCACCCTGCTGGTCGCCCGGGTCCACCGGGAACTGGGAAATTCCGGCGAAGAAATGGCCCTGTTGCAGGACTATGTCCACCATCGCCGGGAAGGCGAGCGCCTCGCCGATCAGACCGGACTGGAGTCAGCCATACGGCTGCACATGCTACTGATCGATGCTGGCCGGGAACAGGAGGCCGGGGAACTGGCCGAGGCCATCGAACAGGGCCTGGCTGAGACTTCCGAGGATCACGCCAACCTTCGGGAAACGTTCTCGCGACAACTCGGGCAACAATGACGCGACCCTACCTGACCGACGACCCGGACTCCGATGGCTGCCTTCTGGCCCGGGGAGACTGGCGCCTGGAGGCCATGGACAACGGACGTCAGGTACCCGCTCTGCCTGAAGGAAACTTCAGCCGGGTCGATGCCACCGGCATCGAAAAACTCGATTCGGCCGGAGCCCTTCTACTGCTTGACTGCTTGAGATCGGCAGGAGTCGGTCGCAACGAACTGGAAGTCGACCCCACCCACCAGGCCCTGGTCGACACCGTCGCCCGGGCCATGGAAAGCGATGAGCCCGACCATGCCCCCGGGCTTGGTGGCCTGACGATGGTTCTCGACCATATCGGATCGGCAACCCGGACCATGGTGTCCAATCTGCTGCAGCTCATCGGTTTTCTCGGCCAGACCCTTGTAGCACTGGCCACGACCCTGGTACGGCCCGGGAGGTTGCGCCTGACCTCGGTGGTCCACCACATGGAGCAGACCGGCTTCAACGCCCTTCCCCTGGTCGCACTCCTGAGCTTTCTGGTGGGTGCGGTCATCGCCTTTCTCGGCGCCACCGTACTGCGTGCCTTCGGCGCAGAAGTGTTTGTGGTGGACCTGACAACCTACGCGTTTCTTCGCGAGTTCGGCGTCCTGCTGACCGCCATCCTGCTGGCGGGACGCACTGCAAGTGCATTTACCGCACAGATCGGCACCATGAAAAGCCGCGAAGAAATCGACGCCATGAGAACCCTGGGCCTGGATCCGGTGGAGTTACTGGTCCTGCCTCGCTTGATCGCACTATTGATCATGCTGCCGGTTCTGACCGTTGTTGCCATGATCGCGGGGCTGGCAGGCGGGCTTGTGGTCAGCGTGACCGCGCTTGATATCGGCGCGGAAATGTACTTCAACCGAATGTACGAAATGATGGAGCTGCAACACTACCTGGTCGGGCTGATCAAGGCACCCATCTTTGCCTTTGTCATCGCACTGGTCGGGTGCCTGGAAGGCCTGAAGGTGGAAGGCACCGCCCAGTCAGTAGGCGAACGGACTACCTCGGCAGTGGTCCAGAGTATTACCCTGGTCATCATCATCGATGCCATGGCGGCGGTATTTTTCATGGAGATCGGTTGGTGAACGAGCAGACACAGGACGCCAACCGGGAAGACGGTAACGACGCATCGGCACCGGTCATTCGTATCCGGGGCCTGGCCAACCGGTTTGGCAGCCTGGTGGTCCACGAAAACCTGGACCTGGACGTCCACCGGGGTGAAATCCTTGGACTGGTCGGAGGCTCGGGCACCGGTAAGTCCGTGCTCATGCGGACGATCCTGGGGCTGCGCCAGGCCCAGGCAGGCACGATCGAACTCTTTGGCCAGGCCACCGGTGCCGGCCACCGCCAGCAGCTGGAACGGCGTACCGGGGTACTGTTCCAGGACGGTGCCCTGTTTTCGTCCCTGACCGTGCGGGAGAACGTGGAGGTGCCCTTCAAGACCCACATGCCCGGCATGGGCGGGAAACTTCGGGGACAACTTGCGGATCTGAAGATAAGCATGGCCGGTCTGCCGAGCCATGCCGGAGACAAGCTCCCTTCGGAGCTTTCCGGGGGCATGCGAAAGCGAGCCGGGCTTGCCCGGGCGTTGGCGATCGACCCGGAGTTGCTTTTTCTCGACGAACCCACCGCAGGTCTGGACCCGATCGGTGCGGCGGCCTTCGACGAGTTGCTGCAGACTTTGAGTCGCGCGCTTGGCCTTACCGTGTTTCTGATCACCCATGATCTGGATACGCTTTATGCCATCTGCGACCGGGTCGGTGTCCTGGCCGAGAGCCGGGTATTGACCATCGGGCCGCTGCCGGAAGTCGAACAACATGAACACGAATGGGTCCAGCAGTACTTTCACGGCCCCAGGGCCCGGGCGGCACAGGCGGGTCAGCAGCGATCACAGGATTAGAATCTTATGGAAACACGAGCCAATCACGTACTTATCGGTGCATTCACCCTGCTTGGACTCTTGCTGGCTCTGGGCCTGGGGCTGTGGGCCTCGAAATGGACCACCGCAGGTGCCTGGAGCGACTACGAGATTCATTTTTCCCAGGCGGTCACCGGACTTTCCACCGGCGGGCAGGTCCAGTACAACGGCATAGCCGTTGGAACGGTGCGCGAATTGCGACTCAATCCCGAAGACCCGCGCCAGGTCATCGCGAGAATTCGTATCCAGGCCGATGCCCCGGTCAAGCAGGACACGGTCGCCCGGCTTGCCCTTACCGGTCTGACCGGAGTCGCCATCATTCAGCTGAGCGGGGGCAGCCCGGAAAGCCCCAGGCTGGTGGCCCGGGAAGGAGAGAGAATCCCCCGGATACCCGCCGAGGAGTCGGCCATCCAGCGACTGCTGGATTCTACCGAAGACATCGCCACGACCGCCGGGGAAGTCATGCTTCGCATCCTGGATTTCCTGAGCGAGGACAACGCCGAACGGATCGCCCAGACGCTGGACAATGTGGATTCCTTTACCACCTCGGTCACCCTCGAAGGCGACCGGATTCCGGGCATTATCCGCAATGCCGAAAAGTCCACCGAAAGCCTTGCCGGTCTGGCCGACGATGCCAGGACAACCATGGCCCGCCTGGATGGAGCCATCGGGAAGCTGGATGAAAATCTGCTCGATGCAATGCCCGAGCTCACCCGCGACCTGCAGGATTCCCTCAACCAGCTTTCGTCGCTGACCCGCCGGGCCGATGATATTCTGAGCGACAATGAGGACGCACTGGCCGGGTTTACCGGCGAGGGGCTCAGCCAGCTCGGCCCCACCCTGATTGAGCTGCGCCTGCTCATGCGCGACTTGTCCCGGATGAGCAGCCAGTTCGAGCGCAATCCAACCCGCTTTCTGCTGGGGGCCGACCAGCCCGAGGAGTACGACCCGAGATGAATACCCCCCGATGCAGAACCCTGGTCACCGGGCTGGCCTGTCTGATACTGGCAACCGGTTGCATGCTGGGCGGGCAAACCCGGTCGCTGAACATCATTGCCCCGGAAGTCGAACTGACAACCAGCGACGAATGGCCGGAGGTGGACTGGTCGCTGCAGATTCGTCGCCCGGTGGCCGATCAGATGCGTGATTCTGCCCGCATCCTGGTTCGCGTGGGGCCTTCCCGGATGCAGCCCTATCCATCGGCGGTCTGGCTCGATTCCGTGCCGGAAATGTTGCAGTCCGCCATGATCCAGGCCCACGAGGATTCCGGCCGGATCGCCGGGGTCAGCCGGCCGGGAAGTTCCCGGTCACGCTACAGCCTGACATCCGAATTGCGCCGGTTCGAGGCGGTCGATACCGGTGGCCCGGACCTGGAAGTGGAAATTGTTCTGCAGGCCAACCTGGTTCACGTGCGCTCCTCGCGCATGCTCGCAACCCGGCGCTTCGAGCACCGGGCAACAACCCGGGGCAAGGAGCTCGACGAGCTGATCGAGGCATTCGAACAAGCGCTTGGCGAACTGGCCACGGAACTGGTCGGCTGGACACTGGAATCCGGCCAGGAAGCCGAAAACCGGGAACGGGAGGATTGGCAGCGAGGCGAAGGACGCCGGCGGGGCGGAGATCGGGCCCGGTCAGGACAATAGTCCCGGTAATGAATCCGGAGTAGTCAAAAAAACCGGCCCTGCCCCCTTCCAGGGCCGGTGCTCATGGAACCGAAAATTATTGGTCGTCGGCCTCGAAGCGGGAATGGAAGATCTCGTCGCCGACGACTTCGAACACAAACATGCCGGCCGGGCCGGTAAAGGCATAAACCTTCTCATCGGCCACCACGATATTGCGCGGTGGCCAGGGGGTTTCCAGGCGCTGGAGCATTTCCGGGCTTTCCGGCTGGCTGGTATCGACCACATCCACACCGAATCGATTGCCGAACAGGACCCGGGTTCCCATCCGCGCCACACTGTCGGACTCCGAAAAACCATCGTGGGAGGAATAGACGGAGACCTGGACGGGCGCTTCCAGGTCGGAGATGTCGACCAGGTGAAGATCCCCGTCCGAGCAGGCCAGGAAGGCCAGTGACCTTTCCGTATCCACGGTCACATCCGAGGCGCTGTCGCAGCCGCCGTAGTTCGATACCAGTTCCGGGTCGGTCGGATCGGATACGTCGATGACATACAGGCCCCCGGGACCGAACGTGCTGCCTTCGGAGGTAAAGGCGTAGTCGCCATGGACTTCAAGGCCGAAAGTCTGGGAGGTTTCCATCGAGCCGATCAACTGAGGTGAAGCCGGCTTGCTTGCATCAAGAATCCCGAACACCCCGCCGTTGGTCGTGCTGCCGGTGTAGGCCATGTCCCCTTGAACATCCAGCGCCGTGGCAAAGGGAAACTCGGCAGTATCGACCTGGACCGGGTCCAGCGGGTCGCTGGCATCGACGGCCAGGATACCCGTGCCCCAGCTTGCCAGGTAGACATGGTCATCAACCGGCTGGCCGGTATAAAAGGCCCGTGCGCTCATCTCCAGGGGCAGGTCGGCATCGAACTGGGTCAGGACCTCCGGATTGCCCGGCTCGTGAACGGTGTAACCGTAGTCCTGCTGGACCATCAGGTGGTAATCGTCGGCCTGGACCAGGTCAATGACTCCATAGCCTCCGGGCAGGACCACATCGCTGAGCAGGCCGGGCTCGCCCGGGTCACTGCTGTCGATCAGCATGGCCCGGTCCTTGCGGGTAACCAGCAACGGCCCGTGGTCGGTTGGAGATACCGCGTGAAGTCCGAAGGTATCCATGTCGACAGCATTGAGTTCCACCGGATCGTCCGGGTCGGAAATGTCCCACACGCGCAATTCATCCCGACCGCCGCCATAGGCGAAGTCGCCGTGGATGGCACCCCCGGTCAGGGGTTCGTCCAGCTCGATGCTGGCGCGCAGTTCCATGTTCGACGGATCACTGAAATCATAGATCTCGAAGTGGGTACCAAACCCTGCCGCCAGGGTTCCGGCCACGTCGAGACGGAAGGAAGTGTTTTCGATGATACTCAATTGTCCCAGTTCCTCCGGATCGTTCGGGTCAGTAAAATCGAACACGGTCAGAAAGGTATCCCCCAACCAGCCCTGGCCGGTGGTTACCAGCCAGTCACCTTCGACAAAGAAACGCCCGTAGTCGATGAACTCCGAGTAGACAAGATCGAATTCCGGGTGGGCCGGGTTGGAAAGATCACTGGCGTGAAGGCCCAACTGGCTGTCATTGAAAACCAGGTAGTCGTTGATCACGCCGATCGCTCCGGCTCCGGAAAAATCCGAGTCGTGGTAATCGTCGATTTCCACCAGCAGCTGGGGTGCTGCCGGGTCTTCGATGGAATACACGGCCACCGCACTGGTATCGTCGGGACGATTCCAGGTTGCATACAGGTAGTCACCGTGGGCAGCCATGGCCTGAATCGGCCCCTGCAGGGGTTCATCCCAGGTCGCATGAACCCGCTCCGGTTCCGCCGGGTCGCTGTAATCCCAGGTCGTCACGGTAGTCCCGCTGCCGATGTAGACATGATCGCCCCGGATGACCGGATAGGAATGTGCTCCGCCCCTTGCCTGACTCAGTATCAGGGGCAAACCACCGGAATTCTGCCCGTCGCGATGGACGGGTGTCGTCAGTTCGGATTCGTTCTGCGCCCCGGCCGAAACCGGCACCGGACTCAGAAACAGCAAAAGCGCGGCAATCATCGAATATCGCATTGGGCATCTACCTTGAATCGTGCAGTGATAAGGATCTGAACTTGCAGAACAACTGTGTTTGACCTGTTCTGCACTGTTCAGAACAGGCCTGATGCAGTATGATCAGTCTCCAGTCCGGTGTCAACCGGACCCCAGATTCAGACCACCCAGGTTCCCCTGGAGTGGCAATATTGCCGGGCCAGGGGATTTATCCAGGAGAGGTTTAATGGCAGACAGCGCTCCCGCGCGACACAATGCAGGGCTCAGTGCCCAGGAGATTCGCCAGGCCGACCGGGCCCTGCGTCGTGTACACGAACAGTTGCGCAGTTTCCTCCAGTCCCTGCCGGCCCAGGCACGAAATGCCAGCGGCATGGCCCGGTACCTGGATGTGGACCGGACCACCTGCCAGCGCCTGGTCTTCATGGTCAACCGCCCCTTTGCCGGCCTTTCCATCGTCGAGAAGATGCCGGGCGTTCGCGGCCTGCGCCGGTTGCTGGATAGCGCCTCCCGCAAGGGGGTGGAGCCGGAAGCCATCGAGCACCTGGATGCCTCCATCGGCATGCTCGAAGACTGCTTCAACGCCCTGGGCGGCAACCAGTCGGTTCTCATCCGGCGCATCGCCAGCACCCCGGCAACCGACACCGCCGAACCCGGTCCGGGCAATGTGCCGGAAGCGGCCCGCCGGCAGATGTTCGATGCCGCTGGAACTCTCACCGGACGGACCTCGGAGGCCTGGGTGGCGGTATATGCCTATTTTCCCGGGAAGGGAAAAGACAGGGAAAAGATGGAAATTGCCCGGGTACACGGGCTGATCGGCCACCAGGCAAGTCCCGATGCGGTGCCCCTGACCTTCCACAATTTCACCAGCGGAAAATCCGACAAGGACGAGCGGCCCTTTCGCAGCCTGGTCGGCGATACGCCTGGCGCCGGCACCCAGGCCCCGGCCGCGTTCATTCCGGATTTCAGCACCAACCCGCCACCGGTGGTCAGCACCCGACAACCCGGGGAATACCTTGTCCAGACCATTGACGACCGCTCCGGTGACGGGAAACCGGTGGATGTGATGTTCGGCACCCGCAACGTCTCCAGCCACCCGTCCACCCGGACGCCACCGCTGGAAGAAGCCTGGGCCATGATCAACTTCCCGACCCGGCGCATGGTATTCGACATCTACCTCCACCGGGACCTGGCCCGTGCCTGCATCCCGGCCCTGGATGTCCACCTTTGGCGGCCGGACTTTGCTGCCCATCCCGGCGACCGCTGGCAGACCCGCTTCGCCTCCGGTCCGAAGCTTGAATTGCTCGGCGGTGGCCTGAACAACGCGGCCACGGCTGCGTATGATCGCCAGGAGGAATTATCAGGTTTTCTGTTCGAACAGATCGAACAGGACTCCGCGAGTTTTATCGGCTTTCGATGCAGCCTGGACTACCCGATCTGGCGAACAGGTTACTGCATGAGTTTCGATTTCGGCGGACCCTAAGGGGCCGTTCGGTCCGGAAACAACCAGTTGGGTACCAGCCAGACAAAGGCAATCATTCCGAACAGCTCGACAAGCGACTGCAGAACGATCACGACCATGGCCAGCTCCATGGAGGCAGGCAGCGCCAGGGCTACGGGCAATACCACGAAACTGTTTCTTGACCCGAAGCTGAAAGCCAGGACCCGACCCTGCTCGGCCGGCATGCCGGTCAACGAAGCCAGCAACCGGGCCAGCAGCGCCGCGAATGCCAGAAAGGCCACAAACACCCCGACAACCTGCCAGACAATCCTGCCTGACTCCATCAATGTCCCGGACTGGGTGGCGGCAACCAGGAAGACAACCATGGCCAGCAACGGGATCGGCAGCCATGCCAGTTCCCTGAGCCTTCGCGCCCGCCCGAAAGATCTCACCGCCCAGCGTTGTGTCACCAGGGCCATGAAAAACGGCAGCAGGATCAGCAACACGAATGCCCACAACAGCTCCACCCGCACCAGGCCCGTGGCCACCTCGGTTCCCAGGAGCACCGCCAGGTAAACGGGCAGGAGTGCAACCTGAAGCAACAGGCTCAAGGGGGTGAACGCGATTGCCTTTCCCGTATCGCCCCGCCCGAGCTGGGTAAAACTGATGAACCAGTCCGTGCAAGGGACCAGCAACACCATTGCCACCCCCAGCCGCACGGCAGGGTCGGCCGGGACCAGCCAGAGCAACGCGAAAACAACCAGGGGAATGACCAGGAAGTTGCCCGCAACCGCCGTGGCCGTAAAACGGATATCACCAAAAGCCCGGCCAAGGGATCCCAGCCGGACCTGGACAAAGGTCGTATACAGCAACACCCCCAGCAGTGGCCACAACAGGGTCTGGCCAGGGCCTGTGTGGAAGTCCAGCCTCTGCCCTAACCCCAGGCCTGCAATTGCCGCGGCCAGGTAGATCAGCGCCTGATACTTTTCCAGCGTCTTCCAGTCCACCCGGCGGTTCTCCTGCCAGCCGCGCAATTCACCGGGCCGGCACTACGGCCGGCACCTGCCCATCCGGGCCTTCATTCGGAAACCGAGGTCGATTCCGCTCGAGCGCCCGGGCTCAAGCATTCCATGTGCCCGGCATTCATCTGCCAGCTTGCGCTGGTCGGCGTAACGCTTTTCGATCCCGGCGAGCAGGCATTGCTCGGCCAGGGACTAAATCGTCCAGCCGGTTCAGTGGGACATCGCTCATGTCGGCATTTCTTCTGTTTCGCTGGAAAGGGAACAACCATTCCATACGAAACGCGCCTTGATTCGCACAGGAACAGTGGCTCTGAGTGTTACCTGATTTGCCGCGTGGCCCACTAGCGACCATCGTCGCCAATGATCTTCCAACCCTGCCCGTAGGGATTGTTGGGGGAGTCCTGCCGGTACGGGTTGCCGGCACCGTAGGGGTTGTTGATGCTGTCCGGCGAATGGGGATTGCCGTAGCGCCCGTAGGGGTTGGAAATGGAGTCGGGATCATGGGGATTGGTACTCAACCGGCCCCGGTAGTTGCCCTGCTGGTCGTAAAGCCTCGGGGCTCGGGTGGCATGCGGATTGGTCGCACTCCGGTTGGAATACGGGCTGCCGTAGCGCCCGAAGTTGTTGTTGATGCCATCGGCCCGATAGGGATTTCCCGCGCCGTAGGGATTCGATGTGGAGTTGCCCGCATACGGGTTTGCGCTGAGATTGCCCAGGTAATCGTTGGCGCTGGCCACCGACATCGCACTGGCCAGCACCAGCACAACAATGGAATTCCACATGGCCACATGGATTCGATTCGAGATATGCATCGTCATCCTCCTTGTCAGAAATGCCTTCAATTGTCGGCCTGGACTAAACCACAAGGTCATCAGTCAGGTGCGTCCCCGTCTACTGCGCCCTGTTCGCCAAAGCCACGCTTTTTCGCCCCGGTTATCCGTTTGGAAATTTCAGCTTCAGCATACCCTCCCGCGCAGCGGATGAGGCGATCTCCCCCATTTTTTCTGTTCGGGGACTTCTGGCCGAATCAATTTACGGCATTGAAGGGTGCTGCGCTCGCTGGAGCGCAAGCGACAGACCGCAGGCCATGCCCGCGTCAGCGGGCGCAGCAACCCGAGGTTCTCATCAGATTCCTCGGGCACCCCACCCATAAAAAAACCTCCCGGTGGGAGGCTTTTTTATGGGTGGCGCGCCCGAGAGGATTGCTGAAATACTCCGTATTTCAGCGAGCTCGGACCTGCCGGTCCTCGGTTCGAACCTTCCTGTCAATTGTCGCAGGTTCGAATCGGGGCTACTGGATAGAAAAATGCCCCACTCGGATGGTGGGGCATTGTTCTGGAATCTGGCGCGCCCGGCAGGATTCGAACCTGCGACCCCTGCCTTCGGAGGGCAGTACTCTATCCAGCTGAGCTACGGGCGCTTATTCAGATTTTTCGGCTTTTCAGGCAAAAATGAAGCCAAGCCGGGGATTGTAGCCCGGTTGTGGTTTTGGTGGCAACCGAGGCCTGTGGAATGCAGCGGGAGGTCCTGTGGTGGCCCGGCTTTTGTTTTTCTGAAGCAAGTCAATACCCTGTGGCGAAAAATCTGTCAAACTGGCAAAATCTGCACTGGAAACGGACCCCGGGGTTCACGAGGCGGCAAAATTCTTGATTGGGGGGTGTTCGGGACGGAAATCCCCGGAGGTACCAGGTTTGAAAGACAACGAGAAACGGCTGCTGGTGCTTGATGATGACCAGATGACCGCAAACACTATCGGTTTCATCGCCCAGAGTGCCGGTATTGCCTCCCGCGTAACAACCAATTCGGATACCTTTTTCAAGACGGTCGAAAGCTGGGACCCGACCCATATTGCACTGGACTTGATCATGCCGGAAATGGACGGTGTGGAAGTCATGGTTGAGCTTGCCAGGCTCAAGTGCCGGTCCCGGATCATCATCACAAGTGGAGTAGGCAGCCGGGTTCTGGATGCCGCCGGACGGTCTGCCCGGGAACATGGGCTGGACATTGTCGGGGAACTGTCCAAGCCCTTTTCCCCATCGGAGCTGAGAAAGCTGCTCGAAGATGGTGATACCAGGCCGAAAACAGCCGTGGAGGCATCTGGCCACTACGATGATGCCGGAATCGACCTGCCCGATGAGGCCGAGCTGCGGGCCGGTCTCGATCTGGAAGAACTGAGGGTACGCTATCAACCCAAGATTCATTGCAGCAGCGGCAAGATCGCCGGTTTCGAAGCTCTGGTGCGCTGGCAGAATCCGAAACGGGGCCTCCTGACACCTGCGTACTTTATCCCGCTCGCAGAGCAAACCGGACTGATCGAGCCGTTGACGCGCGTGGTCCTGGAAAAATCCCTCAACTGGTTTTCCGAGAGTTTCACAAGCCCATCCGGCAAGGTCGATTCAGATGATGCAAACGACCTGACGCTGTCGATCAACATTTCCGCCCGCTCCGTGGGTGATCCGGCATTCATCGACCATCTCGTGGAACGATGCAGTACTCTGGGAATCCATCCCGAACAGCTGATTTTCGAGCTGACAGAAACCAGTGCAATGGAAGACCCGGTGGGATCCCTGGACCTGCTTACACGTCTTCGCATGAAGGGCTTCCAGCTTTCAATCGACGACTTCGGAACCGGTTACTCCTCCATGCTGCAACTGGTGCGCCTGCCGTTTTCGGAAATCAAGGTGGACCGTTCTTTTGTCATGACTGCCGCACGATCCGAGGAGTCCCGGGCGGTTATCCGGTCGATCATGAACCTGGGCCACAGCCTGGGGCTGCAAACGACTGCCGAAGGGGTGGAAGACGAAGAAACCCTGCAATTCCTTCGCGGCATTCACTGTGACCTGGCCCAGGGTTACTACATCTCACAACCAATGAACGGCGAGGATGCCTGCAACTGGGCGATAGAGAACCTCGAGAGCACAAGATCGAGGTAAGTGAACCCGGCTTCGGAACACCCGGTTCAGGCGGCCCGGACAGCCGTCAACTCAAACATCGCCTGGACCGACCGCCGTGCCGGCGCGATCAAATCCTCGGCCACCTCGACCTCGGGACTGCCCGCCCACAGGGCCATTAGAGTCTTTTCCAGGGTGATCCGTTTCATGTGGGGGCACAGGTTGCAGGGCTGGACAAATCGCGTATCCGGGACCGCCTCGCGAACATTGTCGGCCATGGAGCATTCGGTCAGCAACATGACCCGGGGCGGACGCCGGGTCTTGAGCTCCCGGATCATGCCAGCAGTCGAACCCACGTAATCGGAGGCATCGATGACTTCCGGCGAGCACTCCGGATGAGCCATCACCCAGGTCCCGCTTTCATCCCGGAATTGGTTGATTTCTTCGGCCGTAAATCGTTCATGGACTTCGCAACGCCCCTCCCAGATGATGATCTCCACGCTGGTCCGCTCGGCCACGTAGCGGGCCAGGTAGCCATCCGGGACCATGATGACCCGGGGCGCGCCCAGGGCATTGACCACGTCCAGCGCATTGCCCGAGGTACAACAGACATCGACCTCGGCCTTGACCTCGGCGGTGGTGTTTACATAGGCGACAACCGGCACACCGGGATGCCTGGCCTTCAGGGCCCGCACATCGGCAGCGGTGATGCCGCTGGCCAGGGAGCAGCCGGCCATCGGATCCGGGCTGATTACCTTCTTGTCCGGTGCCATCAGTCTTGCGGTTTCGGCCATGAAATGGACGCCACACAGAACAATGGTCCCGGCATCCACATCGGCGGCCATCCTGGCCAGCGCCAGGGAATCCCCCGTGGCATCGGCGATGCCGTGAAAGATGTCCGGGGTCTGGTAGTTGTGGGCCATGACCACCGCATCCCGCTCGGCCTTGAGGTCGTTGATGGCCGCGACCAGCGGTAACCGGGTCAGCCATTCCTCAACGGGCATGACATCACTGAACTTTTCGTAGACCGGCCGGTAGCGCCGCTCCAGCGCCTCGTCGACCGCCGGCAGGCGTTGTTGCAACTCGGCAGGTAAATCAGCCAGCTTCATTCCGGGTGCTCCGGGCAGGTAAATTCGAACGGCGCATTGTAATGGTTCGGGTATCGAGGCTCAGTAGAGAATCGCTCAAAAACGGAAGAACCCATAAAGATTCATTATGTCTGCATGTTATTATCGCGGGCCATGAAGACACCACAATCGACCATCGCCGGGACGACTCCAGCGGTTCTCGCCTACCCCTTCCGTCCCTTCTTCCCCCTGGTCGGGGCCTACGCCATCGTGGCCATGTTTGGCTGGATTGGTTACCTCTTTCACGGCTGGCCAGTTGTCGAGGGGGCTTCCCCGCTTCAATGGCACGCCCACGAAATGCTTTTTGGCTGGGTCTCGGCGGCCATTGCCGGCTTTTTGCTCACCGCCATGTGCAACTGGACCGGTGCCCGCCCCCTGACCGGGGCCGGCCTGGCCGGACTGGCAGTTCTGTGGCTGGCCGGGAGGGTCGCCATGTGGTCAAGCGGGTTCGTTCCGCCGATCCTGATCGCCCTTCTCGACGTGGCCTTCCTGGTTACTGTCGGGGTCATTGCCGGCCGGGTGATCATCGGCGCTGGCAGCCGGCGCAACCTGGTCCTGGTCGGGGTCATCGCCGTCCTGGCAGCTGCCAACCTGTTCCACCACGCGGGACTATGGGGCTTCCATGCCGGCCTGGGGCGCATCGGGCAGGACCTGGGCATGGGCCTGATCCTGCTCTTGATGGTCATCATTGGCGGCCGGATTACCCCGGCCTTTACCGCCAACTGGCTTGCCCGGCAGGGAAAGAACCGGGACCTTGTGGTCAATCGCCGCTGGCTGGATTTGACTGCGATCATATCCACCGCACTGGTCTTTCCCGCAACCTGGATCGAGCCCCTGCCATGGCTGGGACCCGCCGTCGCCCTTGTAGCCGGATTCTCCTGTGCTGCAAGACTGGCCGGCTGGGCTGGCTGGGCCTGCCTGGCTGATCCCCTGGTCTGGATTCTCCACCTGGCCCACTCCTGGATTGCCATTGGGCTGATCCTCCTCGGGGCGGCCTACTGGATTCCGGCGGTTCCCGAATCCGCCTGGGTCCACAGCCTGGGGGCCGGAGCCATGGGAACCCTCATCCTGGGTGTGATGACCAGGGTGGCCATGGGCCATACGGGCCGGACCCTGCAGGCCCTGCCCACGGCGGTGGCCGCCTATGTGCTGATCAGCCTGGCAGCCATCCTTCGGGTTGCCGCGGCCTTCGAGTGGGTCGATTTCCGCATCGGACTTGCCGGCTCCGGGGCAGCATGGATCGTGGCGTTCGTCCTGTTTCTGATCGGCTACTTCCGAATCCTGGTTTCACCCAGGGCCGATGGGCGTCCGGACTAGGAAAGCTACCCGGCGCCTGTCCATGGAATTGACTTATGTCAATTCATCCTGTTGTATCCTTGACAGCATTCCGGGTATTTACCCGGCCGGGAGTCGCGGCTCAGCGGGTTCCGCGAACCGACGACTGACCGTGCGATCGGGTGTTTCGTGAACTGGAGATTCAGCAGAAAGTGCGTCTGACTCAATACACCGATTATTCGATTCGGGTTCTCGTCTACCTGGGAGTACAGGGAGAAGGGCTTTCGACCATTGGCGATATTTCCCGCGCCTATGACATCTCCCGGAATCACCTGATGAAGGTCGTCCAGCAACTGGCTGCGGCCGGCTACATCCACTCCAGGCGGGGCAAGGGGGGCGGAATCCGGTTGAATCATCCACCAGAGAAAATCAGCCTCGGTATGGTCGTCCGGGACATGGAGCCGGACTTTGGCCTGGTCGAGTGTTTTCGCCCGGAAAACCAGTGTGTCATTACCGGCGCCTGCCTGCTTCCAGCCACTCTGAACCGGGCCTTTCAGGCCTTTCTCGACGAGCTCGACAAAGTCACCCTGGCCGATGTCCTGACACCTGACAAGATCCCGGAACTGACCCTGAAACTGCAAATCAATTGATAGTCCGCATGCCCGACGGACTTGTTTTGCCGTAAAAAAGGTATTGGTGATGCCTCTTTTTGACCAGGGTCAAAAACCATTGCCGCAACCTTGTCGAAAATGGTCCGACCTTTCAGCACGGACCAGCAATCATGGCAGCATCCGCCCTGCCCCCCGAAACACCACACCAGGCGAACCGGATGCTCACCATGAGCACCACCGCGTTCACGATTTCCTTTGCCGCCTGGACGATTTTTTCCATTATCGGGCTGCAGATTCAACAAGAACACGGGCTGTCTGAAACCCAGCTGGGCCTGCTGCTGGCCACCCCGATTCTTACCGGCTCGGTCTCCAGGATCTTTCTGGGAATCGCCTGCGAGAAGTATGGTGGCCGCATCCTCACGACATTGATGATGCTGGCCAGTGCCATATCGATCTGGCTGCTGACCTACGCCGAGACCTTCCCGCTGATCCTGGTCGCCGCCCTGGGCATCGGCCTGGCCGGGGGTACCTTCATTACCGGCATCACCTTCACTTCCTACTGGTTTCCCAAGAAGAAGCAGGGCACTGCCCTGGGTATTTTCGGCATGGGCAACGCCGGGGCCGGCCTGACCAACTTCGGCGCCCCGCTCATCATGGTGGCCGTCGGCTGGCAGGGGACCGCGGTGGTCTACGCGACCATCATGGGAATCGCCGCCGTCGCCTTTTTCCTGTTGACCGAAGACGACCCGGCCATCCAGGCCCGGCGCCGGGGGGAGGCTACCGGCGCCACCCTGAGAGAACAGATCGAGCCGCTTCGCCACCTGCAGGTCTGGCGCTTCGGCCTGTATTACTTCTTCGTGTTCGGGGCCTTTGTTGCCCTGGCTTCCTGGCTGCCGCGGTACTACACGGGCATGTACGGCATGTCCATTGCCGCGGCCGGAACACTGGCGGCCAGCTATTCCCTGTCGGCCAGCGTGTTCCGGGCTCTGGGCGGCTGGATGTCGGACCGGATCGGGGCCCGCGCGGTCATGTACTGGACCTTCGGAGTGTCCCTGGTCTGCCTGTTCATCCTGTCCTACCCGGCAACTACTTACACCGTCGAGGGTATCCGGGAACCCATCGAGTTCCACATCGGCATCGGCGTGATCGGGTTTACGGTCATTGCCTTTGTCCTGGGCTTTGTCATGTCCCTGGGCAAGGCGGCCGTCTACAAACACATCCCGGTCTACTACCCCAATAACGTCGGGTCGGTTGGCGGCATGGTGGGCATGATCGGCGGGCTTGGAGGCTTTTTTCTGCCGATTGCCTTCGGCGCCCTGAACGACTGGACCGGCATCTGGACCACCCCGTTCATGTTCCTGTTTGTCATGGTCGCAATCAGCATGCTCTGGATGCATTTCGCCATCCTGCGAATGGAACGGAAGAAGTACCCGGGACTCAAGCGGCTGCGCGATCTGCCCGAGGCCGTACCGCCGGGGCAGGAAATGGTTTCCGAGCCCACGGACCGGCAAGGCTCGTGATCCTGGCCAGGATGAGAAACCCATGATGCCTTCCACCGGAAATCGAACAGCAAGGAGCCTGCAGTGGCACTGAACCGCGACCTGCACGAATGGAAACCCGAAGACCCGTCCTTCTGGGACAAGACGGGCCGATCGATTGCCAACCGGAACCTGTGGATCTCCATCCCCTGCCTGCTGGTAGCCTTCGGCTTCTGGCAGATGTGGGGGATGATCACGGTCCAGATGAGCAACCTGGGTTTTCCCTTCACTGAAACGGAGCTGTTCACCCTGGTTGCCATTGCCGGACTGGCCGGTGCCACCCTCCGGATTCCCGCATCGTTCATGATCCGGATCGCCGGCGGACGCAATACCATTGCCTGCACCACGGCACTGATGATCGTGCCGTGCATCGGTGCCTATTTCGCCCTGCAAAGCAAGGACACGCCCCTCTGGATCTTCCAGCTTCTGGCGCTTCTATCCGGAGTGGGTGGCGGCAACTTTGCCTGCTCGATGTCCAATATCTCCAGCTTCTTTCCGAAACGCCAGCAGGGGCTTGCGCTCGGGCTGAATGCCGGCCTGGGCAACCTGGGGGTGACCGGCATGCAGATACTCATCCCGCTGGTCATGACTGCTGCCGTCTTCGGCGCACTGTCCGGAGATTCCATGGTGCTCGAGCGAGCCAGCGGCACAATGATGGGCCGAATTCCCGAGGGTACAGATACCTGGTTGCACAACCCGGCTCTGTTCGGCGTGCTGGTGCTCGTCGTGCTGACCGCTGCGGCCTGGTTCGGCATGAACAATCTTCGAACCGTAACCCCGGAACCGGGCCACCCGCTGGTGGCCATGGCCAAGGTCATCGGCCTTTACAACCTCGCATTTGTTACCGCGGCAATCGGGCTTTACCTGTTTCTCCCCCGCCCGGTCGGCCTTGACCTTCTGAACGTGTGGGTGGCCCTGCTGCTGATCATCGGCCTGACCCTTGGTGCGATGTACATGCTTCCCGGGAAGATCGGTGGAATGGTCAAGAACCAGTACCGGATCTTTTCCAACCGCCATACCTGGTCGATGACGGTGCTCTACATTGCCACCTTTGGTTCCTTCATCGGCTTTTCTGCAGCCCTTCCCCTTTCCATCGAAGTGATCTTCGGAAGGATGATGGAAGACGGGGAACGCATTGCCAACCCCCAGGCACCCAGCGCCATGACCTATGCCTGGATCGGCCCCCTGGTCGGTGCGGCCATTCGGCCGGTTGGCGGATGGGTCTCCGACAAGGTAGGCGGATCGATCGTCACCCAGGTCATCTCGGCGGTCATGGTCGTGGCTTCGATTGCTGCAGGCTGGGTCATGATGCAGGCCTACTACAGCGAAGACCCCAATGCCTGGTTCTGGCCGTTCCTGGGGCTTTTCATCGTGCTTTTTGCAGCCAGTGGGATCGGCAATGGTTCCACCTTCCGGTCCATCGGCGTGATCTTCGATGCCTCGACCAAGGGGCCGGTACTGGGCTGGACTTCGGCCATCGCTGCCTACGGAGCGTTTATCGCACCCCGGGTGATGGGTGAACAGATCGAGGCGGGCAATCCGCAATATGCCATGTACGGCTTTGCCGCCTTCTACGCGTTGTGCCTGGTGGTCAACTGGTGGTTCTACCTGCGCCGCAACGCCGAAATCCGGAATCCCTGAATCGATTCATGGAACACAAGAAATTCAACAACCGCCCCTTTCAAGGTATGAACAAGGTGAGTCCGGGCACAGACCCGACAGGAGCTGAAACATGAGTTACTTTCTCAATCAATTGGCCTATTTCCGACGGGAAAAGGACCAGTTTTCCGACAATCACGGGGTGACCACGGATCAGTCCCGCCGCTGGGAGGATTCCTATCGCCAGCGCTGGCAGCACGACAAGGTGGTCCGGTCTACCCACGGGGTCAACTGCACCGGTTCGTGCTCCTGGAAGATTTACGTCAAGAATGGCCTGGTCACCTGGGAGACCCAGCAGACCGACTATCCCCGAACCCGTCCGGGCCTGCCCAATCACGAACCCCGGGGCTGCGCCCGGGGTGCCAGCTTTTCCTGGTATATCTACAGCGCCAACCGGGTGAAATATCCGATGGTCCGGCGTCGGCTTATCGAATTGTGGCGCCAGGCGCGCAGCGAGCACGATGATCCGGTCGAGGCCTGGAAGGCCATCCAGGATGATTCGGAAAAGGCGACCAGCTACAAGGCTCGCCGGGGGCTGGGCGGCTTTGTCCGGGCCAACTGGGAGGAAGTCAACGAGATCATCGCCGCGGCCAATGTGCACACCGCCAAGCAATGGGGACCAGACCGGATTATCGGCTTCTCACCCATCCCGGCCATGTCCATGGTTTCCTATGCTGCGGGAACCCGCTACCTGTCGCTGATCGGCGGGACCTGCATGAGCTTCTACGATTGGTACTGCGACCTGCCGCCGGCCTCGCCCCAGACCTGGGGTGAGCAAACCGACGTGCCCGAATCAGCTGACTGGTTCAACTCCACCTTCCTGATGATGTGGGGCTCCAACGTTCCCCAGACCCGCACCCCGGACGCACACTTCATGACCGAAGCCCGGTACCGGGGCACCAAGACGGTAACCGTGACCCCGGACTATTCGGAAGCCTCCAAGTTCGGTGATATCTGGCTCAACCCGAAACAGGGCACCGATTCGGCCCTGGCCATGGCGTTCGGCCACGTGATCCTCAAGGAGTGGCATGTCGAAGGCAAGAGCGAATACTTCGATGACTATGTCCGCCGCTATACCGACCTGCCCAAGCTGGTACTCCTGGAAGAACGTGACGACGGCCAGCTGGTTCCCGGGCGCTACCTGCGGGCCTCGGACATCGACAACAACCTGGGCCAGAAGAACAACCCGGAATGGAAGACCCTGGCCTTCGACGCCGACCGGGACCGGCTCGTGGTACCCAGGGGGTCCATCGGCTTTCGCTGGGGCGAGATCGACAAGCGCTGGAACCTGGAAGACAAGGATGCCGACGGCCACGATGTGCGCCTCGGACTGAGCCAGGTCGAGTCCAGCGACGAGATACTTCCCGTGTCCTTCCCCTACTTCGGCGGTGGCGGCAACGACCACTGGGCACAGACCGAGCACGATCCGATCCAGCGCCGCAATGTACCCATCCGCCACATGAAACTGGCCGATGGAACAACGGTGAAGGTGGCCACGGTGTTTGACCTGATGGTTGCCAACTACGGCATCGACCGGGGCCTTGGTGGCGACAACGTGGCATCCAGTTACGACGATGATGTGCCCTATACCCCGGCCTGGCAGGAGCGCATCACCGGGGTGCCCCGTGAGAAGGTCATCACCGTGGCCCGGCAGTTTGCCGAAAACGCCCACAAGACCCAGGGCAAGTCCATGATCGTCATCGGCGCGGCCATGAACCACTGGTACCACATGGACATGAACTACCGCGGCGTCATCAAGATGCTGATGATGTGCGGCTGCATCGGGGTCTCCGGTGGCGGCTGGGCCCATTACGTGGGTCAGGAAAAGCTCCGGCCCCAGTCCGGCTGGACTCCGCTGGCCTTTGCCCTGGACTGGCACCGTCCGCCACGGCAGATGAATTCCACCTCGTTTTTCTACAACCACACCAGCCAGTGGCGCTACGAGAAACTCGAGGTCTCGGAGATTCTTTCCCCCCTGGCCAACCCGAAGGACTGGGACGCGGCCATGATCGACTACAACGTCCGTGCCGAACGCATGGGCTGGCTTCCCTCGGCACCCCAGCTGGCGGCAAACCCCCTGACCATCGGCCGGGAGGCAAAAGCGGCGGGCAAGGATCCGAAGGACTACGTGGTCGATCAGCTCAAGTCCGGCGAACTGGGATTTGCCTGCGAGGACCCGGACAACCCGGTCAACTTCCCGCGCAACCTGTTCGTGTGGCGGTCCAACCTGCTTGGCTCATCGGGCAAGGGCCACGAGTACTTCCTGCGCTACCTGCTGGGAACCGAGAACGGCATCCAGGGCAAGGACCTGGGCGACGAACGGGACCGGCACCCCAGGGAGGTCAAGTGGCGCGAGGCTGCCCGGGGCAAGCTGGATCTTCTGGTCACCCTGGATTTCCGCATGTCGACGACCTGCATGTACTCCGACATCGTTCTGCCCACTGCCACCTGGTATGAAAAGGACGACATGAACACCTCGGACATGCACCCGTTCATCCATCCGCTGACCGCAGCGGTGGACCCGGCCTGGGAGTCCCGGTCGGACTGGGACATCTACAAGGGCATCGCCCGCAAGTTCTCCGAACTGGTAACCGGCCACCTGGGAACCGAGACCGACGTGGTCACCGTGCCCCTGCTTCACGACACTGCCGGCGAACTGGCCCAGGCACTGGATGTGGCCGACTGGAAGAAGGGTGAGTGCGAAGCGGTGCCGGGCAAGACCATGCCCAACATCGTGACCGTCGAACGGGACTATCCGTCCACCTACGACAAGTTCACTTCCCTTGGCGGGCTGATGGAAGAGCTGGGCAACCTGGGCAAGGGCATGCAATGGGATACCCGGGAAGAAGTCGCTGCCCTGGGAGATCTCAATGGCCGGCACCGGGGGGAAGGCGTCAAGGGTGGCCGGCCCATCATCGAGTCTGCCCGTCAGGCCTGCGAGACCATTCTCATGCTGGCCCCGGAGACCAACGGCCGGGTGGCGATGAAATCCTGGCAGTCGCTTGGCAAGAACACCGGGCGCAACCATACCCACCTGGTGGCCGGTCATGCCAGTGAAAAGATCCGTTTCAACGATCTGGTCGCCCAGCCACGCAAGATCTATTCCTCGCCCATCTGGTCGGGAATCGAGTCAGAAAAGGTCTGCTACAACGCCGGCTGGACCAACATCAACGAGTTCATTCCCTGGCGCACGCTTACCGGTCGCCAGCAGTTCTACCAGGACCATGCGTGGATGCGGGCCTTCGGCGAACAGCTTTGCGTATACAAGCCGCCGGTGGATCTGAAAACCATCGCACCCATCAAGGGCCAGCGGGACAACGGCAACCCGGAGATCGTGCTCAACTTCATTACCCCGCACCAGAAGTGGGGCATCCACAGCACCTATACCGACAACCTGCTGATGCTCACCCTGTCCCGGGGCGGGCCCATTGTGTGGATGTCGGAAACCGATGCGGCCAAGGCCGACATCCGGGACAACGACTGGATCGAGGCCTACAACGTCAACGGGGCCATTACCGCCCGGGCGGTGGTCAGCCAGCGGGTACCCGAGGGCATGTCCATGATGTACCACGCTCAGGAAAAGATCGTGAACACACCGGGCTCGGAAGTCACGGGCATGCGGGGTGGTATCCACAACTCGGTGACCCGAACCGTACTCAAGCCCACCCACATGATCGGCGGCTATGCCCAGCAGAGTTATTTCTTCAACTATCACGGTACCGTCGGGGCCAACCGGGACGAGTTCATCATTATCCGCAAGATGAACAAGGTCGACTGGATGAATGGCCCGGCAGCCGGTGATGCCATGCAAGTGGAGACCGCGTGATGAGAATTCGAGCGCAAATCGGAAAAGTACTGAACCTGGACAAGTGCATCGGCTGCCATACCTGCTCGGTGACCTGCAAGAACGTGTGGACCTCCCGGGAAGGCATGGAGTATGCATGGTTCAACAATGTCGAAACCAAGCCGGGCATCGGCTACCCGAAGGAATGGGAAAGCCAGGACCGCTGGAACGGTGGATGGATCCGCAACAGCAAGGGCCGGTTACAGCCGAAGATGGGGGGGCGCTGGCGGATCCTGGCCAATATCTTCGCCAACCCGGATATGCCGTCCATCGACGACTACTACGAGCCCTGGGATTACGACTACGACCACCTGCAATCTGCCGGTGATGCCAAAACCATGCCCACTGCCCGTCCCCGTTCATCCATATCCGGCAAGCGGATGGAAAAGATCGTCTGGGGGCCGAACTGGGAGGAAATTCTCGGTACCGAGTTCGAACACCGTTCGGCGGATTACAACTTCGAGGGTGTGCAAAAGGAAATCTACGGCCAGTTCGAAAACACCTTCATGATGTACCTGCCCAGGTTGTGCGAGCACTGTCTCAACCCGACCTGTGTGGCCGCCTGCCCGTCCGGGGCCATCTACAAGCGCGAGGAAGACGGCATCGTCCTGATTGACCAGGAAAAGTGCCGGGGATGGCGCATGTGTGTTTCCGGCTGCCCCTACAAGAAGATCTACTATAACTGGAAGTCCGGCAAGTCGGAAAAGTGTACTTTCTGCTATCCGCGCATCGAGGTCGGACAACCCACCGTGTGCTCGGAAACCTGTGTGGGCCGGATCCGATACCTCGGCGTCCTGCTCTACGATGCAGACCGCATCGAAGAGGCGGCCAACACGCCCAACGAGCAGGACCTCTACGAAGCCCAGCTGGATATCTTTCTAGACCCCCACGACCCGGAAATCATTGCCGAGGCCCGGAGACAGGGCATCCCGGACGACTGGCTGGAAGCGGCCAAGGCCTCGCCGGTCTACAAGATGGCCGTGGACTGGAGGATCGCCTTTCCCCTGCACCCGGAATATCGAACCCTGCCCATGGTCTGGTACTGCCCGCCCCTGTCGCCGATCCAGTCGGCTGCCGAGACGGGCAAGATCGGCTACAACGGGGAAATCCCGGACGTGGAGGCATTGCGTATCCCGGTCCGGTACCTGGCCAACCTGCTGACTGCCGGCGAGGAAGAACCGGTCATCCAGTCGCTGGAAAGAATGCTGGCCATGCGGGCGTTCATGCGCGGGCGGCACGTGGACGGGGAGGAACGGCTCGAAGTCCTTGAGCGGGTCGGGCTTGATGTGGAAACGGTCGAGGACATGTACCGCTACATGGCCATTGCCGACTTCGAGGACCGGTTCGTGATACCCACCAACAAGCGCGAGTACGCCCACTCCATCTACGACGGATCCAGCGAGCGGGGCGGCTGCGGCTTTACCTTCGGGAGCGGTTGCGACACCAGCGGTGGATCCGATGTGGATGTCTTTGGCGGCAAGCCCAACACCCGGCGCAAATTTTTTCCCATCCGGGTCGAAAAGGCGAGCAGCTCCCAGAAACAGAAAGAACCCGAGCATGCAACCTGGAGGCGGTCATGAGCGGCCTGACCCTGCGGGCCATCGCCCGCCTGATGGACTATCCCACCGAAGATCTCAAGGCCGCCCTGGGCGAAATCCGGGACGTGCTGGCCGAAGGATCCCTGCTGGACAAGGCGCTTGCAGACCGGCTGGTGGGTTTTGTCGACACCCTGGACCGGCAATCCGTGCTGGAGATGCAGGAAGAATACGTGGCCCTTTTCGACCGGGGCCGGGCCCTGTCGCTGCACCTGTTCGAGCATGTCCACGGCGAGTCCCGGGACCGGGGCCAGGCCATGGTCGACCTGATGGAGCTTTACAAGTCCGCCGGTCTTTACCTGGACGCCCACGAGTTGCCCGACCACCTTCCCCTGATGCTGGAATACCTTTCCACACGTCCGCAGCCAGAAGTCGAGGAACTGCTCGGCGATGCCATGGGCGTGGTGGTCCTGATCGGTGCCCGCCTGCGGGAACGGGGCTCGGATTACTGCGTGCTGTTCGAGGCCCTGGAGGCCATCGCCGGCAGCCCGGAGGAAGCCGATGAACTGAGAAAGACCGCGGCAACCGAAGGGCCCGACGAAACGATCGAGAAGATGGACGAGATCTGGGAAGAAGAGCAGGTCACCTTCCTGGGCAATTCCGACCCGGCCGGCGGATGCGGTGGTGCCACCACGCCACCGGCCAATACCGGGGCCATTCCGGTACGGGTCACCGACGAACAACCGGCAGCCGGATCAAGCGCTGCCCGCAGCCAGAGGTAATCAAGCCATGGAGAATTACATCAACCAGTTCATTTTCGGGGTCTTCCCGTATATTGCCGGGACGGTGTTCATCTTCGGCTCCCTGCTTCGCTTCGAACGGGGCCAGTACACCTGGCGGGCCATGTCCAGCCAGACCTTTACCTCTACCCCGGGTTTTCGATGGGCGTCCATTGCCTTTCACGTGGGTATCCTGTTGCTGTTTTTCGGCCACCTGTTCGGCCTGCTCACGCCCACCTGGCTGTATGAAGGCCTGGGGATGAGCCCGGCCACCAAACAAATGCTGGCCATCGTGGCCGGCGGGTTTTTCGGGATCATCTGCTTTGCCGGGCTGACCTACCTGATGCTGCGCCGGTTGTTCAACGCCCGGGTCCGGGCCAACAGTGCGGCCATGGATACCTTCATCATTGTGCTGCTCTGGTTGCAACTGGTCACCGGCCTTTGCACAATCTTTGTCTCCACTGGCCATCTGGACGGTGCGGTGATGCAGCAACTGGCCTATTGGGCCCAGCATATCGTGACCTTCCGGGGCGGCGCTCACGAGTTCATCCTGGACGTCCACTGGATTTACAAGTCCCACATCTTCCTGGGCCTTTTGATGTTCACCGCCTTCCCCTTCAGCCGGCTGGTTCATATCTGGAGCTGGCCGTGGGCCTACACCCGCCGTCGCTACCAGGTTGTACGGGAGCAGTAATCCATGAGCACTGAACAGACAGGCACTACACCTTCGCCACCGCCCATCCGGGTCAATGACCGGCTCATCGACGGCGAGGAAATCAACCGGGAGATACAGTATCACCCGGCTCCTACCCTGAACGAGGCCCGCCGGCGGGCTGCACGGGCTCTGGTGGTACGCGAGCTGCTGCTGGCAGAAGCCGACCGGCAGGGCCTGGACGGCAGTGACCGGATGGATGGGGAGACCGATGAGGAAGCAAGAATCCGCAAGCTGATCGATGCCCAGGTGGACATTCCGGAACCGGCCCAGGCCGACTGCCTGCGCTATTACGAATCCAACCAGGCGAGCATGCGAACCGCCGACGAGCACGAGGTCTCCCACATCCTGATCCCGGCACCGCCGGATGATGCCGAGATCCGCGCCGAGGCCCGGAAAAAGGCCATGGG